>NZ_SJPU01000001.1:300000-600000 GCF_007860105.1 Allorhodopirellula heiligendammensis
TCCCACTATCGTCCGCACCCATGCCCAATCCATCTCCATAGACAGACAGGTGCCATTGACCACGCGAGATGTACGCCTCACCGCGATCCGGAAACTGATGCACCATTTGGTTGACCACCACCTCGCCCTCCGCTGGCAAATCCGCCAAATCCGTGAGCGTCTGGGCGAGCTTAACGTAGGTCTCCATGGAAGCTGCGTCCGTGGCGACCGCCTCCCGGTAGGCCTCGATGGCTCCTTCAACGTCACGGTTGCCGAGTTTCGCATCACCGAGCATCCCTTTCAATTCAGCAACAGTTCGCCCCAACAACGGGGGCAGTTCGGCACTCATTGACCCCGGTTTCGGCTCGAGACTGCCATCATCTTCCGGCAACGCATCAAGATAGGAAATCGCATCAGTGAATCGCCCTATCTGCAAACTGACTCGGGCGAGGCGAACTCGGTTACTGATATCATCCGGGGCCAATCTCGCTAGCTGCTGCGAAATATTGTAGGATCCGTTGAAATTCCCCACTCGTTCATAGGATTCCGCAAGTCCCACCAGTGTCATCTGGTTTTTGGCATCCATTTTCAACGACTGCTGATATAGCCGAATGGCGCCGCGGTAGTCTTCGGCCAATAACGCCGTTTTCGCCTGCTGGCTAAAAAAATCTGATTGCCGATTGAATTGAAAGTGATGGATAACGACAACAGCAACGACACCTACCACTATTATGGCCAATGTGGCCGCGAGAAATTTACGATTCAATTGATTCATGACGGAGTAATTGATGATGCTTTGTCAGACCTGGCAATGCGCACAAGCGGTGGCTCAGGCTTCGATTTGGAATACACCGTTTGAAAGAAACGGTTCGTTAAGGTAGGGGTCACTCGAATGACAACCCGCAGTTTTCGTGGCAGACGAGACAAGAATACGACGCATCACGCATGGTCACGGAGGCGACTGGAATCTCGGCCTAGCGCCCAGAAGCCTCTGCCAAGTTAATAATACAGGGCATTGCGACACTCGCGACTGTCCTGAATTGGCAAATCCAGATAACGCCAGCTCCGATGCCCGATTCAATGCTGAGCCCGATTCAATGCTGAATACGATCAGTACTGATATAAGTACTCGCCGTTCTTGGACGGGCAACCACTTACCACCACGCCCATGACGGGAACACCATGAGCTTTCAGTGTCTCGTGAGCAGCAACGACCTGAGGAATCCGACTCTTATCTTTCATCACCGATAGAACTGCGGCATCGACATGCTCACCAATGACTCGTGTGTCGACCACAGGCAGTACAGGCGGCGTATCGACAATCACGAAATCATATTCCGCCCGCAGTTCGCTGAATAACTGAGGAAGTGTTTTGGCGCCAACGGCTGATAGGTTTACCGGGCGACTCGAACCAGCCGTCATGAAGAATGCGTTAGGACTCGTAGCATGCACAGCATCCTTCCAATCGACATTGCCGCCCACTGCGTCAGAAACACCGACGCCTAATTCATAGCCAAGATTCTCATGCAGCGATGGTCGCCGCAAATCAAAGTCAATGAGAATCGTCCGGTAACTTGCTTGCGTCAAACCTCTCCATAGACTCGTTGCCAGCGTCGTTTTGCCCTCTCCCGAAACACCGCTGGTAACCATCAAGACGCTGGCCCGGTCAAACCGCGACATATTGACCAACATCGCAACAATCGAGCTGACAGAGTTACCAAATTCACAATCGGAGAAATTCTCGTTCGTCAAAACCTCATGGATCTTGCGATGGCGGGGGACTGATCCCAGGATAGGGACACTCAATTCTCGCCCGACACCTGAGACACTGTTGACGCGTTTTTTGGTAAGGTCCAAGCCGATGAAGCCTAAAAACGGCAAGCAGAAACCGATGAACCCCAACCCAGCGGTACCCACATATCTCTTCTTGCTACTGGAGTCGGCAACAGGGGTCGCCTCTGAAATCACGGCTACTCGGGAACCCGAGTTCAGTTCGATTCTGGTACGCTCAATTTCACTCCCGAGGCGGTTGAGCACGTCATCCAAAGACGCAATCTCCGCCCGCATCATCTCAATATCAATCGAAGATCGGCCGAGCTTTTTAGCCTCGGAGTCTAGTTCCACGAGGTCGTGCTCAATCCGTTCCTTCTGTTGCTGCAGAATACCAACTTGAATTCCTCTCGCCACGATGCGTTTGTCATGCTCCTCAGCATCGGCGAGGAGCCGAGCATGGCGCTGCGCCAGCTTTTGATCCTCGGGGGATAACGAAAGGTCAATTTGGCCCATTTCGCCCTGCGCGATTTTTCGCCCCTTTTCCTCAGCTGCCAGCTTGAGAAGTGTCGCCTCGCGTTCTTTCGCGTCTGATGTGAGCCGATCAAACCGATCAATTTTGTACTGGATCATCCCTTTGCCGTACCGCGTTTTGTAGAGCTCAATCTCCTCCTCCAAGGAACGGGCCATCGCTAGCAAGGATTGATAGTCTCGATCACTGGACAGAATGCGATCCGTTTCGTACGCGGTCAAAACCGACGACTCTTGATCTTCCTCACCCTCTTCACTATCTGCGGCATTGGCTTTCGCCCGGGACTCCAATTCTGTGGCGATCAATTCGGCTTGACGACGCATTCGCTCGGACAACTGCTGATATGCCTCGACTTCTCCCTGCGTCCGCATCAAGTCAAAGTTGACCTTGCCCAGCTCGGTCTGAACATGACCATACCGCTCGACGGAAAGCTGCTGCGCGATACTCAATGACTCAGAGTCTCCCGTTCCCAATGTGTCAGCGAGCTTACGAATTTCAGCGCGTCTGGCACGGACCTTGCCTTCCGCCTCGGCATAGACTTCCTCCAGACTATTCACGCGCTGCATCCGCTCATTGCGTTCGTCTAACACTGCCTCATTCATATAGGCTTTGACGACCGCGTCGACGATAATAGTGGACGCTTTTGGATCTTCCGTCTCCAAGGCGATCGTCATGACTTCCCCCTTACCCGGAAACTCGACTCGCAGGGACTCGGACAGCCATTGCAGGGGACTTGGTTTCTCCTTGATCTCCGGTAGATCTCGAACCTCGGGAACGGCTAATGCTTCATTAAGAACAAATGGCGTCTTGATCAGTTGAGCCTGCGTGTTCTTGTACATACTGAACGAATCTCGCCCGGCGTTGAGCCGATCGGCAGTCTGGAATACCAGCAGCGAATCGACTGAGTCGATTCGCAAGTACGCCATGGCGGTATCCTTCGGCGCTAACAAAAACCAGCCCACGACTGCCATTGGCGGCGCTAGCAGCAGCCCAGTTAGAAGCGCAACGGGCCAATGCCGGCGAAGAGAATGAAAGACAGATAGCGGGTCAAAGTTTTCTTGCGATTCAACCTCTGCCCGCGGTGACTCTGACCAGCCCGACGAATTGTCCGCATAGGATATCGATTGCCCACTGGACGACGAACGCTGGCCTCTCGAGGGTTCGAGAACAGCAGGAACCCCTGTTCCGTTCAAATGGTGATTGTCCATGGCTCTTTTGTCTGGTTAGTAAACAGATAGCCGACCATAACTCAACTGATGTTGGTTACGCTCTCTCGGCTTTGACGCTGCGTATCATGTTCGGTGTCAGGTTTTTCGAGCCGCTCGTCGCTACTGTCGGGAATAAATTCGACAAGAACCACAACACGCCCCACAATAATCCGATCGCTAGAAACATCATCCCCAGTCCCGCCCAATCGTGGACCGTGTCGGCCCAACCCGGGCGGTAGTAAGTTGCAACCGCGACCACCACGACTCGCCACGCATTGACGATCACGGCAATCGGAACGATGCATAACAACAGAATCGCTCGGTCGCGCAGAGGTCGTTCGACAAACATCGCCAAAGCCGATACCAAGGCTGTAAACGCGACGAGCATACGCAGCCCAGAACAAGCTTCGGCCACTCCGATCTCGGCTTCAGGCAACACGATGACGTTTCCCCTTGCGATCGCGGGAAGACCGAGGGTTTGCAATGCGAACACACTGATGGATGTCGCGACCGACTGAAGACCTGAACGTAAGGGCATTACGAAACCACCAGGCAACGGCAGCATCAATAGTAGGAACAGACAGGCAGGCATCATCACCCACAGGGCCCGCCACCCGCAAAGCAGCAAGATCAATCCAGCGACCAACGCAATGACGGAATACCCCTCCACGGGCAGTGCCCTGACAGCGATCCCCACCAACCGCAACAGAAACCCGATGCACAGCATGGCGATCCCCACTGCGACAACGGTTTTGGGCTGCTTTCGATTGAAGCCTTCAATCAGAACGCCTCGATGGATAAACATATAGGCAACGGATACAACTGGCACAAAAAAGCCATGTGAGTAATCCGCATTCCCCCACCAGACTTCTCCCAGCCGAACAATTACCGTGGCGTACGACAGCAACAGCGTGGCCAATAATGCGAATGCAAAAAGTGCCGACGAGGACATCGAAATTGGTGGCTCAAGCCTGCACTGTTGCATTGGTTTGCCTTACTGCCCCAAAATGCGAATGTTTTTCGCTGCCCGCCCCGCAGGGTAAACGCGACTAATGAAAACGATAGCTGTATCCGAGGTGGCGTCAGCTTAGGCTACCCCAAACATAGACGCAACCATTTTCGGGGGGGGTGCGCCGCCGTCTGAGCCCTTCGTTCGATCCGGATGCGTTAGCAACATTGCAATGGAAGGTAGCAAGCCTTAAAATCGACAAACTTATTTAAGCAAGTCACCCGTCCGCTGCCGCGTCAATCGCAGCGGCGAGCTAATTGACGAAATCAGCGAAGTGCTCGAGTTAGGCAGCCTAGACAGTTAATCGACATGCCGATTGCTGCCTTCGCTTTTTGATCGCCATTACCATTTACATTCACGAAAACTAACGTATCCTCTTCGGTCTTATCTGGCATCGACGTGTCCCCTGACACGACTTCTCTACCAATGCTATACGTCGCCCATTCGGAGGCAACCGATGAGACGATCGCGTTCAACATCTAAATCATCCTCGCGATTGATGGGAATTCAAAGACGTTGGCGGCAATCGAAATCGCTTTTACCGGGCCCCCTTGACGCCGGAGCGGATGCCCACGAATCATCGCAGTGGGTCGCGGGAATGCCTCTTCCGGTAAGTGACAGGCCCGTGGCCTTGAAAACCAAAAATAGAATTCAGGCTCGGCCGTATGCGGCAAGAAACTCAGGTCCAGGCTTCAGCCGGACGGGCGCCGCGCCCAACAATCCTGGACGCCGAAGCGCACCCCAGACCTCTGTTCGCAAGTGGTTTCTAATCGGATTCAGCAGCGTTGCGATCGTTTCACTCCTAGTGCTAATGAGTCAACCATTGCCAGTCCCTTCCGATGAGGAAACATGGACCCAATCATCGGGCGACGTGGCCAGTGCACAAATACCACAGAACGCTCCTCCAGAATCGCCAGCAAAGCTGGTTCCTGAAGTCTCCCCGTTAATCGTCGAAAATGAGATCCCAGCAAATTTCCTGTTCTGGCCGGTGATCGAGACTGCGATTGGAAAGACGTCGGGAGGTCTGGTGTTCGCCGCTTACAAGCATGACCCTGACACACCGGTACTTTTAGGCAACCTAAGCAGACTCGGCCCTACGGGTGGCCTGGATAAACAAATCGATGCACTGGACGTGTTCGCTTCCTGGCATTCAGTCTCGCTTTTCGACCCTCTGACTCGGCGTGCCCGGGGAGTCTGCACGAGCCGCCCAAAGATCATCCCAGGTGCCCGCCCGTTTCCCGCCACCTCACCTCATGGAGATGTTTTTGCGATTGGCAATCTGCCGACGAAACGTCTCAATGCATTGCCACTGGCGACGGAAAACCCGTCCGTGGATGACCAAGCTTGGGTCATTTTACCAGTCCAGGACCAGGGCTTCCGCGTGGTGTCGTGCCGTATCGCTGACTTCGACCATAACTGGATGAGCTTCGTTTTAGATGACACGGCCACACATAACCTGACCGGCAAGCTCCAATGGGCTGAACTCGCCGACGACAAAAGTCAACTTGATATCGGGGGTGCCCCGCTCGTGAATGCGGCAGCCGAAGTGATCGGCGTGGTCTCTGCACTGCGACACAATGACGATCGATGGACGGGCCAAGCGTCGTTGACGGCCTACTTCCAGGACTATCTCTAAGCCCGTAATCACCACCCCAATGCATTCCCCCCAGCCACCCACCCGTTCGCTGCCAGCGTTGGCCGCAGAGCAAACAAAACTCCTTCTCGATGCAAGGTTCCCCTGACCACTGCAGTCAAGCCTGACTTTTGAAGCGTCTAGACTCACAGCTAGCACGCATCAAAAAAAATCGCTGACAACCGTCTGAGCAGCAACACTAAAAGCTAGCAACGGGGAACTGCAGCCCCTAACAGCGGCAGCCGCGTGAGCCACTCTTTCCGGGTATTGATTGATCGTCGCAGGAACCTATCCTGAAGCCGCTTTAACGGCGGATCCTAGCCGGGCAGCTAGAAGCCTACTTCCTATTCACCGCACTGCTCGCGCTCAAATTCACGAAAATGATATCGCTTGTCGTTCCACGGCGAGCAATCACTTTCGCCACAGATTGAAAACGGCCCCACACGTTTGTCACTGAAGACAACCTGCCTCTTACCGTTACGACTCTCGTTGAAGGATAGCGATCTAATGAGTACGACTACAGCCGAACAGTGGGGATACGCTGATCCATCATCAGTGGCCGCCTACCAGGCACCGGCTGTCGATGAGTCGGCCCGTGTTTCCGATGGATATCAACGAATCAGCACTGAAACCGCCCTGCGGATGGGGCGATTGCAAGCATGGTACGACGTTCGGTCGTCACTACCCCTTGTCGTTGCAGACATGGCGATGGCAGCATCCGCCGCAGCACTGGCCGCCGCCGCGGGCCATTGGGCGGGGGAGTCTGTGCCTGCATGGTTCGTGCTTGGTGTGGTAGCGATGACGTTGCTGCTTCAACATTCGCAGTCGCTGTATCCCGCCTGTGGCACGACATACTCCATCGAATTTCGACGAGTTCTGAAGTCTTGTTTCTTGGTATGCGCCGGAACAGCGATCGGATTGCTCTTCGCCGCCCACAGCTCCGCATTGCCCTGGACTTGTTGGATAGTACTTTGCATCACTTTGACGCTATTGCTCAGCATTATTCGTCCCATCGTGCGGCGGCTACTCGCCACGAGCACCTGGTGGACACAGCCTGTGCTGGTGATTGGCAGCGGCGAGCGCGCCGCTCGCTTGTTTGACCGCCTTCAGCAAACCCGCAATGAAGGCTTGCGGCCCGTTGGCATTGTGTTCGACCAGCTCACTCACTGGACCAGTTCGCTGAAATCAGGGAACAGTATTCGGTCAACTTCGCACGCTCAAAACCAATGGCAAAATAGTGCGATGGCTAGAGCAATCGTCGATCGCGCGGGCAGCGACCAGAAGCTTCACATTGGGCCCATCTCGGCGCTTGAGGAAATTCTTGGTGACGCGAAAGCGTGCCGGGTTGTGGTTGCCGATGCCAACCGCCAAGACATGCGGTCATTCCAGAGCTTCCATGGCATTCCTCACGTCACCGTGCCTGTTCAATGGGACCATTATCCGACCGAGTCAGTACGAATTGTCGAGGCTGACGGCCAAATTGAAATGCATTGTCGCACGAATCTCACGTGCCCGCACGCACTGCTCGCCAAGCGGTGGATGGACCTGCTGTTGGTCGTGTCGACGTCCCCGATCTGGGTTCCGGTTATTCTACTGATTGGGCTGATGATCAGAGTCTTTGATCCAGGCCCTGTTTTTTATCGACAAATGAGAGTGGGGCGTTATCGCCAACCGTTTCTAGCTATCAAATTTCGCAGCATGGTGTGCGACGCTGATCAGAAACTCGCTGCATACCTCGACGCTCACCCCGAGTTAAGAGCGGAGTGGGCAGGTACCCACAAACTTAAAAATGATCCCCGCATCACACGTCTGGGTGCATTTTTACGCAAGACGAGTCTGGATGAACTTCCGCAGCTTTTGAATGTCCTGGTCGGCGAGATGAGCCTAGTAGGCCCGCGACCGATCATTGACTGCGGCGATTACGATCGCGAGTATATCGAGCAACACCCCAAGGTGTTCAGGATGTACCAAATGGTACGGCCTGGTATCACCGGTTTGTGGCAAGTAAGCGGTCGCAATGGCACCTCCTATCAGCAACGCATCCACTTCGATCGCATCTATTTACATAACTGGACGCTCGGCATGGACATTTTCATTCTCTGGCGAACCATCAAAACGGCTATCTTCCGTGAAGGGGCTTGCTAGGAGTTCCAGCTCATGATTTGGGATTCGCATTCTCGTTGGCAGTTTCAACCTGAGGGTCTTCCATGAGACAGACTGAGTCTCGGCTCCCTAACAAAACTGCTCCTCCTGAAGTGCCTTAAGCACGGGGCGCTTGATCGCACTGGCTACCTGCGGAATCCTTCCAGAGAAATAGAATGGCTCATCCGAAAAGACTTCTCATCACCGGCGGCGCCGGATTCATTGGTAGCAACCTTGTCCGCTTAGCGTTGTTGCAGGGCCACGAAGTCCTCAATATCGATTCTCTGACCTACGCAGGCAACGTCGGCTCACTCCGTGATGTCCAGAGCAACTCGCGATATCAGTTTGCGCGGATTGATATCACTGATGCGGAGTCGATTAATCAAACTTTACGAGACTACGCCCCCGATGCAGTCATGCATCTGGCAGCGGAGAGTCATGTCGATCGCAGTATCGACGGGCCAGGACAGTTCATCCAAACGAATGTCATTGGGACATTCAATTTGCTACAGGCCAGCCTGCAGCACTACCGCAACTTGCCACCGGAGAATGCAGATCATTTTCGATTCCTGCACGTCTCGACCGATGAAGTCTACGGCAGTCTAGGGGAAAGCGGTTTGTTTACCGAAGCCTCCCCCTACGATCCTCATTCCCCTTATTCGGCCAGCAAAGCGTCTTCAGATCATCTCGCTCGAGCGTGGGCGGACACCTACGGCTTGCCCGTCCTGGTGACTAACTGCAGTAACAATTATGGCCCCTACCAGTTTCCGGAAAAGTTGATTCCGGTGGTGATCCTGAAGTGCCTGCGTGGAGAGCCGATCCCGGTCTACGGCCTCGGTGAAAACATTCGCGATTGGCTGTACGTCGAGGACCACTGCCAGGCACTCCTTGCCGTTGTTGAAAAAGGGCGACCAGGGCAGACTTACAATATTGGCGGCAATAACGAGCTTCGGAATATCGATTTGGTGCGTTCATTATGCGAGATCATGGACGAACTCAAGCCAATGACGATGTGTGCCTCGCAAGTGGAGAGTGGCTCGGCGAGCGAGGCAAATTCAGGTTACTCGCAGCTCATCACGTTCGTCACCGATCGCCCCGGCCACGATGCCCGCTATGCGATCGACGCCAGAAAAATCAGCGAAGAGCTGAACTGGCAACCTCAACAGAACAAGCAATCTGGTTTCCGCAAAACGGTGCAGTGGTATCTCGATAACCAAGCGTGGTGGCAAGATATTTTATCAGGCGATTACCAACTTGATCGACTCGGCCGAGGGGCACGCAGCGCCTAGCTCGTTTTCATCGATAGCTACCCAGGCGTCGACGAAAATGGCTGAGTCAGCTTTCGTTTTCAATTTGGCGACGCCCATTACACCGTTGAGCCGAGCGACGATTTCTGCGCAACGCACGAGTCGGAACATCTCGCTGCTCGGCGATTCTTTCCCCCGCATTTGGTAATAAAAAAATGCCCCTCTCAACTAGCAATCCGTCGCTCGCGACTCAGTCGGCCGCACCGAAGGGAATCATCTTGGCAGGGGGGTCGGGCAGTCGGCTCCATCCGATCACCCGTGCGGTGAGCAAGCAACTCCTGCCGATCTATGACAAGCCGATGATTTATTATCCGCTGTCCACACTGATGCTCGCCGGGATTCGTGAAATCCTGTTAATTTCTACACCACACGATTTACCAGCATTCGAGCGTTTGCTGGGTGACGGCAGCCAATGGGGAATCAAACTCACTTATGCTGAGCAGCCCCGGCCCGAAGGCCTCGCCCAGGCATTCATCATCGGGGCTGATTTTGTTGATGGTGAGCGAGTCGCTCTGGTACTCGGTGACAACATTTTCTACGGCCAGGGGTTCCGAAAAATTCTAGCCAATGCCTCGACAAGAAACTCGGGCGCGACGGTATTCGGATACCGTGTGTCCGATCCCGAAAGATATGGTGTTGTGGATTTCGATGGGCAAGGGAAGGCTGTTTCGATTGAGGAGAAACCAGCTCAACCGAAGTCGAACTACGCCGTTCCTGGGCTGTACTTCTACGACAATGATGTGATCCAGATTGCTGCGAATCTCAAACCATCGCCACGCGGTGAATTGGAGATCACCGATATCAATCGCCACTACATGGAACGTGGTGAACTGATCGTCGAGCTATTCTCCCGCGGCTTCGCTTGGCTGGACACGGGTACCAAGGACTCGCTGCTCGATGCATGCAACTTCGTCGCGGCAGTAGAAAAACGCCAAGGCCTTAAAATTGCTTGCCTCGAAGAAATTGCTTTTGAGCAAGGGTTCATCACTGGCAGTCAGCTGCGCACTCTCGCCGCCAGTTATAAAAATGACTACGGCGACTACTTGATGCGATTGGCGGGCGCCGCTCCTTAGGACGCGAGGCCGCTTCGAACCCGTCAGTGGCCTTTACTCAAACCAAATCTTGTTTGCGTTTGGTGCGACGGCTGCCGGCACAGTCGCGGCAGATGCCGTGGACGATTAGACGGTGGCCGGTGACGCGGAAGCCGTGCTCGGCGGCGACATTATCCCGGATGTCCATGAGCGATTCGCTACGGAACTCAATAAGTTTGCGGCAACGAGTGCAGTACAAATGGTCGTGCTCGGGGTAGCCGTAGTCCAGTTCGTAGACCGTGCGGCCGTCGAGCTGGAAACTATTGAGCAGGCCAGCATCGACAAATTCACGCAGGGATCGATACACCGTGGCCGGACTGACGTAATCCGAATTGCCTTTTCGGGGCAGCTTTTCGATCAGCTCATCGGCATCGAAATGGGCGTGCTGAGCAAAAATTGTCTCGACGAGAAACTTCCGTGGTTTCGTTTGACGCTGCCCTCGGCTCTGCAGGTATTCCTCAAACCGCTGCTGTGGGGTGAGGGCAACTTCGAGGCGTTCGAGAGATTCGGCGCTAGACATAGGGAAACGTTACAGCAGATGCAGAAAAGATTGGTCACAGCGTAGGATAGCAAAAAAAAGGCCCGATGCCTCCGGGAAAGAAGCATCGAGCCTAATTTGCATTCGTTTTTCGTGAATTTCCTCAGCAGACGTTTATTTGTCTGTGAAGTCGAGGAACCACCAACCGTCGTCCCATTCCAAGCTTACCTTACGCCATCCCAAGGGGACTTGCGGGTAGGGGTAGAATGGGCCAATGAATGGGAAAGCAGACGGGCTGTATTGTTGCGGATACGAAACTGCTGCGTAATTGCCGTTGGCGGCGTAACCCGGCCATGCGTAGTTGGGGAGGTTGGGCGAATCGTAGCGAGGAGCACCCGCCGGAGCGGCAGGAGCCATTGGCACCGGTTGCCCCATCATCGGAGCTCCGCTGGCATACTGTCCGCCCGCCGCACCTGGGTAGGTGTCCCCCGTAGGCCCGTGGTTGACGATGCTTCCAGGAACGACCCGTTCGCCGTTGATCACCTGGGGACTACCGTAGCTGCCATAGGATGCTTGCTGAGCAGGCACGCCACGCTGCTGCATTTGAGCATGCATGGCTTGCATTTGCATTTGCTGTTGCCGCTGCATTTGAGCATGCATGGGCTGCGGTTGCATCGCATTGGCTGGCGGAAGTGGTTGCAATCCGCCGCTCGAAGCTGTCATCTGCGGCGAGTTGGTACGGTGCGTGGCTGTCATGGCCGGTGTCGTCCCACCAGCTGCATTACCAGAGGCTGTCACTTCGATGCGGTTCAGCACCCCACGCGCTCCCGGAGCATGCTCAGCGACCTTTTCAAGAAACTCGCGTTGCTCTTGCGAGGCAGCATGTCCTTCCAGGTCGATCATGCCATTGGAGACATTGACATCGACACCGAAATTCTTGACGTAGCCTTCCGCCTGAGCTCGTCCGATCGCTCGCACGACGGCTTGGGTGATCTGTTCATCATTCGCTCCGCTGCCTTCGCCGACCTGCTCGGCCATCACTTCCGATGCGGGCACTGGAGAATTGAGTTCAGCCCCCTCGTAAGCCGCAGTTGGACGCACGATTCCAGGCATAACCTCTTGCTTTGCGAGGCCGACTTTCTGCCCTGGTTCCGCCAACGCTTGAGCGAAGCTGAAGTCACTTTGGTCCTGCTTGGCTGAGGCAACCTCAGGGGCAGGGGCGGCGGTTTTGATCGCAGCGTTTGTTTTGTAAATTTTCGCGGGTTTTGAGCTGGCGACTTCCAACGCCGTCACTTCGAGCTCATCGACGACGTCGCGGATCCCGGCGATGCCTTCGGAAGCATCCAGAACGAGTTGGCGCTGTTCGTCACCGATAACCTTGCCGCGGAACAGGACGACGCCTTCGTCAACCTTCATGTCCAGCGAAAAGTCCTTCAGGTCACCGGTGTCACGACTCAGTTTGAGTCGTTCCATAATCGACTGCGCGATCTCTTTGTCGCCACCATACACCTGAGCAGGGCCCAGGGTGGCAACGGCAGCCATCGCCAGTCCAAAATATTTGCGTCGCATTGAAATGCCTCCCTACGGCCCTAATTGTTATTTTCCGCACCGGCTTGGCCCCATCAGGTTTGTCGATCGACGTCAAATCCTAATGCAGCGATTTCTAAAACCGCCGTCCGGTCCAACCGGTGCTACAGACTGTTTCGGTTGTAACGGGCCATGACCGGCAGGTTTTTTCGGATTTTGTCGGTAAATCGAACTTGACGTATCTGGAGTTGCTGTTTTAGGCAAACTTTGCGACTTCAACTGCTGTGATCCACAGAAAAGCACGAACCGCACCCTAAGAGTCGGCATGCGGGCGCTACCTGCCGTGATTCCCATACCTTGCCCCAGCGGCCGCCACTCCCACGCCTCGCCACTCCCACGCCCCGCCACTCCAAGGCCTCGCCAGTTCGGCCGCCTCGTCCCGGGCCTCAGTCTGCTGCGGTGACGTGGTGACCCGATCGAATTACAAGACGTTGCTTTCCGCCAGATAGGGCTGGCCGGGGTGAGCGAAGCAATGAGCTTGGCAAATCAATCGTCCTCGCCGTCCTCCTGCCCACTCGATCGCATCTCTTCGAGTGTGATCCGCAATTGTTTGCGAGCCCGGTTGAGGCGACTGCGGACGGTGCCAATGGAAAGGTCGAGGATCTCCGCGATCTCTTCGTACGACGCCTCATTCATTTCCCGCAGGACCAAAATCCCGCGGTGCTGCTCGCTGAGTCCATCAAGAGCGGCTTGGACCAGATTAACTTGATCCTGGCGGATCATGTTGGCATCCACTGCGTCGCCGCGATCGATCACGTCGCTTCCGAGTTCTTCGCGTTGGGCGTCGAGTGAAATCTTGACACGCTTGCGGCGTTTTCGCGAGAGCGCGATATTGAACGCGACCCGGTACAACCACGTAAAAAACTGACTGTTCTGTTGAAAAGTATCGAGTTTCAAGAACGCTCGGACGAAGGCTTCCTGTGTTACTTCTTCGGCGTCGTGGACTGAACCGGTCACCTGCGTCATCGCGCGAAAGAGCCGGTCCTGGTGTTCGAGAACGAGCAATTCGAATGCCTGCTCTTCGCCCGCCAAGGCTCGGCGAATCAGTTCGATCTCCTCACTCTCGGTCAATTCGCTGCTCAACACCTGGCGGATTTTCGTGTTTTGGTAGGACGCGGCCCCATCTTAACGGGTCCCGCAACCACAATGGAATCAGAAGCGTCACCAAACCATACGTCATCAGTACGTGCGGGGTTGCCTGTTCGGCCGGCCACCACCCGGAATCTGAGAGCGGGCGCCAACACGCAACCTGCACAGTCAGTACGACCGGCAGACAAATGGCAAAACGGCTCAATGCGTCACGATGCCCCACTGGCTCGGGTCCCCGCAGCTGTGCCCGCCCGCATAACCACGCCAGCACGGATGCGACAATCAGCACACCACTGGTTGCCTGCCAACCAACCATCAAACTGACTATTGCGATCAATAGCGTCAAATCGATCAGCCGCCCGGTTTGCTCACCCAACGGATCGAGTTTCAAATCAGCCCGCGGACAACACGATTTGGCGAGCACCCGTGCAAAGAAACCGGCCGCGGCCAGCGCCGTCAGGACGCGTAAAATTGCCTCGACCTGCATTGTGGCGTCGAGCACGCGCTCACCCGAAACTAGCCAATCTGCCGGTGGCCAGCCCGATGGCACCGTCAGCTGCCACGGAACAATCGCTAAAGAGGGAGAGATGACGAGCCCGCCCACCAACCACAGGGCGGCGAAGATTACCAGCGGCCTGGGGATGCGATTGCCATCGTAGCGAATCAGCCCCATTGCCCATGCAATTGACAGACCGACCAAATGAAATATCGCAGTCACGATCTGGGCGCCGCTAATCAGAGGCGAATCCATCGACCAGCGAAACGATGACGATCGAAACGGCAGATTGAAGCCATACAGTTCGACCGTGCCAATGAGGGCAAATGTGACCGCAACGCTCGCTTCGACAAGGGGGTAACGCGCTGAAATCGGCAACCGGCAGTCGCGGCATCGCCCCCCCAACCAGAGCCATCCCCAGACCGGGACATTGTCTCGAGCACGCAGCATATTGCGACAGCGTGGGCAAAAGGAATGACCGCCCACGCCCAGTCCTTGCGGCAGCCGCCACACGACCACGTTTAAAAAACTGCCTACGCTCGCCCCGCAGATAGCGAAAAACGTGAAGATGACCACCTCGTTGATCCGTGGCAAAATCGCGTCGTGAAAACTCCCGTGCCAATGCCCCGCCGAGGGCAGGTACCCTGCCGAGACCGCCCACGCCGCCACCACCACATATGCAACCCCTACGGTGCTATACGCGGCTAAGAGCAGGAAGGCGAGATATCGGTACGGATAGCGGCGGAAAAACAAACGGTGGGTGTTCCGGAAAACAAACAAGACGGGCATTGCGGCGAATCAATCGCAGATCTGTACGTGGGCATAATCGTGACGCTCAAGGAGAGCTTTGTCGAGGGACGCTCGTGACCAGACGTGTCCACCCCGAGTGCGATAGTACTGTTGTCCCGGCGAGTCACTTGCCGCCGACTAACTACCCGATCGTTTACGCTCTCGAAGGAATATTCTCATGGCTAAGTTCTACGTTCAATCCGGCACATTTCGTCGCGTCGTCGCTGCTGAATCGGGCATCAAAGCCGCCTTGTGGGCCGTCCATGAAGTGATGCAGCAAATCCTGCCGAACGAAGAGGAACGCGGCGCCCCGTCAACCGAATCGGTCACGATGCTGTCGGCTCGGGTACGCGTCGACGAACGCGGATTCGACCGCCATGATGCTCAGGAGTTGTCCACGATGGAAGTCATGGGGCAGTGGACCGAAATGGTCATGACGCTCGATCGATTGCAGCAGATGCTCGACGGAAATCCGCCGGCCACCCCCGCCGCCCGGGGCCGATTCAGTAATACCAATTTCTCCGATGGCCCCATTTCAGACGACTTGGCCGCCTGAGTGACCTATCCCCCGCAACCGATAAACGCAGAGAGTATGAGTCGCCTCGTCCAATTTATTGAAGTGTCATCAGCCACGCGCCACAGACAGCCGCTAGGATGCACGCGAGAACAGCTGAAACTCGTTTCCAATACGTGGCGGGATCACGAATCAGCAAAGGCTGGCCTTCTTTGATGAACTCTTTGCGGGGATGATAGAGGTCGTATACGAATTCGGCTGGCTCTTCGTAGCGAAGATTAGCATTTAGGTGTAGCGCTTTAGCCAGTGTACCATCGATCCACCCTGGCAGATCACTATGGGGCGTGATCGCTGTGGCATACCTCAGCTTGCTTTGCGCAGCGCGGGTCCGCGTACGTGCGAGATGGGGACCGTATGGCAATCGTCCCGTCAGCATTTGATAGGTGATCACCGCGAGCGAAAACACTTCCGACCGCGGCGTCCCGGCTTCGCCCCGCAGAACCTCGGGTGCCATGTACTGAACCGTGCCGAGCAGATTACTGGGCGCCAATTGCGACGTCGATTCGGCCAATCCAGCCACCCATGTCGATCCAAAATCGATGATTTTCACCGTACCCTCGCGGTCAATCAGAATGTTCTCAGGCCGTATATCCTGATGAAGCATTTCTTGACGGTGAAACGCTTGCAGCCCTTTGCCGATCTGCTGCACGATGCCGCGTACAACATCCAAAGGCGGCAGCGGATTGTCCCTCATCCACTGTGTCAGTGTTTGTCCGTCAATATATTCGGTGATCGTATAAAGATACTTTCGTTTCCGCGACGGCAGATATGCCTTCAGCACATTAACGTTATTCAGCCGCCGCGCCACCCACTCCTCACTGAAGAACCGATTGAGATGGCCTGGGTCTTGCTGCTGTTCCGTGGAGAGCGTTTTCATGACAACAAGATCACCGGTTTCCAAATCGGAAACCAAATACACATGGCTCCGACTGCTGGCATGAAGCTCACGAACAATTCGGAATCCGTCAAACTCGTCTCGCGGCGATAGTTGCGGAGGGAATGGCAGATCGATCAGGTCCGCGTGTACCTCGATGGAATTTGTTGCAGGGACCGATACGACGCGAACGATCTGAGCGGTTAGATTATCGTCACTCTTCTGCAGGACAGCCGTGTCGACAAGCATCTTGGCCGCAGCATCAAGATCGTTACAGCTTTCATCGATAATTCTGCAGATAGAATCGTCGTCAACGAAATCATAGACACCGTCACTGAGCAGAATGAACACGTCTCCGGGCTCCAGCACAAGCGATCGATAGTCAATTTCCAACTCGGTATGAAACCCGATGGCCCTCGTCAGGTAGCTCGTTCGTGAGGTCACACGCAGCTGATGGTCTTCGGTTAACAGGTCAAGTTGGCTGCCTCGCAAGCGATAAACACGGGTGTCACCGATATGAAACAAATGCGCCGTCGCAGACTTGAAAACTAAGCCGCTGAACGTGCAAACATACCCCTTGTCCTGATCTTCCAAATACCGGCTCTGACGAGACATCGAGTGCAACCAATAATTGGTTGCCGCCAGCACTTTGAATACGGAGTGCTTTACTGTCCAAGCTTCCGAGGTGCAGAAGTAATCATTCAGGAATGCCTTGACCACCGTCTCGGCGGCGACCTGGCTGACATCGCTGGAGCTGATTCCGTCGGCCAGCCCAACCGGGATTCCCTTCGTTGTGCGAAGCGGTTCGCTGGGAAGACAAAAGCCGTGAAAATCCTGATTGGACGGCTTGATGCCCGGGCTGGAATGCTGGCCGATGATGAGGTCGAGCTGCGTTGGCATTACGCCGCTTTAGCGTCAACAACGACACGTTTCGGCGCGGTTCGAACATGCGTCGTGTACAGCGTCAGTCCGGTCAGAGCGATCCCGCCAACCATATTACCCAGCACCACCGGAATCTCGTTCCAAACCAAGTAGTCCGCGACCGAGAACTGACCTCCCATAATCAATGCCGACGGAAACAGAAACATATTCACGACAGAATGCTCAAAGGTCATATAAAAGAACAGCATGATCGGCATCCACATGGCAATCACCTTGCCACTGACGTGCGTGGAAATCATCGCCCCGACGACGCCCATGGATACCATCCAATTGCAGAGCATACCCCGAATGAAAAGAGTGAGCATCCCGCCGGCACCGTGTGACTTGTAACCGAGCGTTCTGGCCTCGCCGATGCCCGCGATAACTGTCCCCACCTCGTTCGGTTCATCAGTGTATCCGAAGGTGAAGATGATCGAGAACATGACTGCGACCATCAATGCGCCAGCGAAGTTCCCCACAAACACTAATCCCCAATTTCGCAGCACCCCGCCGAGCGTGACACCTGGGCGTTTGTCGAGCAATGCCAGCGGAGACAGTGTGAAGACGCCCGTGAGCAAGTCAAATCCCATCAGGTACAGCATCACGAAGCCAACTGGAAACAGGATGGCACCGAGTAGCGGTTGCCCAGTCTGCACATTGATGGTGATTGCAAATACAGCCGCCAAGGCGAGGGTGGCACCGGCCATGAAGGCGCGAATAACCGTGTCCCGCGTGGACATAAAAATTTTGGATTCACCAGCATCGACCATCTTGGTCGTGAATTCAGCAGGGGCGAGATAAGACATCGAATTCTCTTTCTTAAGACGTTCAGTGGGAGGAGGAGTGAAATGCCTCTGCCTTCGCAATCATTGAGTATTGGGGCAGATTTAAATGGATATGCAAATAATAGATTTTGTGGGTGCTACTGGCCGTTTCGGCGAAAGCAATCGCAGTGGCTTCTTCTAAAACCTGGACGATTGCCGCCGGCATGCGGAGATGAGACTGTCACTCTAGACACAGGCCGCACAGGCTGAGGACATGTCGCATACAGACTGTTTGGTCAGCGAGTGGAGATCGGTGGCCAATAGTGCATCAAGTTGCGATTCAGGTGGAAGTTTCAGGTAAACTTCACCGTCATCAACCCGCACCGGGAACACTTTTACCGATAGCGGCTCACCTGAGAGTCCTTGCCCGGTCTTCAATGAGAATGTTTTCTTGTGCAGCGGGCACGCGACCTTCGGTTCTTCACCACGACTGCCCACGATGCCGCGGGAGAGGACGAAGGCGTTCATGTGCGGGCACATATTCTGGCAGGCATACCATTCGCGGCGCGCAATCATCAGCTTCTCGGCATCCCGATGCGCAAAGAATGATGTCAATCCGACCCTGTCGTACGCGGCACGCGACTCTTCACAGAACGTCGTCACTTGGCAAGATCGATCTTTGTCGAACCCAATCAGCTTTTCAATGAAGCGATGTCCGACCATGCCGTTGCCGATCACAACGATCTTTCGTTTCTGTATTGTCACGCCGAAGTACCAATGTCTGGATATGCCTGTCGTGCGCGCAGCGATAGCACTACGCCTGAGGACCAGCTGTAAACGCATCCCCCGTGCCAATCAGATTATTTTGTCCTCAAACACCGTTAATCGCGGCATTTCGCGCATCGAACGGCTGTGAGGTCTTTCCCAGACGCCAAAACTTTCAGCAGCGGGAGCTAAATAGATGGGCAGCCTCCTGTGCTCCCCTCTTGCCTGCACGGCGCGGGACGAATCGAGCGGACTCTCCGTGGAGATAAGAACGCCGGTATGCGACTCAGCGAAGATTGCGTCCCAGGGCAGGTCGCCGGGTGGGGGTCGATGGAATCAACAGCCCATTGACCAGTTCCCATACGCGATCACCAAATTAAGGAGCGGCGGAATTGGTTTCGGTTGTGAAGTCGAACTCAGGCGAGCGAAAGGTTCTCGTACAATACGATGGCTTGATTTGGGTGCAGACAAATCGATTCCGCCGAGTTCCCGCTGATCGCAGCTTGACTGTCCAGGATCGGAGGCGGGAAGCCCTCACTCAATTGCAAGAACTCTGCAAGCTCGGCTTGCGACATTGCATCGTCGTTGGGACGCAACTCCGGCGTGGAATCTGCCAGGCGGCACACCACGAAGAGCTGTTCATCGCCACGCCGAAACTGCAATGCGTAGCAGCCGCGATCGACATCTGTTCTCACAACCAGATGCTCACCTGCGAGTAAACCTGAGCGGACGAATCGATGACGCACGGCAATCAGATCGCGGTACCAGGAATGCATAGCAATACTGCCAGCACTGACCTCACCGATGCGCGCCGACTCAAATGCAACCGCGTCGGTCGGCAGCACGCCGCCGGACCAATCATGTTGCGGGTACTCACGCCGGCGCCCCTCGACGACTGCTTTACGCAGCGACTCGTCGCCAAAGTCAACGAAGAACGCGAACGGATTTTCGCAAGCGAACTCCTCGCCCATGAATAGCATTGGGATCGCCGGAGAAAGCACTAGTAGCGTCGCCGCAGCAGCCTGGGTTTCCGAAGCGGTAATCTGATGAAAGCGTTGCCCGAGCGGATGGTTGCCAATGAAATCATGATTTTGGATGCAGTAAACCACACTCGATGTATCTACCCGCAGGGCCGTCGCGTTTCCAATTTCTTCACGACCACGGTCGCCACGGACGTCACCCCGAAAGACGAACCCACGATGGAGCGCGCGAGCTAAGTCTTGGTGCGGTTCATAGGTACGGACAGTCAAACGATCTCGAGAACGCACGCACGCTAACAAAGCGTGTGCGAAGTCGTCACCCCACTGAGCATCGAACCCGCAGCCATGTTCGCTCAGCGGCGCGGTCATGGAACCGTCGTACACATTCGTTTCGGCGATCAACCAGATCCGTCGCCCAACACGTTCCGACCACTCTCGAACTTCGCGGCCAAACTGACGCGTGATGTGCTCGTCGCTGTGATCGCGCATGCAATGAATGGCGTCGACTCGCAGGCCGTCGAAGTGAAACTCGTCGAGCCAATAAATTGCGTTGTCGATCACCAGCCTCCGGATCGCTTTCGCTGCGGATCCATCGTCAAAGTTGGGCGATGCGCCCCAAGGCGTGTTGTGACGGCTAGAGAAATATTCCCCCAGCGTCGACCAATAATTCCCTTCGGGGCCGAAGTGGTTATAAACCACATCGAGAAACACATTGAGCCCACGGGCGTGGGCGGCGTCGACGAAATGCCTAAGATCGTCGGGAGTCCCCATCGCGTTCATGGGTGCAAACCAATGCGTCGCGTCATATCCCCAATTCCACCTGCCGGGACACTGCGCAATTGGCATCAACTCTATCGCGGTGATCCCCAAATCAACGAGTTCATCAAGCCGCTCGATCGCACTGAGAAACGTGCCCTCGGACGTGAACGCACCTATATGAAGCTCGTAAATGACCAAGTCTTCCCGCCGAGTGGGGCGCGTGTGGTCGTCGTGCTGCCAAGGAAACTGACGAGAGACCACGCGGGAAAATCCATGCACACCTTCGGGCTGGTAACGCGACGCTGGGTCTGGGATCGCAGATGCCTCTCCATCCGCATCGATAGCCTTTGAGCCCAGCCGCAGGCGATAGTCAGTGCCGACCGGACAGTCATCCACCGACGCGCTGAAGAAACCGTCTTGACTTCGTTCCAGCTCGATCAATCTCGTTGCCGCCGATGCCGCCTCCGGTCGCCTGAACTCCAGTGAAAGCGTTTGATGCGCTGGAGCAAAAACGGAGAACTGCGTGCGGCGATGCCCCACGGGAACAGCACCCCACGGTCGGGGAATCGTCTGATCGACCGTGATTGAACTTTCGCCCCTCGCTGGAAGACCGCATCCAGCTCGCCAACCGAACCAGCGTAGACCTTCGAGCACCCCAGCCGTGCTGGATTTTGACGCCAACAACAGGCGGTCGGTCCACCCCCGTTGAGCATGAGCTTGAAACACGCGTGCAGCGAGTCGCCGATCGGCATTCGCGACAACAACGGCACGGTATCCCGCGACGAGCGCCGCATAGTCGTTACCGGAATCACCGCAAAAAACGACCTCGTCGTTGCGATACCCTTGGTCACGGCACCACCAATCCAGTGCAAAGGCTTTCGAGACATCTTGAGGCAGCACGTCAACGAGACCATCGCCGTTAAACGGATCGACACTACTGATCACGCTGTAGGGCAGCGAGTTGCTCAAAAGATAGCTCTCGACGGCGTGGTGGCACTCCTCGACGGACTCCGCAGCGACGTAGTAACTGAGCTTGTGCCGTTTCTGCTTAAACGATTCCTGCATGCGAAATCCGGGTAGAGCACCAACTTCGTTGCGAACTCGTTCAATATCCAACTCGCCAACAATCTCGTCGAGGCATTTGGCGAAGCTGTCGCTCAGGCGATACTCCGACGCGAGCGTCTGCGCCGTCGTCACGCCGCCCGACTCGCCCTGCGAGGGCGTCTGGCAAACGCCCTGGTAGGATTCAGCGCCCTGGTTCGGTGCGGCACCTGGTATACGTTCGTAAAGACTAGTGCCCACGTCACATAGAATCCAATCGGGCTGAGGCAGTCCATCGGCAACGATCGCCTCGAAGACAAAATCCAGATGGCGGCCGGTAACGAAGAGCAGCGGAAATTTCTCGTCGGCCAATTGGCCTCGTATTTGCACCAGTGCCTGATCAGCCTCTGGATCGTTGCCCAAGGGAATGAATGTGCCATCCAAATCGGTGGCGAGTGCGCGTGGGCCGGGGGTGATTTTCATTTGCATAGAGACCGAGTTGATTTGCATGATCTGACACTAACAGGTTGTTTCGCGCGCAGATCGGCGTATGTTATGAGGGACATTGGCACCCCCGCGACTGTGGATTTTGTGCCCTCATGCATCGGCACCGCGAGGATTGATTGAGTTACTACCACTGAAATATTCCCTGGAAGGATACCCTCACGACATGTCTAACAAACCCGCCGCCATCATCGTAGGGGAAGTATTGTGGGATTGTTTTTCGGAGCGGGACGGTGGTCGACGCATCCTCGGCGGCGCGCCACTGAATGTGGCGTGGAATCTTGCCGGACTGGGACTCGATCCCCTGTTTATAAGTGCCGTTGGCGATGATGAACTCGGGCACGAGATTCTCGCGAGGATGAAGGCCTTTGGGATGTCGACGACCGGGATCGCAGTCGTGCCGGGTGTGCCTACCGGAACCGTGCAGGTCACAATGATCGATGGCGAACCCCATTACGAAATTGTCAAAGATGTTGCTTGGGATCAGATCCCCCGCCCAGATGCGTCACTTTCCGAAGCGATCAGCGAGCGTCTGGCGGCTTCTCATCGCACAGGTAATCCAGCATTGTTTTACCACGGCTCGTTAGCTTGTCGTGACGAGCGCTCACGCAGCACGATTGTCGGCCTTCGCGATCTTGTGTTGAACGATCCCATTGATACCCATGTGTTCTTCGATGTCAACTTGCGGGCCCCGCATTACGAGCGTTCAACCCTCGACCTGCTCCGGAAGTCGGCCGCCTACATTAAACTCAATTTAGATGAGTTGGCCGAGTTAAGCGATGGTATTCGCGGTGACGCAGTTGAACAAACAATGGCTGCGGGTAGATCGTTTGAGCAAGACCCTGATCAAGTGCCGTTGTCAGGCCTGTTGGTCACACGAGGGTCGGACGGCGCCCTGTGCTACACACCGGGTTGCAGCGAGCCACTGCAGGTTCACTCACCCGCACCAGAAGAAATGATCGATCCTGTCGGTGCCGGCGATGCCTTTGCGGCAGTCGTGATGCACGGCATCCTGGCGGGCCGGCCGTTTACCAATTCACTGCATGACGCTGTTGCGTTTGCATCGAAAGTCTGTGGGCTCGCAGGTGCGACCTGTGACATTGTTGATTTTTACAAGCTACCCTCCTGTTAAGTGTTGAATCTCGATATGAAATCGCCTGACGACGACGGGCTCCGAATCACCTTGCTCAGTCTCCACGGGTTGATCCGTGGCCACGATTGCGAACTCGGCCGTGACGCCGACACCGGCGGGCAGATCAAGTACGTGCTTGAGCTCGCGCAGGAACTCTCCACGCGTGATAACGTCGCATCCGTTGAGCTCGTTACTCGACAACTGTTTGACGATCGAGTTGGCCCAGACTACGCGCAGGTTGAAGAGCCTCTGAGCGATAAAGCCAAGATCATCCGCATTCCGTTTGGACCTCGACGTTACCTGCGAAAAGAGGCTCTATGGCCCTATCTCGAAACCTTCATTGATCAAATGCTCGGCCACTACCGCCGCACCGGTCTACCGGATTTGATTCATGGTCACTACGCCGATGCGGGGTACGCTGGCGCCCAGCTCGCCCGGCTGTTGCACGTTCCCTACGTGTTCACCGGACACTCGCTCGGCCGAGTCAAACGAGAGCGCATGCTTGCCTCGATCGCAAAATCCAAGAGCAAGAAGACACCTGAGGATCTCGAAAAGAAATTCAAGTTCAAGTTTCGCGAAGAGGCCGAAGAGACGGCGTTAGAAACCGCGGCGATGGTGATCACAAGCACCGGCCAGGAAGTCGAACAGCAATACTCGGTATACCATCACTACCAGCCTGACCGCATGGAGGTGATCCCACCGGGGGTCGATCTGACGAACTTCTATCCTGACGATCCCAACGACCCGCTGCCGCCAATCTACGATCAACTGCTACCTTTCTTGCGCGAGCCTGATAAGCCGATGATTGTGGCCATGGCCCGGCCCGACGAACGCAAAAACCTTGAGATGCTCGTTCGCGTCTACGGGGAAAACCCAAAGATGCAGGATCAAGCCAATCTTGTGCTCGTGATGGGCGGGCGGGACGATCTACGAGATTTGCCGCCGTCGCAGCGAAAGGTCATCACCAATGTGCTGCAGCTCATCGACGTCTATGACCTCTATGGGAAGGTGGCTTACCCGAAATCACATCGACCTGCGGACGTCCCCGATCTCTACCGCCTCACCGCCCGTCGCCAGGGTGTTTTTGTTAATCCCGCGATGACCGAGCCGTTTGGTTTGACATTGCTCGAGGCAGCCGCCAGCGGCGTACCGATCGTGGCCACCAACGACGGGGGCCCGCGTGACATTATTGCGAATTGTCAGAACGGCTTGCTAATCGATCCGTTTGATCGTGAGTCAATCGATCATGCCATCATGCGGTGCTTGAGCGAGCCGGAGCAGTGGCAAGAATGGTCCCAGGCTGGGATTACCGGTACGCGGGAGCATTACAGTTGGAAAAATCACGTCGATCGATATCTGCGAGATGTCTCCGAGATTATCGGCACATCCGCACCCCCAGTCCTGTCGCAGTCACCGTCGCGAACCAACAAGCGACTGCCCGAATTTGACCGGATCATCATGACCGATCTCGATAATACGATGACCGGTGACGAGGATGCGCTGCGTGATTTCATCGATCTGATGAAAAATGCTGGCAAAGATGTTGGGTTTGGTATCGACACCGGGCGTTCACTCGCCGAAGCGATGCACCTAATCGACGAACTGGGGCTTCCCCGCCCCGATGTGCTATCTGCGGCCGTGGGTACAGAACTCTACTATGGTAGTGGTTTGACGCAGGACCAATCGTGGCACCAACAAATCTCGCACCATTGGGATGGCCAGCGCGTGCACGAGGTTCTCGATGGAATCCCTGGGCTGTATCTGCAAAAAGACAAGGACCAGACCGAATTCAAGATCAGCTATCGGATCGACCCCGAGGTCATATCTTCGGTCGACGACGTGCGTAGACAGATGCGGGAGGCTGGCCTGAAAGTGAAGGCGATCCTGTCACTCGGTTCGTTCCTCGATATCATTCCCATTCGTGGCGGCAGTGAGTTGTCGCTCCGGCACCTCGCCTACCGATGGGGATTTGAGCCCGAACACATGCTCGTAGCGGGTGACTGTGGTAACGATGAGGGTATGCTCAAGGGGGCGACGCTTGGCGTCGTCGTCGGTAACTACAGTCCCGAACTGGAACACTTGCGAGGACTGCCGCGGATCTATTTTGCGCAAGGGCATCATGCCAGAGGCGTTTTAGAAGGCATTGAGTACTATGATTTTCTCAATCATATACGCATTCCAAATGATCGCGCCGAAGCTGAATCCTCCAAAGAGGACACCAACGAATCGCGAGACTCCCAACATAGCGATGCTTCAGCGACGCACTGATCAGACTTCAATTCACTTCGTTGGCAGTTTCTGCATTCGCTGAACCCGTCATGGTCAGCGGTGGGATCGAAGCGGGATGACGTTGCGATCAACCGACCCTACCGCAATTTTACGTGACAAACTCACTTCTGTGACGTATATCCCCTCATAGAGCGTCAGCGCATAGCGTAGGGGTTTCATTCATGCCGGGTGTCGTCGAGACTTTGGGAGGTTTCCGATGACGGACCACCACTAGCATTGAGATCCACGCTTGCCAGCATGATGTGCTGACGAGCATTTTCACGAGCCGTTGTGGCGTGAGCCACGGTTGATACCCTGCCTTCCCGAGACTTCTCGCCGCTTTTGCGAAAATATGATTGCCCTGAAACTGAATCCACGATCCCGCGACCGCCATGGCGTTGCCGAAAGCCGCAATGACAAGCGAGCGAGAATCGCGTTGGAGCGACTCTTGCCATCGCTTGAGTCATTCTGGGAATCCGAAGACGTTGATCAGGATGAAATCGACGAAGTCATGGACCGTCTTCAACGACACTGGCCACGCTTATTTGGGCTGCTGGTGGGGCTGTACGGTGAGCAGTGGGATTTCTTCTATCATCTCGAGCAGATCGTGATGACGATGGTTCGCGGGTGGCGGTTGCGTGACGAGTCCCTGCGCCAATCCGATCGTCAACGGATTAATAATCCCGGATGGTACACGTCTGAGAAAATTGTTGGCGGGGCACTCTACGTCGATTTATTTAGCGAAAACCTCGGAAAACTGCGTGACCAGATCCCTTATTTTCAAAAACTTGGCCTGACCTACCTCCACCTCATGCCGCTGTTCGCCGTCCGCCCTGGCAACAATGATGGTGGCTATGCGATTAGCAACTACCGCAGCGTCGATCCTCGCGTGGGAACGCTCGACGACCTCAAAGAACTCGCCGCGTCGTTACGCGAAGCCGGCATCCTGCTGGTGCTCGACTTCGTCTTCAATCACACCGCCGACGATCATTACTGGGCACAGCAGGCTCAGTCCGGCAACGAGGAGTTTGAAGACTATTACTTCCTGTTCGATGACCGCATCGTGCCGGATCAATATGAAAGGACGCTGAGAGAGATCTTCCCAACCGTGCGGCGAGGCAGTTTTACTTGGCACGATGGCATGCAACGTTGGGTTTGGACAACGTTCAATAGCTTTCAGTGGGACCTCAACTATCGTAACCCTGAAGTCTTTCGAGCGATGCTCGCCGAGATGCTGTTCATCGCCAATACCGGTGTGGACTTGCTCCGGCTCGATGCGGTCGCCTTCATTTGGAAACAGATGGGAACGATGTGCGAGAATTTGCCCGAGGCGCACGAGATCATCCAGGCCTTCAATGCGTGCGCCCGCATCGCTGCTCCCGGATTAATTTTCAAAAGTGAAGCCATCGTCCACCCTGATGAAGTCGTGCGGTATATCAGTGAAGAGGAGTGTCAGACTTCGTACAATCCCACGTTGATGGCACTGTTGTGGGAATCGTTAGCAACCCGAGACACCAAACTGCTGCAGCGTTCGCTAGCACGTCGACACAAGCTGCCCGCGCAAACCACATGGGTGAATTACCTTCGCTGTCACGATGACATTGGCTGGACATTCGACGATGACGACGCAGCTGCCGTGGGGATCAATGCCTATCACCATCGGCATTTCCTCAATGCATTTTACACAGGTCAGTTCGAAGGCTCGTTCGCCCGCGGCGTCCCCTTCCAACACAATGTCGACACCGGTGACATGCGCATCAGCGGTACATTGGCCTCACTCGCAGGTTTGGAGCAGGCCATCGAGCAAGACCGCGCTGATCTGAAGGAATTGGCCATTCGACGCATCCTGCTGCTAAATGCCTCCATGCTCAGTGCAGGGGGTATACCGTTGATGTATTTGGGTGAAGAGTGGGGCACCCTGAACGATTATGACTTTGTCAAAGATCCAGCGAAGGCTGGCGATACGCGTTGGGTTCACCGCCCCAAGATGCAGTGGGACTATCTCGACGAACTAGGCGACGACGGTTCAATCCGGGGACGGATCTTTAAGTCTCTGCAGAAGCTCATTGAAATTCGCAAACAAACACCGGCCTTCTCGGGGCTGGACATGGAGCTGATGGCGACTCAGTCGCCGCAGTTGCTCGCCTACGTTCGGGCCAGTGCAGGCAATCGCGTCATCGTCGTATCGAATTTCAGCGAGCACCCGCAAACGATTGACAGTAATCGGCTGCGCACCGCTGGGATGGGACGTTTTTTCGAAGACCTGTATACTGGGGAAACCATCACCACGGCAGAAGACGTGCATTTAGAACCCTACCAATTCCTATGGCTGCATCGCGTGTGATCGGCTGGTGGATCTGAGCATTCGTATCCGATGACATCCTCATTTTTTCCGGAAGCCGCTCAGCTTGTCGACCGTTTACGCAAGGCATCCTTGCGCATCGCGTTGGCGGAGAGCTGCACGTGCGGAATGGCGGCAGCTCTCTTGGGAGGCGTGGCCGGGGCCAGTGAAGTGTTTTGCGGGAGTGCGGTCACGTACCGCGAATCCGTCAAATCGGACTGGCTCGGCGTCGCCCCTGACACCCTGCGTGTATTCACAGCAGAAAGTCAGCAGACGACCGACGAGATGGCTCGCTGCCTCATTCAACGCACCCGCGAAGCGGATTGGGGCGCCGCGATCACCGGACACCTCGGTCCACATGCACCCGCAGCGATCGACGGACGTATTTTTGTCTCCCTCGCCCGCCGCCAAACCAGCTCCGCAAGCAATCCCGTTCTATCCCGCAGTGAGTTTGTACTGTCCACGGCATCGCGATTGGACCGGCAACGCGAAGCAGCGCAGATTTTCATCTGCTGGATCCTCAGCCAAGAATCGATGGCAGGGTGAAATAGGTCGTTATACGACAGATGCCCGTGCTCGCGGACACCTCACCGGCTCACCTCAGCGTCGATGCGCTGAGCATGTTAGAATCTCGCCACAGGCTCCGTGTCGCCTTGTTTTCCCTATCTCCTCCTCTGGCCGCTGCTCATGCTCGTTCACCATGGTGCACACGATGGCGTTACCGGTTCATGTCATCAATTGTTCTGGAACGACAAGAAATCGAGCCTGCTGGTCGACTGCGGAATCTTCCAAGGTAGCGATGCCAAGAAACACCCCAATCCCGAGGTTAAGTTCCCGCTCCGAGGTATCGAATGCCTCTTGCTGACGCATGTGCACATCGACCACGTTGGACGCTTGCCCTACCTGATGGCGGCTGGGTTTGACCAACCAATTTTCTGTAGCGTGCCGACGGCAAAGCTATTGCCGATGGTCATGGAGGATGCGCTGCGAATCGGATTCACGCGGTCCAAACGCTTGATCGAGAAGTTCACCCGTCAGATTGGTCGACTGCTCAAGCCAATACCCTATCACCAGTGGCATGATCTTCCCGGTCGTGCCAAGGTGCGTCTGCTGCCTGCAGGCCATGTCTTGGGTTCAGCCATCTTTGAAGTGGAACTTCCCGACGGCAAGCGGGTCGTCTTCAGCGGCGACCTCGGTGCTGGCACCAATCCTCTACTGAATCCTCCTGAGAGTCCTGAACGAGCAGATCTGCTCGTCCTCGAGAGCACCTACGGCGATCGGCTGCACCCAGCTAAGAATGATCGCCAAGAGGAGCTGGAACAGATCATTCGGCATACGCTTGCAGATGGCGGAGTGACGATCATTCCCGCATTCTCACTCGGCCGGACGCAAGCTCTTCTATACGAGCTCAATGGGATATTCGAACGCGTCCAGAAAACCGAACATCACACGCTGATGAAACGAGTTGATGTGATCGTTGATTCACCTTTAGCCTCGCGGTTCACGGCGATCTACAAAGACATGCAAGACCATTGGGGAGAGGAGGCCCAAGTTGTGCTGCAGACCGATGATCAACCGCTCGTCTTTGAGAATCTCACGACCGTCGGGAGCCATACCGAACACAGACAGGTCCTGGATATGGTTGAGGAGCGCGACCTTCCGGCAGTTGTAATCGCGGGCAGTGGAATGTGCACCGGAGGCCGCGTCGTGAACTACCTCAAACGTTTCATTGGCGATGGACGCACCGACATCGTCTTTGCCGGGTACCAAGCGGGCGGCACTCCCGGTCACTACATCTCTCGCGGCAGCGACTGGGTACGGTTGGACGGCCGCAAATTTGATATCGCTGCCAAGGTCCATCAATTATCCGGATATTCGGCCCACGGGGACCAAGCCGACTTGATTCGATTCGTCGACGACATGGAAACACCACCCGGAGAGATTCGCTTGGTTCACGGGGAGTACGGCCCTAAACGGACATTGGCCGCTGAGCTGACCAAACGGGGTTACTCGGTTGTCTGAATGATGTTTGTGCCAATCAGGCGACGCGGGTGAACCGGGACGCAACTGATGACGATGTCCGGTTTCACCACCCGGTGCCCATGTACCCAGCAACTAGCACCCCGGGCCCGATACCCAAGCACCCCTGACCCAAGCACCCGGGCCTCACTGGTAAACAGCCGGCTTCGTGGTCCCGCTAAGTCCCTAAGTCCCCGCCATCTGCAACCCGTCGAGTAATTCTGCGGCAGCAGCGGAACGGTTGAGCACATAGTAGTGGATCCCTGGGACTCCATTGTCCATCAAGTCAATGGTTTGTTGGCGGGCATGTTCAACGCCCACACGAAATTGATGCTCGGCCGAATCGTTCTTCATCATCGCCTCAGCGAGCTGGTTAGGAATCGCCGCCTTGCACATTCCCGCAATCTTCTGGGCCTGTTTAAAATTGGTCACAGGGAGAATGCCGGGCACGATCGGCACGTTGATCCCAGCACGGGAGCAGTCGTCGCGGAAGCGGTAGAAGTCGGAGTTCTCGTAAAACAACTGTGTGATAACAATATCTGCGCCCGCATCAACCTTACGCTTCAAATTGCCTAGGTCGGTCTGGGCGTCGATCGCTTCCTGATGCACCTCCGGGTAGCCCGCCACCGCGACCCCCAGGTTTGGAAAGTTCTGGCGGATTAAATCGACCAGTTCATTGGCGTACCGCAGACCGCCCTCGGTCACCGAGAACTCAGTGGTTCCTTTAGGCGGGTCGCCTCGCAACGCGACGATGTAATCGATACCCATCTCCGTCGCTTGGCGCAGATACTCGCAGAGCTGTTGCGTACTGGATCCGACACACGTCAAGTGCGATGCCACGGGCAGGTTCGTGAGCTGCTTGACCCGCTGCAATACTTCCAGCGTGGTTCCTTGGCTCGATCCCCCTGCACCGTACGTGCAGGTGAAAAAACGTGGTTGAAACTGCATCAATCGCTCGACGTTTTCACACAGCGAATCGATGCCATCGGAGGTCTTGGGAGGGAATAATTCGAATGAAATGGCACAGCCATCGGAGCGGTATTGGTCGGCCAGAGTCATGTCGTATTTCGGTAATTGGGGGATACGTAATTGTCGCTCGACTCTCCGAGCCAAACGGTTCCGCTGGAAATCCTATCGGCTCATTGGGCTGAGCGACAGTGGTTTTTCGGAGGGTCACTATCGAACGTCCCCCTCCACTTTACCTGCCCCGGCGAAGTTGGAGGAGATCGACCAGAGACGATCTGATGAATCCGCTGGGGTCAACGCCTCATTTTGAGCAGCCCCCCATTATAAGCGGTTCCTACGCGATGCCAATTGGGAACGCGGGGAATCGACAAACGTCCATTATCGCTGGTAGATGGGTAGGTAGTGATAGCGAACGCCGAGGCTGAGGATCGCCAGCGATGTTGCGTAGGCGATACCAAAATTGCGTTCTTCGCCATCGCCACTCACCCAGTGACCCGACCGCGTCTGTACCCGTAGCAGCAATTCCTGCGTCAGCCGCGTCGCAGTCTCCGCTGCCTCGCCACCGACCTGATGCATCCCCTGGGCGTAGTAGTACATCCCATAAAAGAAAAAGCGATCGTTGGTGCGAGGCGGATGTTCAAGCAACCAGGCGGCCGCCCCACTGACTAAGGGCGAGTCGTATCGACCACAGGTTTGCATCGCGAGCAGGCCAGCCGCCGTCATCGTGAATGTTGGCGAAAACGTCCCCGGCATGTAGGCAAATCCATTGACTCGTTCGCGCGGGGTGCCCGCCTCGTCGAGAGATGATGTGAATGAGTTCTCCAGATAGGAAACGGCGTTATCGATCGCGGCCGCAGGGACGTCGAGCCCATCATTCTTGGCCGAACGCAGGGCCATCACCTGCCAGACCGAAACGGAGAGATCCGAGTCTCGCGCATCGGGCGTGTATCGCCAACCGCCCTGCATGTTCTTGGGCTTGCTGACTGCTTGCGATTTCAAAATAACTTTAATCGCCGCGTCGAGAGCATCGTGGATGCGTTCGTTCTGGTCGATCGACGATCCCATTCCCAGCGTCTCGGTCAGCATCAACGTGGTGATGCCGTGACCGTACATCCGTGACCCATCTTGACGACCAAAATAGCCGTCCGTTTGATTGCGAGGCTGCAATACATATTCGATCGCTTGATTCAATGCACGACCACGTGGTGAATCGTCACCCGCGACAGTACCCACGCAAGCCAACGCCATGATCGCTAGCGAAGTCATTGCGGTAGCATTGGCACGATCAGCGATCGATCCGTCGTTTGCCTGTTGTCGCAGCAGCGCATCAATGCCTCGGTCCACCGCGAGATCGAGCGAGTCGGGGACGTAGAGATCGGTCAAGTCATCAGCCCGCGAAATCGTCCCGAGCCATGGGCTCCCCGCTGCCGCTACTCCTCCTGCGGTCCACTGCGATAGTAACTGCCGACGTGTGATTGACTTGGTCATTTCGTTTCCTCCCCGGCGTGATCAAGCGACTCGGGAGCGCCGCTGCGTGCCCGTGCCGCTTCGCCTGCAATGGTTTGGAAATAAGCTTCGATCGCACCTCGATAGGGCAACGGTACACTCGCTTTGCGATCTTGGATCATGTCGTCACTGGTCTTCTCACGCAGCGCTCCCCACTGCCCATCGGTACGAAGTCCACCATCCATGTCGAGCAATCCGCCAGCCGGCATCTCGAACAGGCCGCCTGACTGTGATCCTGGATTATCGGCTTGGTTCTGTGACTGCTGCCCCTGGTCGGAGCCAGGTTCTCCAGCGGACGCGATCTGATTGAGTCGTTGTTGGCGTTCGGCAGCTAACCGGCGGGCGGCCTGCTGGGCAGCGGCTGCCAGGCTAGGTGATGCCTCGCTCGCCGTGGCAGGGGATTGGACGGGCTGGCCCGCTGCGGGCGGATTCTCGCCCGCCGCGGTCTGCCCAGTGCCGCCCGTCGATTTGCCAGCACTGGAGTCGCCAGCACTGGGATCGCCAGCAGTCGATTTGCTGGCATTGGAGGCGTCTGTCACTGTCGTCCGGTCTGCTGAAGAACCAAACAGGGCTCGATCGAGTTCATCGAGAGCCCGAGCGAGCTTTTCCGGGCGATCGGCTTCGGCCAAGGTCCCAGTGCTCGTGGGATTGTTTGCCGCTGGCGGCATCGTCTCAGACGCTCCCGTCGGCAATTCAGCGGCTGTCGCAGACTTGGCCATGGCTGACAGGGTATCGGCCTGAGCCGCCAACTGCTCGGCAGCCCTACCGAGACTTTGATGTGCAGACGCAGTGGAATCGTCGCCAGAGTCAGTGGGGTCGCTATCGGCAGCTTGTTGCAAACCTCGCTCGGCTTTCTGCAGGGAAGACTCGGCGGTTTTATGCAGTTCGTTGGCCGCAGCTTCGAGCTGATTGGCGGCACCGGCATTCCCCAGACGATCTTCGTGGCGGGCCGCCCGGCTTAGGTCATCTGCCGCCTGACGGGTAGCTTGGCGAGTCTCCGCCTGGGATTTCGCCATCCACTGGGCGGAGGAACGACGTGGCTTGGAAACCTCGTCAGGAGCAGATTCTTGAATGAGTTGGTCTAAACTCGCGGCAAGTCGTGTCATTTCACGCTGAGAAATCTCACTGGTTTGCGCGAGTAATCCAGCGGTGGGGTTGTTCATCTCAAGCTTGCTCATCGACTGTTTCTTGGTCTGATCGTTGAACGCCACCGCTCGCTGTTCCGCTTGACCAGCCGCCTCCTGTGTGGCCTCCGCCGCGGCGGTCGCTCGCGATGCTTCCTCGACTCGTTGGCGAGTCTCGCGCACTTTCTCTTGCAAGCCTGGTTGGTCGGGCTGATCGCGGAGTTGTGTTTCAGCTTGGCTGAGTTGCTTCTCCGCATCTCGCTTCTGCTGCTCCGCCTGCTGGACACGCCGGCCGGCTTCCTCGCGTCGTTGACGCCACCAAGGAACTTGGCGTCCGAGAGATTTGATCCAGTCGTTTTGAGTACGGCGTTGTTCAGCCTCGAGTTGCGAGGCACGCTGATCTCGAGACTTTTTGCTGGGATGGATTGCGTCTGCCGTATCTCGCATGGCTGCTTGCTCCAGTTCATGTAATTTCTCTGCCGCGTGTTGGAGAGTTTCTTGCAGCTGCCGTGATGCTGACTGGATTTCTTCGAGTAGAGATTCTTGGCGCTGCACGCGATCGGCTTGGTCTACCGACGAACGAAGTTCCTCCCGCAGCTCACGCACGGTTTTGAGCGCGGCTTCGTCCTCAACCCGGCTACTAGCCCGCTCGACCGCCGCGAGCCATTGATCATTGACAGCGCGGGACTGATCAGTGAGCGACCTCAATTGATTCCGGAGCCGTCGCTTCTGCCCGTCGAGTTGCGGATCTGCTTTTTCGAGTTCTCGCTGAAGACGATCTTCCTGTTCGGCAGCCGCTCGGACAGCCTTCCCGACATCGGCCACCGTTCGCTGAGAAATCTCAGACAGGTTCGCCTGCATCGGCAGATCCCGTTGGAGTTGCCGTTCAAGCTGCTTAAGCAATTCTTCTGGGCTGGTCTGCGCCAGGTCGCTGGTCGCCGACGCGTCCTGAAGTGAGTCTTCGAGTGAGCTGGGCTGCATGTCCTCTCGCAGCTCCTGACGGGTTTGCGACAGTTCTTCGCCTGTCTGGGCCGCCGCGAAATGGGCAGCTGTCGTCTGGAGTGTCTCGGCGAGTTTTTCGAGATTCTGAGTTGCTTGGGCAGGCGAAGCTGCATTCTCCGGCTGCTTCATTGCCGCGGCAACCGCATTCATCTGCCGTTGGATCTTCTGCAAAGCCGCATCGGCATCACGAGCGAGCTCTCGCTCGTCGACATCATTCAGATTGGCTTCGTTTGCACGATCAACTAAGTCATCGGCCAGGCGATTGACCCGTTCCTGCAATTCATCGATTGACCGCTCGGACTCCTCAGTCTCGGAAGACGGTTCGCCTTGACTGGACTGAGGGGGGCTGTTTGTCTGCTGCTTCTTTGCCTCCGCTGCTGCTGCCTCGGCAAGCTCACTAGTTGTCGGCACAAACGCGCGCAACGTTGCCCGTGCGTCCACCATGGCCGCGTCAATGGCCGGCATTGCATCTCGATATCGCGTTGCCAGTGATTGCACGGGAGCAGCCGCGGAAACGGTCGGCTGAGAATCATAACGTCGTTTGGTGATCCAATCGCGAGCCTGATTGAATTCCGATCCCCAACGCGTGGCTTGTAAGTCATCAATCAGCTGATGATCGAGTTCGGCCGAGCGAAGCTGCTGCAGAGGCGTTTCGGAAAACACCTGATAGTGTTCCAGGCGGATGCCCTGGTCGATCGCTTGGTCGGCTGAGTCGTCTCCAAAACGTTCCCGATCAGCGATGTCTTGCAACTGCGCCGCTAACCGCGTCAACTGCCCACCTGCTTCCAATACGGTAGCAGCCCTCGCGACCCGATCGAACACGACGTTGGGTCGTTCATCGGCGATGGGAGCGAATCCCGCTTCCGTGATGATCTCCATCACCTGACGGATCAGCTTAAAATCGCTCGCAACGGAAACTTGCATGTCCGGCCTGATCCGCTCACGGGCCTCGGCTCGTTGATACTGTTTAACCAAGCCGTCTCGCTGGGCTGTGAACGCATCATGTCGGAGCTGCTCATGGGCGACGCTCGGTGCGATCTTCACGCTGTCCTGCTGCTCTTGTGCACGGTGCAATCGCTCGATCGATGCCTGCCATTCCCGGCCATCGCGTCCGAGAGTGTCGATGGCCGCGTGGGATTGCAGATCGGCGCGGCTGAGTTCTCGAACGGCACCGGCAATTTTATTAAACGTGTTGCCATGAACAACGGATCCAGTTTGGTGTTGCTGCATATCAAGCAATAACTGCGCAAGCGAGTCTCGAAAGTTTCTCTCGACATCCGGATTGCGATCTAACTGCAGTTTTTCATTCGCCTGTTCAATACGAAAAATTGACTCACCTAGAAAGCTGCGTAGATTCTGCAGGTGTCGCTGTGTTTCATCGGGCAGATCGTCCTCCAGCGATCCAATCAATACGTCCACCAGCCGGATCCGTTCCGACAACAAATTCGCTTGACCGGGCAGTCGTTCCATCGGTATGGCAGAATCTCTGTTGACAGATTCTTCGCTTACAGTGCCTTCGTCGACCAACAACGCCGTTTGTGCACGAATCGACTCCAAGTCATCTATAAGGGCTTTCGCCAACTTGCTGGCGAGCAACTGCTTGGGGAGCTCGCTAGTTTGCTTGATTCGCCCTTGGATCTGCCGAACCGTCGCAGCGACTTCGTCGACGACGCGTTTGCGGCCCTGTCGATCCATAGCGTCGCCCAGTTCAGCAGCATGCTGCCAGGATGCGAGGGATCCGTGCAGTCTCATGAGGGCCGTCATCGCGAAACGATCAAGCAGAGATTGCTGATCCGTCGAAACGGAGTCAGTGCTCCTCAACATCATTTCGGAAAGCGAGCGAGGCTCGAGCACGACCTCATCGGAGTCGCGGTCCTTCGCCAGTTCCCTCAACACGTCAGGATCCATGTCGCCAGCAATTTCATGCCATCGCTCGCTCAATGCACCGAGCGCCGCATTCAACTCTCTGTCGGGAACGAACCCGTCGCCATCTAGATCCTCTTTCGCTTGCTCGGTGGACTTCTTGATGCTTTCGAGCACACCTTGCAAATCCATCAACCAGGTGCTCATCTCCCCGGCGAGAGTTTGCCAAGCATAGAGGGCTGCGTGGCGATTGGGAGCAAATTGTTCACCGGCGATAAAAATGTACCGCCAGTCAGACTCGCCTCGCTTTCCCTGCCGATCCAAAGCAACCAAACGCACTCTCAACAGCGTGCCAGCGGGCAATGCCTCGCTCTGAGTGCCGGTGCCACTGAGATCCATCAGGTCGGCATCCCACAGGATGTCTTGCTGAGTGTCGACGGGATCAAGTTGCACCACCCGCTCGCGGATCGGTCCCGCGTCAACAATGGACTCAATCACATAGTGGTCCATCGGCAAATCATCTTCAATCCGTCCGGGGAAACTCAACATGGCAGCCGACGAGGCCAGCTGGCGTGTCGGTACCGTCCCTGACCACATCGATGTTGGTGATTGATCGACGACGGGATCAATCAAGCAGCGTGGGAGAAACGGGTTATCGAGCTCGCTCTGCATACTGATCGCGTCCACGCGGTAGCTGCCGGGTGTTTGAATCGCTACATCAAAACGAAACCGTGTGGGATCTCCCTCCACGCTGTGCATCGGCACAGCGACGTCATTGCCATAGTCACCAAACCAAACCTGCGGCGAGACAACGGGCTGGTCAAATGTCACAGTGACTTCAGCTGTCGTTCCGACTAACGCTTCGACATCACCGTGCTCGTCGCGCGACTCGGCATCGGGCAGCTTGGCATAGGATGGGAAACGATATCGTTTTGCGAATTCAACAACGCGCGGCCGGGGCATGGGTGTCAATGTGTGCCATCGCGACTCTGCATCACCGGCGAGTACCCGGTAGTGCACCGCGCTGCGGTCGACCTGGAGATTAACCGCGTACGGCTCAGCGGCTTCTGATTGGGAGACGTTCACATCGCCGGTTGCCTCGTTGGTGGCACCCGCAGTGGACAGCACTCCTCGCGGCGACATACTTAATTCACCTACACGTCCATCCTCACTTTGCCATTGCAGATGAACGTCACCGCTTCCCAACTTCTCTACCGCCGCCACGATGGCAATGAGGTCGCCGTGGGCAACGGATTTGGATGGGGGTTGTGGCGCGATAATGCGCAACTGAGTGATCGAGGCTCGTTCGATGGGTGCGAGGGGCACCAATGCGCGAGCTAGTCGCCGGGGTAGCTGAAGTGAAGGGATTAGACTCAACAACGCCACAGTCAAACCAGCGAGGATCGCTGTGACGAGCGCCGTTCGGACCAGTCGCCATGGCAACATGTGCCGAATATCGATCGATGAAAGTTCGCCGGCAACGCCGGACTGCAACGACGAGCGAAATTCAATGGACCCATTGGCGCTGCGTGGATCTTCGAGCTCCACCGCCGCGAGCAATCGCTCGCGCAGCGGTGGCGTCGCCGCTTCCATGCTTCGCGCGATCGCGGTCCAATCCCGCCTCCGGGATTGACGCACACCACACCACCACGCCGTCATCAACGCTGCCATATCAACCAGCAGCGTGCCGATGGTGCGCAGCAATGTCGACATTGACCAAAAATAATCGATCGCCACAAGCAGCAGCATGCCCACAATCAAGCAAAAGATGCCAACGGCGATCCCTCGGCAAAGCTGCAGACGGGCGCGGCGACTGGCAAACCGCTCAATCGCGGAGCGCGTCGGCGGCAGCAATTCGCTGGCAACCGGTGGAAGAGGGGACGCATTGACGTCCTCCAGACCGGCTGACGGCGACGGCAAAAGCATGCTGCCCGCACTCGATCGCGATGACTTACTCGAACTCATAGCAACCCCACTTTCTTACGAAACCACCACTCCACCGCCAGCAGTGCCACCATGATCGCGAACATCCACCAGGACTGCCACAGCAGCGTATCAGACTCGACGATCCGCCCCCCGGAAAGCGCATCGAGCGAGTTCAAAACTTCGTTCGCGGACGATTCGTGGACCGCGACACCGCCCCCCGACGTAGCGATTCGCTGCAGTGCAGCTTCGTCAACCGACACGCGATCAAGTTCGGTGGAACGTGGCGATACCACCCAAAACGGCATCGATGCTTGGAGCGCCGCTGCATCGTAACCGCTGGCCCGCACTCGCACGCGATATTCGCCGGCCGGCAAGGGAGCGGTTTCACCGAGGTAGGTCCGTCGTCCTGCATCGTCCAAACTGAGCGGCACCGTTGCAATCGGCTGATCATCGCGAAGCAGCACCGCATCGACAGTCGCCGCAGGCACTGACTCACCTTCATGGCGGTCGGCGTTCAGCAGTCTTACCCGAATCGTCGCGGCCTGTCCCACTCGGTAGTCAATTTTATCCGTCCCAATTGCAACGAACGCATCGCGGACGGCATAGGGCGGCTGCATCGCCGCGGTCATCAACTGGTTCCAAAATCGCCCCTGCAGTTGATTCTCAACTCGGTATCGCCATCGCCATGTTTGGTCCGATGCGAGATAAAAAACGCGTCCGGCTCCATACATCCGAGTGACCAACCATGGAACCTGCTTGCCTTGCGTATCGATCGCTGCGGCCCATACCTCCGCATCGGCGAGTGGCGTGACGACATCGACTACCGTCGGCGCCGGCAGGTGAGACCAAATTTCGTTGACTTTTCCTGGCAATTGCTCGTTTCTCACATCCAACAACATCACGGGATGTGATTGTCCTGCAGCGGTCGGCTCAATCGCACGAATGTTTCGTAGCGGTGCGGCGGTGGAATCAAATTGAACTGGGATCATGCCCGCCATGATGGATTGCTCGGCCAGAACTGCGAGGCGGCGGTACGAACCATCAACGACAATCAACCCGCCACCGCCAGCGACAAACTCCGATAGCTGCTCAGCATCCTGTTCGGTCCATTGATCCGGCGGGATCTCACCGAGAATAACTGCGTCGTATCGCGACCAAGCTCGGACGGATTCCGGCAGCTCCCCAGGGTCTTCACCGCGGCGGACCTGCGGCATATCGGTACCGCGACCAAACAAGACGGTATCTACCTCCCAGGCAGGATCTCTCGAAAACAGGTTTCTCAAGTAGCGGGTTTCCCATCGTGCTGAGCCATCGAGAATCAACAGTCGCCGATCACGGCTAGCCGCCGCAATGCGAAACTCCATGGAATCGTTGGACGCGGTTCCGTCTGCACTGATCATCGCAGACGGCTGGTTCTCCTGATTCGAAATAACCTGATCCCGTTCGCTTACCATTGACACCTGAGCTGACAATGCCAACGCCACCGTATCGCGATCAACGCCACGGAGTTCGTCCTGGTTCGCCTGCTGCATCAATGGTTCCACCGGAAAATTAAAATCAACGGGCGAACTCCCGTCCCCAGAAACGACTACGGTGTCCGACCAAACCGTCTGCTGACCGCTCTGAATCGCAACCCGCACACTTTTGCCTTCGTACCCAAAGTGTTTGACCCATACTCGTCCGGCGACGTGTCCGTCATCAGCGACCCGCTGAGGTACATCAACGTCGACGATGCCAATGTCCGCGGGCTCGTCCACACTTCCAATCCCGATGGTGTGAACCGTCCAGCCGACATCAGCGAGGCGCGCGGCAACTTCCCCCGCGTCCGCTCGCCCAGCCGAGTCGCGCCCATCGGTGAACAGCACGACCGCTCGCGATGCTTCCTCATCATGGCGATCACTTGCAATTTCCCGGCCTACACCCTCTGCGATTGCACGGAGTGGCGAACTCAAGTCGGTACCGCCCCCATTGGCATTCTCCAGCAACGCCCGCGTGTGGTCGTCCATTTGTCGTGTCAGGTCCCGCAGATCACCCGAATGAAGGGTTGGCATCTCATCGGTCGACGACGAACTCCACGCCAAGTTCGCGGAGTCATCGAACACAACAACATCCATCAGGTGAGTGTCTCGCAGTTGTTCGATCCAGCCTTCATGTCCTGGTTGGCCGAACAACAGATCGGTTGCCCGCCGCAGCCGATCCGGCGAAACCTGCGTTTGAGAATCCTGTTCGCTCATGCTTTGCGATCGATCGACCGCCCACACCACGCGTGCTGGATTGCCGATCACGTGACGGTGATGCCAAACAGGCCCCGCCAATAAAAAACAGGCAAGCACAACAGCGGTACCGCGCATCGCCGGCAGCAACCAAGACCAAGGTGGATCGATTTTCGCCGTTTCGCGAAGGTAGAGCAGCATCACGATCATTCCTGCGGACAATGCCCCCAGTAAGATCAGCCAAGTCGGCAGCTCAGAGGAGAATCGCAGGTTCGCAACCACGTCACTCATGTCGTTGCCTGGGCGTGAGAACGTGAAAAACGATTGGCCGATCGAGTCACCCCGAACTGCTGCCACATCACCTCAACAATCATCACCACCAACAGCAACCACAGCAGCGGTCGCCAAACCTCGACGCCAAACCGATCCCGCGTCGTGGCGGCAACAAGAGAATCTGCATCACTGAAAAGATTCGCCCCCATCCGCTCAGTGCACTCCGTAAGCAACTCCGGTGCAACGCTGCGCAGTGTCGACTCCTCCGCCGGAACCTCAACTACTCGAACCTGCGGCATGACCAACGGATCTGCTGCTCGATGGATCGGAACAGACGCCTCCACGGTGTCCTTACCGGAGTCGTTACTGGAGTTCTCCATATCGCCGACGCGGACATGCTCAAATCGATAGGCACCGACTTGCTGCGTGTCTGTGAATACGAGTGGAGCTCGAGCAGCGACCGATAGCGTTTGAGTACTTTTCCCGGGCATGGAAACTTCCCACACTCTCGCATCCGACTCATCGAAACGGCCAACGGGAACAATCACCATCGCGGTGCCAGGCAGCACGTCGCCTGGACAATCCGAGCCGACCATCTCCATCACGAGTTCCTGCATCATCGGGAGGAATACCGGTCGCAGTGGCAAGTTGGACCACGCCGTGTCGCAAGGGATGGCAAACTGCACCACCCGCCCGCTGGTTGATACTCGATCCGGTCCAGCCTCATCCCAGTCCGTTCCAGGCGCAATGGTTTTCGCAACGACCAGGGGCGCCCCCACATCGGTGTGAAGCCAAATCGACACTGATTTGTCGTGCGGCGTAATCGTGCGCAGTCGTTTGACGTCCACCGAATCGAATAGAGAATCCTCGGCATCGCCGAGCGATCGCCAAACCGCCAGCTTCGCTCCCGGTGGTTCGATTCGATAAAGCCTCTCCCCGGCACTTGTGACTTGCTGCGGTGAGGCAGGTAACCACGGGCACTCTGACCACGCCGAGGAGTCAACCTGATCTCCATCGAAAAACAGCACCCGTCCGCCAGCTGCGAGATAGTGATCGAGCAGATCCGTTCCATTGGGTAGGGAAGGTGGGCGTTTAACGTTGGCCAGCACGATCAGATCCGGGAATCCTTCTCCCGTCTCGTCAGCGATCGGTGACTCCGCTGCAATCATGGGCTCAAGAGTCTTCACCAAGGTCCTCTCTGACATCACCTGGGTTGAAACGAGATCCTGTTGGGCGATCGCGAGATGACGTGGCCCCCGAGTGCTCGAGCCTGGCCCCCGAGTGCTCGAGCTTGGCTCCCGAAAGCTCGAGCCTGCACGGCGAACAGCAGATTGAAACGCGAAGGGACTGAGTGCGACCTTGAGAAAATCTGTTTCACTGTGCAGTGGCTGCCGCGATGGTTGACCATCGACCAACCAAACACGGACGGGGCTCGACACCTCGATCGCCCACTCACGCCGATTGTCGGCGGCAATTGCGTCGGCGTGCTCAATCGACAATCCCACACTCGCCCCTCCTGGCTTCTCGAACGTGGTTTGCCAATTTAACTTTGTCGTGCCGTGAGGCTCGATCGAAACCGTCTGGGTGTGGAGCACACGCCCGTCCACCATCCAACCCGCCCGCAGATGAGTGACAGGCAATTCCGAGTCATTGCGGATCGATGCTGTCAGCAATACCGATTGACCAACAAGAATTGCGGCGGCGTCAGTGGATACCGACTCGACGAGCACATTTGCGAGCGTACTGGAATCCGCATCTGTTTCGGTGACATCTAAAAAATCAACTTGCGGCCGTGGCTCAAACCCGGCCAATCGCTCGTCGAGATGATCGATTACCTCCAACACCAGCGAGTGATTATCGACGCTGGATCCTGCGAACGTGTTCTCCTGAAAATCGGACACTAGCACGATGCGACGGTAGGGGTGCGCCGCATCGCGACACGCGTCGACGGCGGCCTGCAATGCTACAGATAGACTCATCGGTGGGCCATCAAAGCGGAGGTCGCGAATCATCTCGCGAGCGTCGCGGGGCGATCCACGCCTGGGTGCTGACACCAATTGGCTGCTCGACATGAGGATGACTTCGTCGCGCCGGGACATCGAATCAAGTAACGCGTTTGCAGACTCCACGGCCCGCACCGAGCGGCTTGTGGCCGACATGGACCGGCTATCGTCAATCATCAAGATCAATGACACCGGCGCCTGCCCCGCCAGCGAACGGCCGCCGATCGATGAGAGCAGCGGCCGTGCCATCGCGAGTGCCAACAAAATCGGAATAGCACAACGCAGTGCCAACAGGATCCATTGGTGCCACTGCATCCTTCGACGATTGGCATTGACAACGTCTTGCAACAGAAACATCGCCCCCCAATCGAGCGTGCGGAAGCGACTGCGAAACAATAAATGTATGGCCAGCGGCACGACAAACGCCGCCGCGCCTAATGCCATCGCTGCATTGATAAAGCTCATGGCATGTCCTCCAGAACCGTGCGGCGATGAATCACATCGCCTGCCGCTCCGGAGACCGGGCCTGCCATACGAAGTGTGATGAACCGTGACAGACAATCCACCAGCGGCAGGTCCGTGCTGATCAACAGGTGGTCGACATGATTGCGGCGACAGGCAGCAGCGATCATGTCATTGTGGCGATGCAACGACTCCAGATATCGTGTGCGAATTTGGCGAGCATCAATCACCTCATGTCGCTCGTCCCGTTCAAGATCACGAAAGTCAATCCGTTCGTCAAAGGGAAAATCTAACTCGTCGGGATCGACTACCTGCAGGAACACGACGTCCTGCCGCCCACCCCTGAGCAGCGTCAGCGACCGGCCGAGCGATTCGACGTCACCAAAGCCGTCGGAAATTAAAACGACCAACCCCCGCCGCGGCAACTTGACCGATGCTTGCCGCAACACCGTGCCTAAATCCGTCTCACCGCCCCGCTGTGACTGTGCCAGTGAGTTCAAAATCACGTTCAGGTGTGAGGGCAACATGCGCGGCGGTACATAGTCGCGGACTTTGGCGTCAAAGGTCATCACCCCAACAGAATCTTGATTGGAAAGCATCAAGTACGCAAACGCCGCGGCTAGACCTGTCGCATACTCTTGCTTCGTACCATCCCACCACGAGGGCGGTGGCGGGGACGTGGTACTCGACGCGTTTTCCTGCGCGTTGTGACTGACTGATCGTGCACGCTCGCCCCCGTAGGCCATGCTACCGCTCTGATCGACCAATAGCATGCAACGTAGATTCGTTTCCTCCTCAAACTCACGAATATACAATCGGTCACTTTTACCGAAGGCTTTCCAATCGATATTTTTCAGTTCGTCGCCCGGCACGTAGGGCCGATGCTCTTTGAACTCCACGCTAGAGCCTTTATGCGGAGATCGATGCCGTCCCACCGCTAGCCCCTCAACCGCTTGGCGGGCAACCAAACGCAATGATTCGATGCGTGAGACATCGCGGGCGCGAAACAAATCAGCAAGTCGCATGGAGGTAGGATCCGAGACGGGAGAGCAAAAGCTGGCAACCGCCTAGTCTAGCCCACCCGATCACCGCAGTCACGCGTTCGCGTATGTGGCGACCGCCCCCCGCTCGTTGAAATGCGACGGTTTCCGACTGTCCCCCTGCCAATGCGTCCCCCTGCCAATGCAGGATAGAGCGTTTACAGTAAGTAGTCGATCGAACCAGCCTTGCGGCGTCTTTCCCCCTAACATCGATCGGTGGTTTCTTGTGCCCCTCTCCACTTGTGCCCCTCTCCATTTGAGTTCGATGATGAAAATTGCTTTGCTCACCCTCTCCGTCCTATTCGCCACAGCAAGTACTTACGCCGCTGAACCGATCTCCCTGCGTGTACTCAGCTACAACATTCATCATGGTGAAGGTGTCGATGGTTCGCTCGACCTACCAAGGATTGCCAGCGTAATTCGCTCTGTCGAGCCTGACTTAGTGGCTCTCCAGGAGGTCGATCAGAAAGTGAATCGATCCGGTGACGTCGACCAACCTGCCGAGCTAGCAAGATTGACTGACATGCATGTGGTGTTTGGCGGCAACATCGAACTGCAAGGCGGTCACTACGGCAACGCGATTCTTTCGAGATTCCCCATCACAAAATTCAGCAATCATCCCCTGCCGAACGTAGACGAGGGTGAGCCGCGAGGTGTGATGATGGCGACGATCTCGGCACCCAAACTCGACTCATCGCTGCGCCTCTTGGCGACTCATCTAGACCATCGGCGTAGTGATGTCGCCCGCGTGCAATCTGCCAAGTTTATCAATGGTTTGGTCAAGTCGGATTCATCCCCGGCGGTCTTGATGGGAGACATGAATGACGTCATTGGCAGCGCCACAATCTCTCGCTTCGATCAAGTTTGGAAACGAACGAACGAGAAACCAATGCCGACGATTCCAGTGGGGCAACCAACCCGGCAAATTGATTTCATTTTGTTTCATCCTGCAGAACGTTGGCAGGTGGTGGAAACCCAGGTGCTCGACGAAGCCGTCGCGTCCGACCACCGAGCCATTTTCAGCGTACTCGAACTCCGCAGCGAATGAAGGCAGCGAGCAAACGACGGCATGCTCCCCCGAAACGCGTTGCTTGGACTACCGACTCCATTGTCCTGGGAAATCCAGTACCGGTGACAGGATCTCTTGCCCAGCAGGGCCTCTTGTACAACAAGGCCTCGCGACCAGCAGGACCTCGCGACCAGCAGGACCTCGCGACCAGCAGGTCCTCGTGACCAGCAGGTCCTCGCGCCTAGCTGGCATTCTTGGCAGAGCGGTCAATGGGTGCGGATGCAACGAGCATGCGTTCCGAGTGCGGACCGCGGGGGCGATGGCAGACACGGGCACTCAGATCCTTCCGTGAGCGCATGATACGAATGTAGAAATGCCCGCCGAGACACTCATCAGGTGGCCCATGAATCGAGCCCCTCAACGAAAACGGCAGCCCAGGGCTGCCGTTTCGACCTCAAACTTGTTCGGTGCGTGATATGGAGTTCATCCTCTTTCGTTCTACCGCCCCGCCGCTCGTCGTTGACACTGACAACCGGAAGACGGCGACGACTCGTTAAACCGTTCGGATACACTCCCTTCCACGGCCGGTCATTATAACTTGGGCAACTGCTTTTTCACCGCTGCACCAACATCAACAATTTTGACCGAATCGTCTTCGGCGGTGACAGAGATGGTACTTGGAGTCTTTTGCTGAGACTGATAGGCCAGGTCGACCAATTGAAACGTTTTCCCTTCGACAGCACCGGATGGATCGTCGCTGGCGGTGGCCGGAGTATCGGATTGCAACTTGCTGACGGTAACCCTGTACTCGCCCAGCGGTGCTCCGCTGTATTTCCCATTGGTTTGAATGGCAGCCTCACCGTTGTCGTCAGTGGTACCACCTAGGGCCCAAGGATTCGTGGCGTCGTTCGGTATCAAGCGGACACTGGCGCCGGCCAACGGGCTTCCGGACTGCAACACTTTGACGACCAAGGGCTGCAGGTCGGGCAACCCTTCAGGACGGTCGTCTGTCGAACAGCCAGACGTTATGCATAGGAGCAGGGTGAGGTAAGAGAATAAACGAAACGAGACGGACATGTTCATGGATGTTAGGAGGATGTATTGAGAGTTTGAGTTTTAAGATGAGAGGCTTGATCGCGTTGGTCCAACCAACGCGACCAAGCCGAGCGACTGGCCGCAGGTCTACAAAGAAGACGTCGTCTCGCTGCCTTGCGGCGAGCCCATCGCGCCCCAAATACCATATGGGCTTGTACCCGATCTTACTTGAGCGGCATTCGCGTTCCCCGCGTCAATTGAATCAGTAATGAACTGCACAGACCCGTCGAGCATGAGAGCTTGAACACCGCCCTGATGGTAGCTCGTGGGGGCAAAAGTTCCCCAGGCATAATTGCTGTCAGAGTAGGCACACGACGGCGAGTTGGGTGAGAGTGTCGTTGTAAACCGATTATTAACGGCTCGTCCATCGCCAAGAATCAGCCCGCGCCAACAATCAATTCCAGTCTGGTACTGGATGCGGTCTTCGGTAAGTGCAACAGTGAGACATGCTGCCGGGATCGCGGTTGAACCGTTATAGAGCGCACTCGCACGACCAACATCACCCTTCACAAGTGCTTGTTCGCGGGGGGCCCCGGTAACCTCGCTCATCGCAATCGTATTGCTCAGACCGTCGGTACAATCCCGGAAGGCTCGCCGACTACTACGCATCGAGGCCTCCAATGCATTGACAAACATGCTGCGTGAGTCAATTTTTGAAGTCGAACCACCTTCCTGAGCGTCGGTGCGGTTGTTGTGCCACATTGCATCCCCAGTCGAGAATACATAGAGACATTTTGAAACGGTGCTGTACTCGCTGTTGGTAGCGTTGGGCGCCGAAGGACAGAGGAATGCACCCTGGGGGCCGGCATTTTGAAGGGTCGGTGAACTCCAGATCGACGATCCTGGCGCGGCATTCTTCGCATCCCGTTCAATCCCTTGATAGAGATTGCCCATTTCGAGGAAAGGCAGCAGGAAGATTGCAGCGCTGACATGCGGGTAGTCCGGGTAAGGACCACTGTAGCCTTGAAAATGAGTGGCCCCTACGGGCAATTGATCATAGGCGCTGTGGTAGTTGTGGATTGCCAGTCCGAGCTGCTTCATATTGTTGGAGCACTGCATCCGGCGTGCAGCCTCTCGCGCTGCCTGGACCGCGGGCAGCAGCAATCCCACCAACACACCGATAATGGCAATAACGACCAACAACTCAACTAAAGTGAAACCGGATCGAAAGTTCTTCATTGATAACTCTTACAGGATGTAAACGACTTGAAGTGAAGTGAAACGAGGTAAAACGAGGTGAGAACTAAGCGTTAGCTAACGCCCATTCCCTAAAATTGTGAATTGTGTCGTCGTCACGGTTGCCAACGGGAAGGCTACTCTGCACAAAACTATTGATATCGCAAAGTTCGGCAACCGATTCGACAATCACATCGGGACCATAGGCAAACTGCTCGAGATCTTCGCGGCGGGTCCCGCCCGTCAGGGTCAGCACCGTGCGATATCCCATTTGCACCCCGCCGAGGATATCGGTGTCCATGGTGTCGCCGATCATGACGGTTTGCGACGTAGCCAGATTCAATTCCTTTCTCGCCGCTCGCATCATGATTGGACTCGGTTTCCCAACGCTAAACGCTTTGCGGCCGGTGACGGCTTCGAGATAGGCGACCGTTGCCCCGCAGCCCGGACGGGTTCCCGATTGAGTAGGGCAACTTGGGTCCATATTGGTCGCGATCAGTTTGGCTCCACCCAGAATCATATTGACGGCCGATTCGAGTGCGTCCAGAGTGACTGTCCGCCCTTCTCCGACCACGACGAAATCGGGCGCATGATCGACGATCGAGAAACCGTTCTGATGCATTGCCTGTAGCAGGCCGCCCTCACCAATGATGTAAGCTGTGCCGTTGGGCTTCAGTTTGGCGAGGTAGCGAGCGGTGGCGATGGCGCAGGTGAATACGTGCGACTCCTCGACATGTATGCCCATCCGTTGCAGTTTTGTCTGAACATCCCGACGGGTGCGTTGGCTGTTGTTTGTCAAGAACAGAAACGGGATGTCGTTGCGGAGTAAGACGTCGATGAAGTGATCTGCTCCTGGGATCAATTGGCTGCCACGGTAGATCACACCGTCCATGTCGATCAGAAATCCGGTTCTCATTAATATTGCTCAAGTGTGGGTGACGATCGCCGTCTGTCTTATTGGACGCGCGAAAAAGTCTGATGGCATTGAGCAGAATGCACGTCCCATGCCGATTCTAAGAAGGGGACACGCGATGCCGTTACAGCAACCCAGTGTTCAGTCGCCAAATCTGGCGGGGGTCACGCTATCAATTTGCGCAGCGGCTCGCTGAGAAGCGCGGCAACGCTGCATGGGTTTTGCGCACCGGGATCGATCCCCCCGAACTGGCTCAACCAGCGGGGGCTCCTCATGCGCATCAACATCGTGCACTGGAGAAAATGGGTCATACACGCCCAACAGAAACAGCATCAATGACGCAATGTCATCGTGCCGCTCGGGACATTCGTGATCGCCACGAGTTGTGTTGATTCGTCCGTTCAGTCGAGTCCACATCCGCTCATCCCTTTGAGTGAGTTGCTAATTTTCATTTCCTGCGATGCGGAAAAGATTAGAGCGACTGCGCGTGGGATTCGCGTTTGCGGATTGTGAAGAATGCTTGAAGATGGATTAGGTGACTCAGCCGTGCTGCTGAATCGCTTCAATGATGGCGTGGAGGTCGTTAGCGACCGGTACGGCGCGGTTCGCAAATCCGGCTTCGGTAACACCACGGCTACCCAAAGTTTTGTCAAAGAGCTCTTTGTCAGAAGTATGATACGCGACCGTCGCGGTCGGATCTTTGAGCTCATGGCCCGTCAAGATGCAAACCACCCGGTCGCTCGGCGCGATGACACCTTCACTGCGAAGCAGCTTCGTGCCCGCGACGCTAGCCGCAGACGCCGGCTCACAGCCGAACCCCCCGGCACCAACCTGGGCTTTTGCGTCGAGTATCTGCTGGTCGTCGACTTCGCGAACGACCCCGTCCATGACTTCGAGAGCTCGCAAACATTTATTTAGGTTCACGGGTCGATTGATCTCGATAGCGCTCGCGATCGTATCAGCCCGCTTGCCATCGCGGTCCATGGCATCGTTGTACTGCGTAATCGATGTCATGCTCACATCGCCGCCGTTCCAGCGAACACCGTGGTTCTGCACGAGTTCATACAGCGTGTTGGCACCGCGGGCGTTGATCACAGCCAGTCGTGGGATGCGATCGATCAGTCCGTGCTGATACAGCTCACTGAACGCCTTTCCAAATGCGCTGCTGTTGCCCAGGTTTCCGCCCGGCACAACAATCCAGTCAGGAACTTCCCAGCGGAGGGCCTCGAGCACCCGGAACATGATGGTTTTTTGGCCTTCCAAACGAAATGGATTGACGCTGTTGACCAAGTAGATACCGAGCTCCTTGGCGATTTCTTTGACGCGGATCATGGCATCGTCAAAGTCGCCAGCGATCTGGATTGTCAAGGCGCCGTAGTCCAACGCTTGGCTGAGTTTACCGTAGCTGATTTTACCACTGCCGATGAAGATGACTGCCTTCATGGCACGGGTGGCGCTGCAGTAGAGTGCCAACGATGCGCTCGTGTTTCCAGTGCTCGCGCAGGCTGCACGCTTCGCTTCCATCATCCCTGCGTGCGTAACGGCAGCGCACATCCCATTGTCCTTAAAACTGCCCGAGGGGTTCATGCCTTCGTACTGCAGATGCAATTGGCCCGGGTTCACGCCGACGTATTTTGCCACTTCATCAGCCTGCTGCAGGAGTGTTTGTCCCTCCCCAACTGTCACGATCTTGTCGTGGGGGGCGAAGGGCAGCAATTCATGAAACCGCCACACCCCTGAAAAACGCATGGGAACGTTGCGTTGACTCCACATCGCTTCAAAGTCGCTTAAACGAGTGGGCACGCCTGCGCGGTCCCAATCGTAAGCGATATCCAGCAAATCGCCGCAGCGGTCGCACGACGTGCGAATGCTCATCGTCTCGTAGGTGGCGGCGCAGCTCGGATTGATGCAGCGCTGAAAGGCAATGTCAGTTTGAGCAGCGTTATGCTTGGCGGCAGTCGAGAGCATTCGTCAGCGGTCACAGAGGGGATGAAGGGTAGCTGGGTTCGTCGCCATCATACCCGTCCGGGCGGATGGAGGCGAGGACGTTAGCACCCTGCGAGAGAGTGGACTCAAGTCTCAACCTCGCTATCCTGCGACACGGCGGCACGGCGACACTGTGCCCCTTTATGGGCCCCGAGACTTGGAGTAGTGTAGGTAGGGTGAGGAGCGGACCTGTTGCGAGTGTTCGTCATTGTTTGGGTTCTCGATTGTTCGGTTTCAATCCATTGAGCCAATTCGCCAGCTCGGTTTGGCGACGCCTGATCTGTAGCGTCTTGCTACTGGTGTTGCTGCTTGGATTGACCGGAGTTCCGCTCACCCGCAAGGTACCCGCCAAGGAGGGGCGATTCCCCTGCGAGAATTGCCCCTGTGGCTGTGTGGATGCCGATTTCTGCTGGGATCGCTGCTGTTGCCACTCCGATGCCGATAAACTGCAGTGGGCCAGCGAAAACGATGTCACACCGCCCGCGTTTCTCGTCGCGAGAGTGACTCAGTCGGCGCGACTTGCCGGAACGCCATCATCTCGTCGGAGTAGTTGCTGCAGTCACTGCACGACTGCCACGCCGAGTCCAGCGAGTAAATCTCCTGCTGAGACCCCGCAAGTTCATCGCCTCGTGATTCTTGAGAGTGCAGCCAAGTGCCGAGGCATTGAGCTGGTTTGGTCACTGCTGTCGTGCGTGATCATCAACGCACGCCCCCCGATGCTAACCCGACCAGATCCCCCCTTCTTGTATCAGTTACCGATTATCAATGACCGGTCGCCATCGGTCTCGACCAGTCTCGATCCGCCGGTGCCCTAGTCAGGCCGATTGACTCCTCTGCTGGTTCTTCACTGGCCGTACCTGGTCACTTGGCGACGACTGCGCGCGCTCAATTATTCGCGGCCGCCCGCCAAGATTGAATTCTGCAACCAGCATCGAAACAGGTCAACGATCGGGCGTTGGAGCCCCATCCTGCCGCGCGAGGCTGCACGGACGGACGGGGAAACGCTGCGTGCTGATCTTACCGCTCCCCGTCTATATTCCGAGGTTCGCCCGTCACACCAGCGTGGTCTGCCGCGATCGGCACGGGTGTTTCCCTCGATAGCTACCATTCACTCATTCAAACCACCCAAACATACTCCCATGATCATTCACCGTTATGTCGCCCATGCTGTGCGGAATCGCTCCGCCTGGGGGCGGAATGGATTTACACTTGTCGAGCTGCTTGTCGTGATAGCCATTATCGGCGTTCTAGTAGGCTTGCTCTTGCCGGCCGTGCAAGCGGCCCGCGAAGCCGCACGGCGGATGTCGTGTAGCAATAATCTGAAACAGCTTGGCCTCGGGCTGCATATGCATCACGACGCACTTAACCATTTCCCATCACAACGACTACAAGCAATCGCACCTGTCCCAGCATCGCAACAATCGTTCTACCGCTGGGGGCCGCTGGCACTGCTCACCCCGTATCTTGAACAATCGGCGATCTATGGGGCCATTGACCTTCAGAAACCACTCTTCATTTTTTCGATGGGGCCACCCCCCGCAGTGGTGACGCATCCAGATCTCGGTGGCGCCGTCGCCACGCAGGTGCCCACGTTCCTGTGTCCAAGTGATGTCAATCAACGCGTCAGCGAAGAATGGGGCGCATGCAATTATCACGCGAACAACGGCACCGCGCAGGATGGTGGGGTTTACGAGAATTGCGATGGGTTGTTCTATATTGACTCCCGCAAGCGATTTCGAGACATCCTCGATGGCAGTTCCAATACTGCTGCATTCTGCGAAACGCTCGTGGGATCAGGCCTGCCCGACAGCACGCGTGGCGTCGCCAACTCAGGTGCCGAACGGGTAACAGCCTCGGTGTGGGACGCGGCGGCTCCAACTATCGAAGACTCCTGGTGTTTGAACGATGCCAGCCCAGTGATCTTTAGCCGTGGAGAAAAATGGGCAGATGGCTCAGTCAATGATTCAGCGTACCACCATCACCGCGGCCCCAACGCTCTTGAGAACGATTGCTACTCGCGCTACGCAGCGATCATGAGCGGTCGCAGTCGTCACGTGGGTGGCGTGATGGTAGTATTCGCGGATGGTTCAGTCCATTTCATCACCGATTCAATTGACCTGAAACCCTGGCGTTTGCTCGGTTCGATTGCCGACCAGGAAGTGATTCCAGCGTACTGACTCAAGCCCCTACTTTCATTCATTTTCAACATTGAGACATCAAGATGACTTCGATTTTCATGCTGTTCCTTGCAGCGATGACCAGCAATGGCAGCGTCTGGCCAGCCTTTCTAGGCGCCGGAGCAAAACATAAGTCCGCGCAGTCCGTGCCGCTGAACTGGTCGCCGACTGAGAATGTGGCGTGGCAGGTTGAGCTGCCAGGGTACGGTCAATCCAGCCCGGTGATCTGGGACAGTCACATCTTCGCCACCAGCGTGGAGGGGCCGAACAAGGACACTTATCACACCGTCTGCATAGACTCAGCAAGCGGCAAAGAAAAATGGCGGAAGAGCATTGCAAACTCGTTCCCGGTGAAAAACTCACACTACGTCAGCCGCGCCGCACCGACGCCGGTTGTCGATGCGAATCGCGTGGTTTCGTTCTTCGAGAGCGGCGACTGCATCGCATACTCTCACGATGGCGACGAACTATGGCGGCGAAACCTGGGCAAAGATGACGGCCCTTTGACAGCGGAATTTGGCCTGGGCGCCTCACCATGTCAAACAGAGTCACACGTATATGTCTTGCTTGAACACGATGGCCCGAGCTGCTTGCTGGCGATCGACAAGGCGACCGGCGCGACTAATTGGAAGGCTGAGCGAACACCTCGCCGTAGCTGGAGCTCGCCAGCGGTAATGGAGATTGATGGCACCACGCAAATCGTCGTCAGCTCAGCGGGCAGTGTCGATGGTTATGACGCCGCATCCGGTGATCTGCTGTGGACGTTCACGGACATTGGTGGCAATACGGGAACAACTCCGATCGAATCTGGAAATGGGCGTTTCTTGATTGGTGCCTCGGCAGGTCGCAACGGTGAGGACGCTGGCTCAGCGGCGGATTCCAACTGCCTGCTGCAAGTATCCCGAGAAAATGATGAATGGACAGTCAAACGCGAATGGATTGCTGAAAAAGCATCCCCGAGCTGGGCGTCGCCGATCATTCACGAGGGACTCGCTTATTGGATCAACCGGGCGGGGGTCGTGTATTGCTTCGACGCCGAAAGCGGCGAGCAAGTTTACGCCAACCGCATCAAACAATCTTCTTGGGCGACGCCTCTTGCTGTCGGAGGTCGAATTTATTTCTTTGGCCAGCAAGGGCTCGTAACGGTGCTCGCGGCAGGCCGCGATTTCGAGATTTTGGCCGAGAATGAATCCTGGACGGAAGACACACTCCCGGCCCAAACACCTCTTGCCGAAGAGACCACGGAGGAACGTCGCAGCGCCGCAGCGATGTTCAGCAAACCCACGCTCTACGGGGTGGCCGTCGCCGACGGATCATTGATCCTCCGTGTCGGGAACTGCTTAATCGCCATCGGCGAACCGTCGTCGGACAAATAGCTGTCGAGGCGATTTAACCGCCCGGCATCCGCGTTACTTTGGCACCACGCAGCTCATGTCCCACACACGGACAGTCCCGTCGCGACTGCTGGTGGCGATGCGGTGGGCGGTCGGGTCGAGGGAAACATTGTGGACAGCCGAGGCGTGGCCGCGGAGCGTTGTGATCGCGTCACCGTTGGAGAGATCCCAGACGCGAGCGGCGCCTCCCTGTTCACCGGTGACAAGATGCGTGCCGTCGCCGCAGAAGGAGACCCCCCAGATGTCTCCTTCACTGCCGACGAGATTCATCACTTCGGCGCCAGTCTCGGTATTCCAAACACGAACGTTCTTGTTCCATCCTACGGATGCCAATAGCGGGCCATCGGGAGCAAACTTGACGCTATAAATCGGGCCGTCGTGGCCCGCGAGCGTATTGCGCTCGTCGAGCGTCTCAGCATCGAACACTCTCACCACTTTATCGCTGCCGACACTCGCGATGAGTTTGCCATCACTGGAGTAATCGATACCAAGAATGGAGCCCGGTTGGTTTTTGCGGGCGAGCTGTTCGCCAGTATCGATGTCATACACATGGATGGTGCCTTCGACATCACCAGCGACGACACGATGGCCGTCCGGTGAGAATGCAACGCTACGGACCGCATTGTCTGCTTTCCATTCACTGACCAATTCGTAGTGATCGGAGTCCCATAGTTTGATCGATGAGTCATCCCCGCTGGTCATCAAGAGCGGGCGGGTAGGATGATAGGCAACCATCCACACAATCCCCCGGTGGGCGTTAAAACTCTTTAATAACTGTTGATTGCCAATATCCCAAATTCGGACGCTGCCATCTTCGATCGCCGCCGCCAACCGCTCTCCGTCAGGTGCGAAGTCGACCGACCAAACGGTACCGGGGTTATCGGGCAAGATGACCGAGGGGAAATCATCGCCAGTGTCGGTACGCGACATTACGAATCCGGCCGTTAGCAGGCAAACCAAGCCGAATGCAGCGGCCCCCCATGCCGCCATCACCCAGCGACGCTCCAAACGCCGGTAACTTCCCGAGAGTTTTTTAACTTCCTTCGCGGCGACGCTGGGTACTTGAAGAGGCGAAATCGGGCCGTATCCATTGACGATCGATGCCAAGGCCGTGGCCACCGCGCTAGCAGACTCAGGCCGGTCCTCGGGTTTCTTCGCTAGCAGCGACAGGATCAGATCGGAAAGCGGACGTGGGATTGCCGCATTTAACTTGTGAGGTGCTTCGGGCGTCAGATGCATGATGTTTTGCATTACTCCGAGCGCCGAGGGAGCTTGAAACGGAGCCACGCCGGTCGCCATCTCATACATCACCGCCCCCAGCGAAAAGAGATCGCTCTGTTCATTGGCCGTCTCGCCCAGTGTTTGCTCGGGCGACATGTACAGGGGCGTGCCGGTGACCATGCCGGTTTTGGTGAGCTTGACATCATCGGTGGCTCGAGCGAGCCCAAAGTCGGTTAGCTTGACTCGACCGGTCTCCGCTTCGATCATGATGTTCGCCGGTTTGATATCACGGTGAACCATTTCTCGCTTGTGCGCCGCCGACAGCCCCGCGGCAATTTGCATACTGATCCGCGCGACGTCATTGGGTGGCAACGGACTGCGATCACTTAATCGGCGTTCGAGCGTATCGCCCTCAATCAGTTGCATCACCAGATAAGCAACTTCACCCTCATGCGCCTTGGCCACGTGGTACATCGGCACGACATGCTCGTGCGAGATCGCCGCGGCAGCGCGACCTTCACGACAGAATCGTTGGCGGGCAACATCGTTGGCTTGATACTGCGGATTGAGCACCTTGATCGCCACGCTACGATGCAAATGAGGATCAAAAGCCTCCACGACAATCCCCATGCCGCCACGTCCGATCACGCGGGCGATCTGGAAGTGGTGCAACTTGCCGAGGTAGGCTGGGTCGTCCGACGGATCCAGGAAATCCAGCTCGCCGGCGGGATCCTTCGTTTGCGCCAACTCGCCATTGGCGCTAGGATCCGTGGTGCGGTTCTCATGAATGCCACTGGGATGTTCCTGCTCGATGCGAGCCATTGCATGCCAATAGTTCGATTCTTTGCCCGGATTCCATTTCTTCACACCCGACACAAGATCGTCAATCGGCAGTTCACCGGTCGCGTCAGCCTGCAGAGCTCCTTGACAGGTTACGCACGTTTCAATGTGGTCAGTGAAACGAATATTGTCGTCAACGGACAAGGAACCTCGAATCAGACCACTGAGTTGTTCAGGCGTCGGGCATGCGGATGTAACATTCATAATTCGTTGTTAAGCCTTTTCTTCGGCGAGCAGTCGTTCAATCTCAATCCGCAGCTTCGCCGTCACTCGACTCCGGGCGACGTAGACGGCGCCCTTCGACATTCCAATCTGGTCGCCAGCCTCCTCTGCAGATAGCCCCTTCATCGCAGTAAGTTCAAAGGCCATCCATGTCTTTGTTTCCGTTTTTAGCTTCACCGACTCCATGGCGATTGCCGCGAGTTGCCGTTGAAACTCAAGCTCCCACTGCTGCTCGAGATCACCGTCGTCGCCGCTCACTTGTCCGAGCAATTTGTACTGACCGGAATCATTACCGATCGGCCCGAGCCGATTGCGTTTCTCAAAATAGGTCGAGAGCTTATTTCGAGTGATGGTGAACAACCACGCCCGAAATCCACCCTTCTCTTTTTCGTATTCAAGTCGGTTGATCGCCATCGCAACACTTCGCATCACGTCCTGAACCAAATCGGAGGCGTCGGCGTCTTGCAAGCCACGACGACGCACGAAGCGATAGATCATGGGCCCATAGTCACGCAGAAACTCTCGCCAGGCATCGCCATCACCATGATTTCGCAACCGCAGCAATAACGTTGCTCGTGTTGGCGGCGATTCGGACATGCGGCGTCTCCAGCAGGGCGACAATGGTTTCAATTCATTGTATCGCCCGGTAGTTGCTGGAGAAGACGACGCGATCACGCTGGACTCTCCTCCATGTCCGCGTCGACGACATTCTCAGCAAAACTTTGATAGGCGGCACCGATCTGCTTCGCCATCGAATCGGGCCAAACGTGAAACCGGCCCTCCGCAAGGGCATCAAAGATTGCCATCGCGACCACCGACGGTGGCTCGGCATTCTCCTCCAGCCCAGCCGCTGTTGCCATATCGGTTTGAATCGGGCCGGGATGAACGCTAACCACCTGCGTGTTCTGATCTCGGAGCGAATCACGCAGCCCCTGCGTAATCGCATAACTGGCCGCTTTGGATGCTGAGTAGGTGGCCACATCTGCAAACGTCTTGACCGAAACAACACTGTTGAGCTGCACCAAGGCACCGCCACCACTGGACTTAAGCACAGGTGCGAACGCTTGGGCAACACGCATCAGCCCGTAAACATTCACGTTCATCTCATACTGAAGCGAATCAATCGCGTTGGGGTCTATCGCGCTAGCGGATTTCAAGACACCAGCGTTATTGACGACAACTTCGGTGTCCGCTGCTAATTTCGCCGCAGCAACAATTGACGCGGGATCCTCCAAATCAAATGCTATGGCAACCACTCGATCACCATGTTCGGCGATCAAGGGGCTCGCCGAGTCAACATCACGCACCGCGGCGTAGACTTTCGTCGCACCGCGCTGCAACGCTTCCTCGAGGATTGCTTTTCCGATACCGCGGTTCGCACCGGTCACCAATACGGTCTTATTCTTGACGTCGAATGCCATTTAATCACCCTTCAGTTGGACATGGTTCCGTGCACCACAATCGTGGCTCACAAGAGTGTCTACCGTTGGAATCGGGTGGCCTTACAGCAATTGCAAAATTTTTTTCCGACCTCCCGGAAGGAAGGCGGACTTTCTCCTCCTCCGCTCCGGAAGTTTTCCACCATCGAGAACACGAGCGAAACACTGAGCGAACATCCGCTGAGCGAACATCGCAAGCGTCGCACTGAGCCGATTTTTCTCGGCCCAAGTGACTGCATCAGGCGGGATTGCCGCGCTCCGCGAGTCGTACTCAACAGTCGAGACAGATTTTCAGCGAGCGTTGAGCTGCTGAGCGCGAGCCATCGCGTCTTCTGCTTTGCGAATGTACTCTTGATTCTGTGTACCGGCCCAGGCCCGCTGATAGGTGACACTCATTGCCGTGAAGTTGAATGCGTCCTCAGGTTCGAGCTCACAAACGCGTTCACCATGCTGAATCGCTAGGTCGTGCTGGTCGGTCTTCGTGTATGCCCGCGAGAGGGCGAGATGAGCCAATACGAAGGTGTCGTCTTCGGCCACGATTGCCTCCAGCGCAGGAATTGCTTCGTCGTACTTGTCTTCGTCGATCAGCTTTTCGACTTCGTTGTACTTAGCGTGAATATCGGACATGGTTCGGGGCTTTGAAAGTGGTTCGGGCAAGTATCCGTAGCTTGGGACCATTGTCCCGAGCGAGCACATCGATCTCGAGCGGGACCAGAGGTCCCATCCTACGAACGAAGCCTGGGGCTCACACCCCAGGCTTCGATCTATTGTCGGTTAGCGACTATTTCTGTTGCTCTAGAGCAGCTTGGGCTGCAGCCAGACGGGCGATTGGCACGCGGAATGGGCTGCACGAAACGTAGTCGAGACCGACCTTGTTGCAGAATCCAATCGAGGCCGGATCGCCACCGTGTTCGCCACAGATACCAATCTTCAGCTTGGTTTTCTCGCTGCGGCCCTTCGTGACACCCATCTCCACCAATTGCCCCACACCCGCTTGATCGAGCGATTGGAACGGGTCAACGGGCAGAATCTTTGAATCAAGATAATCGGGCAAGAATCCGCCGATATCATCGCGGCTGTAGCCGAATGTCATCTGAGTCAAGTCATTCGTACCAAAGCTGAAGAAGTCAGCGTACTGAGCAACTTCGTCGGCCGTCAAACATGCTCGTGGGATTTCGATCATGGTTCCGATCAGAATATGCAACTCGCCTTCGAACTTCTTGGCGGTCTTGGTTTTTTCGATCGTCGCCTCGACTTGTTCACGCAAGATGCGCAGCTCGGCAGCGGTGCCCACCAACGGGATCATAATTTCTGCAATCGCGTCGATATTCTTCTTGGAGCAATTGATCGCGGCTTCCACGATTGCTTGCACCTGCATCTCGAGAATTTCGGGATAGGTGATGCTGAGTCGGCAACCACGGTGGCCGAGCATCGGGTTGGCTTCGTGCAACGCTTCGCCACGTTTCTTGATGTCGGCTGGCTTGACGCCCAACTCGTCAGCCATTTGCTTTTGGCTGGCAGCATCGTGAGGCAGGAATTCGTGCAGTGGTGGATCGAGCAAGCGAACGGTGACGGGCAATCCGGCCATTGCTTTGAAAATGCCTTCGAAATCTTTCCGTTGGAACGGCAGCAACTTCTTCAACGCAGCCCGACGATCGTCGTCGGTATCAGCGAGAATCATGGCCCGCATGTGGATAATGCGATCGGCTTCAAAGAACATGTGCTCGGTGCGGCACAGCCCGATGCCTTCAGCACCGAAGTCACGAGCGCGTTTGCTATCCGCTGGAGAATCGGCATTGGTGCGAATCTTCAGTGTGCGATACTTGTCGGCCCATTCCATCAATTGTGCAAAGTCGCCCGAAAGCTTCGGTTCTTGCGTTTCGACTTCGCCGGCCATGACATCACCGGTCGCCCCGTCGAGGCTGATGGTGTCCTTAGCACCGAAGGTACGAGTTTGGCCTTCGGCGTTCACAACTGTGATCTTCTTGGCCTTCTCGTTGATCGTGACGTCGCTAGCACCAGCGACACAGCACTTGCCCCAACCGCGAGCAACCACCGCGGCGTGACTGGTCGCACCACCCGTGCTGGTCAAGATCCCGTCGGCAGCAGACATGCCTTCGACGTCTTCTGGACTGGTTTCGCGACGGACAAGGATGACCTTTTCGCCCGCTTCGTGGCGTTCACGAGCTTCTTGAGCGGTGAAGGCGAGCTTACCAACGGCGGCCCCTGGCGAGGCGTTGAGACCGCGGCAGAGCAAATCGGCGGCGTTGCGAGCAGTTGGCTTAAACGACGGCAACAGGCAGTGGGTCAAGTCCGAGGCGGGCACCCGCATGACGGCTTCCTTCTCAGTGATCAAGCCTTCCTTGACCATGTCACAAGCGATCTTGACGGCTGCGATGCCGTTTCGCTTGCCGGTCCGAGTCTGCAGCATGAACAGCTTGCCCTTCTCGATCGTGAACTCGATATCCTGCATTTCCGAGTAGTGATCTTCGAGCTTCTTCTTGATCTCCATCAATTCCTTGTGAGCCGCTTTATCCCACTTGCCCATTTCGGCAACCGGCTGTGGGGTACGGATACCAGCGACAACGTCTTCGCCTTGAGCGTTGATCAAGAACTCACCGTAGAACTTATTTTGTCCGGTGTTCGGGTCGCGAGTAAAACCAACACCCGTGCCGGAATCGTCGCCCATATTGCCGTATACCATCGCTTGTACGTTGACGGCCGTTCCGATCAGATTGGCGATCAGCGAGTTACCCTTGGCAGCTTCGATGCGGCGATAGGAGATCGCGCGGTCTGCGTTCCACGATCCGAACACGGCCTCGATGGCGAGCTGGAGCTGCTTGATGGGATCCTGCGGAAAATCTTCGCCTGCTTGTTTCTTGTAAACCGCTTTGTATGCGTCACAGAGTTCACGCAAGCCTTCGGCGGGGACATCGGTGTCCTCGGTGACCTTGTATTTCTTTTTGACCTTATCAAAGGCTTCTTCGAAGCTGTGGTGGGACAAACCCATCACAACGTCGCCGTACATATTGATCAAACGACGGTAGGCATCGTAAGCGAATCGTTCGTTCTTAGTGGACTTGGCAAGTCCCTCGGTGGCCGTGTCGTTGAGGCCGAGATTGAGGATGGTATTCATCATGCCCGGCATGGAGACGGCCGCACCGCTGCGGACGCTGACAAGCAGCGGGTTATCATTGTCGCCGAACTTCTTGCCGAGCTCATCTTCGAGTTCGCTGACCGCTTCATTGACTTCGTCCATCAACCCGGCGGGCAATTGCTTGCCGTGAGTGTAATAATCTCCGCAGACTTCCGTAGTAATGGTGAAGCCGGGAGGCACGGGCAACCCGATGGAGGTCATTTCAGCGAGATTGAGTCCTTTGCCGCCCAGGAGGGCTTTGGGGTGACCCTTGCCTTCGGTTTTCTTTTTGCCGAAGTAGTAAACCATTTTGGCTGCGTCAGATTTCTTTGCCATCGTCGCTAACTGTCCCTATGGGGGTTTTTGGATCCAAACCGGCCCAAACCATCAGATCAGAAGCATCTGGCCGCCTCATGGCGCGCGAATCGCGATTGGTTTAGTACCGTCAATGAGCGGGAAAGCGTATTTGCAGGATGGCATTTGGTCAATCGTGTGGCGGGGGTTTCAGCGTTAAAATGCGTGCATTTTAACGATTCTCACTCATACACCCGTGCCTTTTTGCCGCCATTTCGATCTTGATATCGCACCCGCTCCCCGATACGCTCGTCGAGCCGTTACATGGATGTTTCACGCGAGTCATGGGCCTGGGAGGCCGACCGATGCGCAATTCCCAAAGTTTTTGGCGTTTTCTGGAACGCCTGCTGTTCACAGACAACTCCAGGAAAGCCGCCCGAGCATCTCGATTTCGGCGTTCCCATACCAGTTCGGATAAGCAAGTAGCGGAAACGAATCTGGCCGTCGCGGGGGCAGACGCAGACTCGATGACGTCGCACGCGTCGCGAGAGAGCGAATGGGACTCGTTCGAAAACAGTACGGTCGACCTCGATTGCACCGACGGCCCAGCGGCCTCTGATTCCGGGATCTGGAAGCGAGGGACTCCAGTCACCGGGTTACTGCAACGCCACTCAATTCGCACCAAACTGCTCTTTGGCGTCATTACGCTGACGCTCACCATTGTGTCATTGACGATCGTTGGGCTGATTGGCTTCTATCGGTATCGGGCACTTGCCGATGCCATCAGCACGCGAGCTAGAGAACTGCCGATGGCGACCGACTTGAGCGAGCGGGCGACGGCCGCCCGCGACAGCAATACGCGAATTTGCCTGATGAAGTCGCATGAGGGAATGATCGATTCGTTCGGGTCGTCAGAGTCCTCCTTGTTCGCACAAAATGACCTGCAATTTGAGCGTGGCAATTTCAATCAAGTGATGTTCGACTTGACGATGGCGCTGGATCTATACGCCAATGCGATCGGGGTCGAGTGTCCGTCAGATGAGTGCGAGGTCTGCGATCAATCGCCGCCCGTCGAGGAGGGAGACTTGGCCGCCACCCTGATCGACACTCAAGAGCAGCGTGCATCGGTCAAGGCAATCGCCAGACGGATTCAAGAAATCGATCGCATGCGACAAGACCCTCGCTCGCTCGTGGTTTATTCTCAGAAAGGATGCAACGACCTCTCGGGAAAACTCGCCGCATTGGTTACCGAAACGCACGACCACCTCGCGTTGATCCACAGCCAAATGGCGAGTTTCAGCAACCATGTCAAAATGCAACATCGCGCGGGGATTGCGATTGCCTGGATCGCACTGGGGTGCGCCGCTCTGATCACGATGGCCATGGTATGGTTCTTTCAAATGATGGTCATCGGACCATTCAGCAACCTTGTGATGGGTGCCCGCTTAGTCGCGCGCGGCGAGTATCGCCACCGCATCGAAATGGGGAGCGATGACGAGATTGGCGAGCTCGGCGAAATCCTCAACGAAGTCACCGATCGCTTTCAAAAGAGCCTCCTGCACATCCAAAGCATCTGCCACGACAAAGATGAAGAAGTGAAAATCCGATCTCGCGAAGTGATCCGCAACGAACAACTCGCCGGCATCGGATTTCTCGCGGCGGGCTTCGCTCACGAAATCAACAACCCCATGGCCGCGATTGCCTGGAGTGCTGAATCCCTCGAGTCGCGGGTCAACGACCTCATCATGCTCCCCGAAGAAGACCGTTTGGTGGACGAAGAGTTGATGGAAACGCTCCAGGAGAACCTGCAGCGAATTCAAGGCGAAGCCTATCGCTGCAAGTCAATTACCGAACGGATGCTGAGCTTTAGCCGCGTCGGACACGTCGAACGTGAACACGTCGACGTCAGCCCGTTGGTCAATGATGTCGTCGAGATGATCGGCACACTCGGCCAGTACAAATGCAAGCACATTCATGTCGACGTCGTCGAACCGGTCGCCGCCTATGCCAACTCACAGGAAATTCGCCAAGTCATCCTGAACCTCGTTACCAACGCGATGGAAAGTGTTGATAGTGACGGCCGCGTCGATATCATCCTGCGCAACGAAGGCGACTTTGCCAGCATCCGAGTTCGCGATAGTGGATGCGGGATGACCGCAGAGGTGATGCAGCACCTATTTGAGCCATTTTACACACGTCGCCGTGACGGCAATGGCACAGGACTGGGACTGAGCATCTCGTATCGCATCGTGTCCCAACACGGTGGGCAGTTGATTCCTCGCAGCGAAGGTGAGGGATTCGGCTCGGAATTCGAATTACGGTTGCCCATTGATAAAGTCGCCAGTCGCAGCAATTCCTCCAAACCGCACCTCCATGCGGCGAGACATTGGCAGAATGCCGAACCTCAAGCCGCGTAAACCGTCGCTTGGGACTGGGTCTCAACCGAACCCTCGGGAGCAGGCTCACCAAATGGACGCCTCCGACGGGACGGTGCCGGTCTCCTGTCGCACTCGCCTCTTCAACATTCCCCTCGTTTCATCACCTCCTCCGATCAAACCATGACTGACAAGCGAAAAACGACCGCCAAAGCAAGCGCCGCTGCCGCTGAGAACGCTCAGTCAAGCATGCATATTTTGTTCGCCGACGATGAGAAACCACTTCAAGAATTAATGCGGAAGGAGCTTCCGCGGATGGGTTACCGCGTGACGGTTTGCCCGGATGGGGTGACGGCGGTGGAAACGATTAAGCGTGAACGCATCGACTGCTTACTGGTCGACCTCAACATGCCGGGTTTCAATGGCATCGAAGTGATTGCTCAGGCACGCGAGATTCGACCTGAGATCGAGGCGATCATCATGACAGCGAATCCGTCGACCGAGACGGCGATCGACGCGATCAAGCACGGCACGTTCGACTACCTCACCAAACCGACGCGCCTGGCGGATATCGCCACCTTGCTTGGCCGAGTCAGTGAACGGCGTGAAGGTAAACGCTTGCTTTCGGCTCTCATGCATCGGCTCCAACGCGCCGAGGGCCACAGCGACCTGATCGGCGGCCATGCGTCGATGGAAGCTGTCCGCAAATTAATTGGACGGGTCGCGCCCACTGACTCTACGGTATTGATCCGGGGAGAGACCGGCTGCGGGAAAGAACTGGTAGCTCGCGCGATCCACAGCCAAAGCCTACGTGCTGAAAAACCATTTGTCGCCGTCAACTGCGGTGCGCTGCCAGAGAACCTTATCGAGAGTGAACTCTTTGGGCACACAAAAGGCTCCTTCACCGGCGCCGATACGTCACGAGTTGGACTGTTTGAGGTCGCCAATGGCGGCACCCTGTTTCTCGATGAGATTGGAGAGCTACCGCTCGCGGTGCAAGCCAAGCTGTTGCGGGTGCTAGAGACCGGCGACATCCGTCGGCTCGGCGACAACGAGAGTCTGCATGTCGACGTGCGAATTGTCTGCGCCACACACCGCGACCTGGAGAAAATGGTGGGGGAACAGACATTCCGCGAAGACTTGATGTTCCGCATCAATACGTTCGAACTTCGCGTACCCCCACTGCGTGAGCGGATCGAAGATCTCGTTACGCTCGCGTCGCATCTACTGCGTCGCCATCGCCGGGATGGCGCTGACGATCAGCTCTTCACTCCCGAGGCGATCGCTGAACTTCAGGGTCACCAGTGGCCAGGCAACGTGCGTGAACTCGCCAATGTGATCGAGCACGCATCCGTCCTCTGTGATGCATTGCCGATCGGAGTAGAACACCTACCGGCTCATTTTTCGCAGCGAAAATTGCGGGATGATCTCGTCGGCACCGCTCCAATGTCCCTCAAAGAGCTGGAGCAACTTGCGATCGACCGCAGCATGAAGCGGCACGACGGAAACAAAAAGGCGGTGGCTGAGGAACTCGGCGTCAGCTTAAAAACACTCTACAATCGCCTCAACGTAACTGCGGAAGCGGAAGCCGCTTAAGTAACCGTTGGCGATCCGTAGCATCTTCCGATGTTTCGCTAACAATCCACCTGGAACGTGAGCATCCGAAGCATCATCGAGCGAACCTTCTGCTGGAGAGGCAAGTTTTAATAAATCTTGCGTGGGCGAGCTTCGCGATCACACTCCGAGCGATCACATTCCAAGCTACGGACGCTGCCCCCCTTCCCTCCGTGTCAACACCATCAAGCAACATCGCCCCGCGAGGCGATGTTGCGTTCCTCACCCAATGGACGCCATGGTTGATCCTGCCGTTGACGAAACGCACATGGCCGCGGCTGTCGAATTGGCGTGGGCTGGCCTCGGGTCAGTTGAGCCCAACCCCATGGTCGGCTGCGTGATCGTCCGCGCTGGCCAAGTGATCGGGCGTGGGTGCCACGAACGATTCGGCGAGGCGCATGCCGAAGTTAACGCGTTGCATGACTGTTTACAAAATGGGCATGACGCGAAGGGCGCGACCGCCTACGTCACTCTCGAACCGTGCTGCCACCACGGTAAGACCCCACCCTGCGCCGATGCCCTGATCGCTGCCGGGCTTGCCCGCGTCGTGATCGCGGTCGTCGACCCCTTTGAGCAAGTCTCCGGGGGCGGTGTCGCGAGATTGAAAGACGCCGGGATCGAAGTCGACACGGGGGTCGCAGTTGAACTCGCCACCAACCAACTCGCTGCATATCTGAAACGAGTGCGGACGGGTCGTCCGTGGGTGATTGCCAAATGGGCGATGAGCATGGACGGGCGGATTGCGACGGCCACCGGGCAAAGCCAGTGGATCACAGGCGAATCGGCCCGCCGCGAGGTACATGCCTTACGCGGCCGGATCGATGGGATCGCTGTCGGCATGGGCACCGTCCTGGCGGACGACCCGCTCCTGACCGCCCGGCCAAGTGGGCCCCGCACTCTCAATCGCACTCTCAATCGCATCGTCTTCGCACAAACGCGAGTGCCTCCTCTGGATCGTCAACTTGTAAAAACTGCAACTAAAACGCCGCTGTGGCTGATCGCTGGGCCGCTGGTTCGAGACGCAGATTTGGCCGCGCTGAGCGGCCATGGCGCCAGGGTGATCCGCTGTCAAAATCCAGATCCTATCGCCATGATTGATGAGGCGCTGCTGCGACTTGGCGGGCGTGATAATCCCGGCGGCACCCCCCTCACAAACCTGATGGTTGAAGGCGGCGGGCGGCTGCTGGGCAGCTTCGCTGCAGCTGAGCAAATTGACGAAGCGCATGTTTACATTGGCAGCAAATTGATCGGTGGCCAGGCGGCTCCCGGTCCGGTGGGCGATCCAGGAATTTCCCAGCTCAATCGATCCATCTCACTCCGCGTTGGCTCGGTCGACCGATTCGACGATGACGTGCGGATCATTTATCGAAAAGCCTCCCAGCACCGTTGAGCAGCTATAATAAGCGACAACCAAGTGCTTTCCAACTTCGGCAAACCGCTCGCACTCTCTCTCACTTTTGCTGCTCACCATGACTCGAAATCGTCTGCTTGCCTGCATCATTTTGATCGCATCGGCCTCGCTCCTAATGCTGACACCAACCATTGGCGAAGAAACAACTAATACTCAGGATATGTTCAAAAAAGAAACCTACGTCAGCTCAGGTGGCGGCGAACTGAAGTATCGCATCCACATTCCGCAATCCGCCAGCACCGATGCCAAACTACCGTTGGTATTGTTTCTGCACGGTGCGGGCGAGCGTGGCAACGATAACGAAGCGCAGCTCAAGCATGGCGCGACCGAGTTCCTCAAAAACGGGCGTGACGAGCAATTCCCGGCGATTATCGTTGCCCCGCAATGCCCTCGCGACATGAAATGGGTTGATGCCGATTGGTCTCAATCCGAGGGCGAGGGTACGTTCATGTCCACCCCCTCACCAACGATGAACCTCGTCTTTCAACTACTCGACGAGGTCATTGCCCAAGGCAACGTGGACACCTCGCGATTGTACGTCACCGGTCTCTCCATGGGCGGCTATGGAAGCTGGTACGCGGCAGCGGAGTACCGCACCATGGCGAGCCACGAGGTTGCCGACGCAGCAAGGGACTCAGGCCGTGCCGCGACCAGTGGCTTCGCCGCCATGATCGCTGTCTGCGGCGGTGGCGATTCCAGCTGGGCCGATCGCTACGACCCTGTTAGCGTTTGGGCCGTTCACGGCGACGCTGACACTGCTGTGCCCGTCATTCGCAGTCGTGCCATGATCGCCGCCTTGGTCAACGGAGGCCATCCAGGGGAAATTCGCTATACCGAACGCGCCGGTGTCGACCATGACAGTTGGACCCAGACGTACGCCGATGATGAAACCTACGATTGGCTATTCTCGCAATCGCGCCAGTAAAGCTGCGGGATTAACGTTTATCTGTCATCGGCGATAACCGACCATGGGATGTTAAAGTAAACCCCGTTGGGATCGCTGATCTTGGGGCCTTGAAAGGGTGGCGCGATCGACGGAGCGTCCCACACCCTGTCGTCGCCGCGAGAGAGCTGCAAGCGGCGGTGATTCTGTCGTACAGGCGCGCAATACCAAGACCGCCTCTCGCCTTCGACGCGTGCTTCCACCATCAGCAGTAGTTCTGGATCGGTGCCATCGACAAAAGCAAAAAGGGCTCCGTTTTCGACATGGTTCGGCTCGCTCTGATACTGATACAAAGGGGCTGTTAGCAATCGCAGTTCACGGAACCTATCTTCGTGAGCAACCTCCTGAATTCGACCGCGGAACTGCCGAGCGAGACGTAATATCTCCAGGCGTCGCACCGAGTTTTTTTGACTTGGCGACGGAACATCCGCCAGCTTAAAAAACTGAATGCCAGGCTCAGTCGGATGCCATACCGCCACATTGTTCAGAGTTGCAGTGAGCGGATCGGACGACAGCGATTGAAAGGTGAGCCGACGGGCAGCGACAGGTCCATCCACTCTGGCGTAGATACTCAGAAAGGCGGCCGGGCGCTCATGATCCGTCCACAGGTACGAGTCGCCGTATACGCTTCCGTCGATCGCGTTGGACCAGCGCAGCAACGAGTTTTCTTTCCGGGTCAGTTCTCGGCTGGACGCATCGTTGCTGATTTTTAGATCCCGAACGACACTCGCGGCCCACCCACTAATCTGTGCACTCACCGATGACTCGGCGGCGGGCGTGGGCTCCTGACCGCGAGCCTGATGCAGGCTAAATGAGAGGGGCAGAATGGCGGTCAAGCCCAGGAGGCTTACGCGCCAGAAAAACGATTGTGCCATGATTTGTCGTCGCCACGAAGTGAATGTGCTCGATCTTCGCAGTATATCCTCGTGCGACGGTCGCAGCATATCCTCGTGCGACGGTCGCTGCCCTAACGCTTATGATTCACCCTCGTTGTTTTTTGGCAACCCACCCGGTCATTCTGCCGTGTCAGCGGTGAAATCTGGGTGCGTCTCAGATAGGATACCGAGCACATTGGCGCGATCGGTTGCGGACAGGTGATCATGGCCGGTGCTAGGGTGATCCCCCGCGAGCACCGCTTTGATCTGGCGAACGATCTCGGCTTTTAAACTCGGTTCCAAAGTTGTGAATGCGTCGGAGTAAATGAGATAGCTACACGGATATTGGAACAAACGTGTTCGGAGATCGAAATCTCGTAACGAGCGGCCCTGAGAATCATGAGGGCCGCGCGACTGAAAGTCCTCGGCGAATACCACAGACCCCCTAATGTGCGCAGTTAACTTCGCCTCGTCACGAAACAGCATCCGATCGACAACTTCCTTCGCAATCATCCCCAGTTGTACTTGCATCTCGGCTTCATCGACTTGACCCACGTCAAGTGTGTCAGCATCGTAGCGGATTTGGCGGGTAAAAAAGTTCGCCCGTGACATCGCGTTGTGCATTTGCGTTTGATGCTCAAGCACCATCAAAGCTGTGATATCGCTATACGGCGACAGATAGTTTGAGGTGTCGAACTCATCACGCAAATTCATCCGATTGCCCGTACCGTTGGTGTCGAGCTGGCCACCTCGAATGAAAGCGTTGCCCATGTGCTGCATGTCACCATGGATTCCCGTGACGTACCAACCACCCCAACGTTGGGAAAGCGGGCTCGTGTCACTTGTGATGAACGATTCCAACTGCGGGTCCAGGCTGCCGTCGTAGGCTGGCATCACACTGCGAACGGTATGGCCGGGCATTCCTTGGGTCAACGACGTCGCATGGCAAGCTAAGCAGTCATAGTTTTGGCGTTCCACTTTCGCTCGCCACGGCGCCATGTCAACGGTATAGAACGCGGCGCCGAGCAGCGGATCTGCCGTTGAGATCCCGACCAATGAACTGCCATTTACCCACGCGAGATAGGTGTCGTCGTTGAAGTACACTGCGCGCGGATTGCGACGCGAGATGTAGCGGACCTGCATGCTCGTTTTCGAAAACACGAGGGTTTGCGAGGATGCGGGTATCTCCAGGGCTGCGAGCAGCGACTCCAGATAGCCCCGCTCACGAGTGTACTGAAGTTCGATCTCTTTGTTCTTGAGCCGGTTGAGCAACCGAGTCACACGATTCTCGCCAGCCGTCTCGCTGTACAAAAAGGGTGCCTCCTCGATGTCGATTTCAGCCGTGAACTGACCAGCGACAGGCGTCGTCGTGAAAGCGAAAAGCAGCAGCGACGCAAGAAATACGGGGCATTTCATGACGGAAACTCGGCGAATGTTAATACCAAACCAAATCTCGCGAGGAAGCGAGACATTTGTTGATTGGTGGGGTTAGACAGGCGGGGGATTCCGTAGAGGGGTCTTCGACTGGGTGTGAACGCGCCTCTACATCTCGCCTGAACCGCAATATATACACCTGAGTGTATAGCTTCGCGGTGAGGATGTCAATGTGTAGCGGGATCGCCGCTCGCAAGTCGCTCCCACGATCAAAACACGCGTCGTTGCAGGTGGTGTGCGTCCCCGCACCTGCCAGTTTTCCTCCATTGATAATCATTCTGCCGTCCCCGGGTTCCTGCGTTCGTGAACTACCGAACGCAGAAGCTCCTTCGCCGTGTGCCTTTCCTCGTGCCTGCCTCACTCATGAAATTGCTGAATGCATCGCGACGCTTTCGTTTCTGCACCATGCTAGTTTGCTGGGTCGTCTTGGCCGAGACATGCCACTCAGACACGTTCACTCCAGTCGCTACTACGGCGGAGACCGGCGAGGCTTGCTTTGATCAATGGGGAACTGAAACCCTCCGCCTGATTCGGGATCGATTTTGGTCGCAAAAATACGGCTTATACACCGAACACGCCTTGATGCCAGACGGTCGCCATTGGCGAGGCAGTCATCCATCGTTCATGTGGGGCGTAGGGGTGCAGTTAAGTGCCTTGAATGCCGCTGCACGCGTTGATCCTAAGCGGTATGTGAACCAAGCGATGGCGTATGCCGACGCGATTGAGGTGTACTGGCTGGACGCAAACGGCGTGGCTGGCTTTGATGTGCAGCCAGGCCCCAAGGAGGCCGATCGCTACTACGACGACAACGCATGGTTGGTATTGGCCCTGTTAGAGCTGTTCGAAATCAGCCATGAGCGGAAATACCTTGATCGTGCCGTCGCCACCTTTGATTTCGTGATGAGTGGTAAGGATGACAAACTCGGTGGTGGGTTATATTGGCGTGAACAGGAAAAAAAAACCAAGAACACATGCACCAACGCGCCGGCGATCGTGTCAGCCTTACGTCTGCATCAGCTCACCCATGAGAAAAGCTATCTCGATACAGCCAAGCAGCTCTACTTGTGGACGGGTCAGCACCTGCAGGACACCGACGGTCTCTTCTGGGACAACATCGACCTTGAGGGAAAGATTGACCGCCGCAAATACAGCTACAATTCCGCGTTAATGATCCGCGCCAATTTGCTGTTCCACGAACTCAGCGGTGCCGACAACTATCTCACTGAAGCCGAGCGAATCGCCAACTCGGCGCGGGCGGCATGGATCCGTGACGAGGGGGCGGTCGACGACAGCGGTCGCTTTGCTCACTTGCTACTCGAGGCGTTTTTAGCGCTCGACGAGCATCACCAAGACGGAAGTTGGGGACAAGTCGTCGTGCGAAGTGTGATCTACCTGCACGATCAAGTCCGCGATGCGGATGGGATCTATGGCAGTCACTGGATCGCGTCTCAGCGTCGGTCTCCCAGGAAAATTTCGCTCCTCGACCAGGCCAGCGCGGCGCGCATCTATTGGCTGGCGGCGGCACATTTCAGCTCGGAAGCTCCATGACCACCCCATCGTCTACTCGCCAGATCATGATCGTCGATGACGAACGCAATATGTGCGAGCTCATCGAAACCGACTTGCGGCTGCGCGGCATTGCCAGCCGCTGGTACACATCGGCGACAGAAGCCCTCGCAGCAATTCACAAACACGATTTCGACGTTGTTTTGACCGATGTGCGGATGCCAGGTACGACCGGACTGCAGCTCTGTCAGCAGTTATCGCGAACACGACCTGATATTCCAGTCGTAGTGATGACCGCATTTGGAACGCTCGAAACTGCAATCAGTGCCATGCGGTCAGGGGCTTACGACTTCATCACCAAGCCGATCGAGATGGATTTGCTTTCGATCACGCTGCAACGCGCAATTGAACACCGCCGGCTGACCGCACAGGTCAGTTTGCTCGAATCGACCTATGACGCAGCGATCCCATTCGGAGAACTTCTAGGCCAGAGTCCCACAATGCGAAATCTGTACGAACATCTGAAACAAGTTGCCGCATCCGACGCGGCAGTGCTCATCACCGGCGAGAGCGGTACCGGAAAGGAGCTTGTCGCTCGCTCGATTCACTCAGGCAGCCGGCGTGCGAACGCGCCATTCGTTGCTGTGAACTGCGCCGCCCTGACAGAAACCCTGTTAGAGAGCGAGCTTTTTGGTCACGTCAAAGGCGCTTTCACCGACGCGCGAGGAGAACGCAAAGGATTGTTCCTCGAAGCGAATGGTGGCACCCTGCTACTCGACGAGATGGGCGAGATGCCCATGTCAATGCAAGTTCGACTGCTACGTGCGCTCGAGGAACGTCGTGTCCGGCCGGTCGGCAGCGACAAAGAGTATTCGTTTGATGTGCGCGTATTAACCGCAACCAATCGAGACCTGGAAACTGCCGTTGCGGAAGGCCGTTTCCGCGAAGATCTCTATTACCGGATTAACGTCATCGGAATTGAACTGCCGCCCCTGCGGGCACGCGGTACCGACATTCTTCGACTCGCAGAGCATTTCCAAGAACAATTCGCCGCGAGCGAAGGCAAATCGGTATCGGGATTCGGTGAGGGCGTTGCCGAAAGATTGCTCAGTTATGCATGGCCTGGCAACGTCCGCGAACTGCGAAACGTGATGGAACGTGCTGTCGCACTGACGCGATACGACACTATCACCCTAGAAGACCTGCCTGACAAAATTCGCAGCTTCCATGAAGGAGAAATGTTCATCGGCGGTCTCGACCCGAGCGAATTGGTGCCGATGGAAGAGATCGAACGACGCTACATTCACCACGTTTTGGACGCTGTCGGTGGCAATCAGAGCCAAGCTGCACGCATCCTCGGTCTCGACCGCAAGACGATCTACCGCAAACTGAAATCCGTGTAGCGGATTTCAAATCTGGACGGTGCACCGATTCAATGGGCGACTATTTCTCGCACGGTACGGCATCCATCATCCCGCACAGTGCCGCTACCGACCGTACTGCTCTCACGTTGCTTGGAGCGTGGTAGGTGGCTCCCGTATCTCTGCCTCCATTCACAGCGTGCATGCGTAAAACACCAGCACATCCTGTTGAAACCCGCGACTCTCCCGCGACGAGTGCGGACGACACCCCCGCTGGCAACTGCACCGCCTAGGAGGCAATGCGCACCGCAACACAGCCGGTAAGACGCCTTATTCCTCGCGGCTCCCCACAACAGGTTCCCATCGCTGAATTGGCGCACTGAATGCAACGCTCTGACAAGCGTTACTCATTTCTAGCAGCGTTTGCCCATCGTTTGTGCACCGCCAAGCTAGTTTCGCTCAGTAAAGGCGTTGTTTCTGTGTCGAATCGTGTTCCCCCGGGGCGTTCTCAAAGCGTAGGTCGCTTTGCCGCGTGGTGGTTACTGCTGTTAGTGCCCATGGGCTTGATCGGTTGTTCGTCCGGCAAAGTGACGCTGGCGGATCTACAGGCTGCCGCTGCCAAGATTGATATTTCCGACATCGTCATTGACGAAACCGACGTCGCTCCAGCGGCAATGTTGAATTTGGAGTCAAGCGATCTCAAATTTGGTTTCATCAAACTCACAGACTGCGCCCCGCTGGTGATCGCTAAAGAAAAAGGCTTCTTTGACGACGAGGGTCTGAATGTCACACTCGAGCCTCAATCGAACTGGAAAATCCTGCTCGACAATGTGATCAATGGACAACTCGATGGTGCGCATATGTTGGCTGGGCAGCCCATTGGCGCGACCATTGGGATTGGCACACAGTCACCGATCGTGACCGCCTATAGCATGGACTACAACGGCAATGCGATCACGGTTAGCAACGACGTCTGGGCGCAGATGCAAGAGCATGAGCCTTCGCTCAAGAGTCCCACGCCACCGCACCCCATTTCTGCAGACAGTCTCAAACCGGTCGTACTCGAATACTTAGCCGATCAAGGCCAACCCTTCCCAATGGGCATGGTATTTCCTGTCAGCACACATAACTATGAAATTCGCTACTGGCTGGCCGCTGCTGGGATTCATCCCGGCATGTACACCACCAGTGACCTAAACGGATTTCAAGACGCGCAGGTCCAACTCTCAACAGTTGCGCCACCGCAAATGCCTCAGAATCTCGAAGCAGATATTGTCAAAGGATACTGCGTCGGCGAACCGTGGAATCAAAAAGCGGTGTCGACGGGCATTGGGGTTCCGGTCGCTACCAACAGCGAAATATGGAAAAACAATCCCGAGAAAGTATTCGGTGTTGCCAAGTCGTGGGCTGATGAGAATCCCAGCACGCATCTCGCAGTCATCAAGGCCTTGATCCGGGCTGGAAAATGGCTTGATGCCAAAGACGATACCGGCAAACTGGTTAACCGCCCCGAAGCCGCCAAGATCCTCAGCGGGAAAGACTATGTAGGGGCCGAAGAGGCGGTGATCGCACAGTCCATGACTGGCACGTTCACCTTTCAAGCAACCGATGTCCTGGACATGCCGGACTTTAATGTCTTCTTTCAAGGCTATGCCAGCTACCCACACTACAGTGATTGCATTTGGTTCCTGACGCAGATGCGCCGCTGGGGGCAGATTACAGAACCCAAGCCCGCTGCGTGGTACGCCGAGACGGCCCAGGAAATATACAAACCGGAAATCTATCGCCAAGCAGCTGAATTGCTGATCAGCGAAGGCAGGCTGGAGCCTGATGAATTACCAGCCATTGACTATGACGGTTATCGACCAGTCACGACCGAATTCATTGACGGAAAAGCTTACGACGGTCGCGATCCCATTGGTTACATCAACAGCTTTGAAATCGGAACGAAGGAAGAGTCATGAATTGGCGAGGAAATCTACTGCGTGCATGCGAGGTCGCCGGTTTACCGATTCTGGAACCGTTCGTGCGATTGGCGGCAGGGGAAGACAAGGGAGATCAATTGAAGGGGATCGCGAAGTACGTACTGCTACCGATGGTCGCCATCGCTCTATTTCTAGTGATGTGGAACGCTGCGGCAAAGACTGTCGTCACTGACAGCGCAAAGCTCCCCAGCCCTGCGGCAACATGGGATGCGGGTCGGCAATTGATTGCCATGCACTTTGAGCAAAAGCAGGTAGATCGACTGGCCAAGCAAGAAAAGCTCAGCGAGGCGGTGTATATGGTCGCCGAAGCAAATGCATACGACGCTGCCGCGGCGAGATCCACTGGCGCTAAGCAGGACGCACTCACAGCCAAAGCGGCGACATTGAAGACGCGAGCTTTGGCAGCGGCGAATTACCGAGCATCGAGTGCACCGACGTTTATCGACCAGATTTGGACGAGTGTCAGCACGGTGTTCTTTGGCTTTTTGCTAGCCACCATCGTGGCCGTGCCGTTGGGTGTTTTGTGTGGCATGAGCCCGTGGTGCAACGCCGCGCTGACTCCGTTCATTCAGATCTTTAAACCCGTCAGCCCGCTGGCGTGGTTGCCTTTAGCGTTCATTGTCATCATGTGGTACTACGCCGGCTACGCATCAGGCGAAACCTATTTTGATAAAGCCTTTCTGATTTCTGCCACAACCGTTTGCTTATGTTCGCTCTGGCCGACGCTCGTCAATACCACCCTCGGTGTCGCGAGTGTTGACAAAGACTTTATTAATGTTGCTGACGTGCTCCGTTTGTCCTGGATGCAGCGACTCTTCAAAATCATTTTGCCTGCAAGCCTTCCCTTGATGTTCGCGGGGATGCGAATCAGTCTGGGGGTTGGGTGGATGGTCCTGATCGCCGCCGACATGCTTGCCCAAAACCCTGGGTTGGGAAAATTTGTCTGGGACGAATTCCAGAACGGCAGCGAGTTGACTTACGCACGTATCGCCTTCAGCGTGATCGTGATCGGCATGATCGGGCTCGTGCTCGATCGCTTCATGATCTTTCTCCGCAATCTCGTCAGTTTCGGAAACCCTGCCACCGCGTGACGGTAAGGTTTCTTTTCGTTCCGCAGTCGGTGGTGTGTGGGGACACATACCGACTGCGGGACGTTCTCCTCATTCTAGCGACCGCGAATCATTCCACCGAATTATGACGTCCGCCTGGACATCGATCCCAAAGTCTCGCGTCGGCGTTTGCGAGTGATTCGAAAGCTAACGTTTTTCGCCTTCTCTTGATATTGAAGATTTGCACATGAGTGTTCTACTGCACCGCGAACCGAGCGTTCTCAAGCTGCCCAACGTTGCGGTCCCCTCGCCGATACTGCAAATGGAAAACGTCTGCAAAGGTTATGGGAGCGGTGTGACACGCAACGAGGTATTGAGCAACATCAATCTCGATATCCGCGAGGGTGAATTCCTTGCGGTAGTTGGTTTCAGTGGCAGTGGAAAAACGACCTTCACCCAATTGGCGGCTGGATTGATTCAGCCTGATCAAGGGACGATCACCATGGACGGACAGCTCATCACGGGGCCTTCGGCCGATCGGGGCTTGGTATTCCAGAACTACTCGCTGCTTCCATGGCTGACTGTCCGTGGCAATATTGCGCTGTCAGTCAACACGGTGTTTCGAAATTGGTCCCGGGCCGAACGACGTGATCACGTCGAACGATTCATTGAGATGGTGGGATTGAGTCACGCTGCACATCGCCGCCCCCACGAATTGTCCGGCGGTATGCGCCAACGCACGTCGTTGGCTCGGACGCTTGCGATGAAACCAAAAATGCTGCTGCTCGACGAGCCCCTTTCCGCTCTTGACGCGTTGACGCGGTCCCAGCTGGGTGACGAGATTCTGAAGATTTGGCAAGAGGAGCGTCAGACCTGTTTGATGATCACCAACGACGTTGACGAAGCGATCCTGGTGGCTGACCGGATCGTGCCGCTCACGCCCGGGCCCGAGGCGACGCTCGGCCCGATTTTCGACGTGGACATTGAGCGTCCCCGCAACCGCGCCGAACTCAATGACAGCGAGCATTTCAAAAGTCTTCGCAATGCGGTTACGAACTACCTAGTCGATGTGCGTCAACAGGCTCGCGACAAGGAAATGGCGGCCAGCAAGCATCTCTCGTTTCGCCTTCCTGATATCCGCCCTCAAGACCTAACGCGTAAGGGACGCATCATAGGTTAGGCCTTATTCCCCACACCTAACTCCTAGGACATCACGCCATGCGTGGCTACGTAGAACTTTTCCGACTCGGCAAAACATACGACACCCATAACGGGCCTCTCGTGATTGTCGAAGACTTTGATCTGAATCTTGCTCAAGGCGAATACGTTTCACTGCTGGGTCATTCAGGCTGCGGTAAGAGCACGGTGCTCACTATGATTGCTGGCTTGAACTCGATCACGACGGGTGGCGTTGTGATTGACGGTCGCGAGATCGATGGCCCCGGCCCCGATCGCGGAGTCGTGTTCCAATCGCCGTGCTTAATGCCTTGGATGACCGCATTAGATAACGTGATGCTGGGTGTTAATCAGGTCTATCGAAATGCCACCAAACGTGATCGGATTGATCTGGCCAGCTATTACCTCAATCTTGTTGGACTGGGAAGTATCTTGCATAAGCGTGCCAAGGATCTCAGCCAAGGGATGCAGCAACGCGTGGGCATTGCCAGAGCGTTCGCACTCAAACCCAAAATGCTGTTGCTTGATGAACCATTTGGGATGTTGGATTCGTTGACCCGCCTGGAGCTGCAAGAAATCTTGCTGGAGATTCTAGTGCGAGACAAGGTCACCACCGTCATGGTGACCCATGATGTGGATGAGGCGTTGTTCATGAGCGACCGGGTGGTAATGATGACCAACGGACCTCGCGCCCGCGTAGGGGCTATCTTCAGCCTGCCGTTCGACCGCCCCCGACAGCGTGCCGACGTGCTGGAGCATCCTGAGTACTACGAGTATCGTCGCAAGATGATTGAGTTTCTCGAAGGCCAAGATCACGCCAAAATAAAAAACACCCGTGAACGCGACGAGTCCAAGACATCTGAACCCGCTGATCTGTCACTGAGCAGTCCCTGACCCATCGGCATCTGTGATGCCTGCGTACATCCAATGGGAGCAGCCGGAGCTTCCTTCGGGAGAATGCGTCGCGGTGTGCCAAAATCATTCTGTAGCCAAAATCAAGAAAATACACAAAAAAGAGGGTTTGCTCAGAAATCTCCGTAAGACGCAGCGATTATCTCATCGAATGCCCTGCTCATTCCGATGTTCGAACTATGACGGCGCGATTCATCCTTTCCACTACAAAGTGCCCTATCATGAACGCAGGCTCCTCTGTCGATCAACCGAACACCGTGGCTTGGCGAGAGCGAGTTGCCTCTTATCTCTTAGAGGCGACTGACATTGCGAACTCGATCGATTTGATTCTAGACGAAACCCGAATGGGTGCCCCGAACCTCGGCGGCGACGATGCTGAAAGCACGGTCCCGCACCTGGCGACAGCGGTTGCTGAGTTGGAGCGGATTGTGGAAAAACGCGATGTACTACTGCGTGCCTCCGATGCACCTCCTTTCGGCCTGAGTCTCTCAGCAAAGTTGCTCTCGACCCGGAAAATCGATGACGCTCGACTAGCTAAGTGCTGCGGCGAGCTGGCCGATTTGGTTGCCCAGACTCATCAGCGGGCTACTGCGTTGTTTATCTGCCAACATTATTTGTCGGGGCTCCCCAGCGATCTCATCGCCCGTCTTTCCGCAGTCGGCCAGCCGCAATCTCACAGCGGTCGCTTCAACGAAGCCGCCTAGGCAAGCCCCCCGGCAGACTGGTTTTGCTGCGAAATGAGGTTCGGTATCCCATCCGCAGCCGCCCTCAGATGGCTGTCGCAGTAAGTCCAGGTAACAAACCGGCCCGGAAACCCCCACTGAAACGGCCATGAAGGAAACCTCAGCACCATCGCAGCGACAATGCTGAGGACGCTGATTGTCGTTAAAATCGCCAGGCAGGCAGACCAACCCACCTGAGGCGAAGGTAAGCTGACATCCCGGCGAACCTCTCTCTCCGACTGCAGCGGTGCGGGGGAGGCCAACATGGGCTACGAGCGAGCGGCGACCTGGATGGCGGCAGCAATCTAGACCGGTTTCTCTCGCATGAATCACCCCCTAAACTGCTCTGTTCTCGATCAAGCCCCGCAAAGCCCCCGTTTGTACTAAACGGACTTGTCAAATACCCCATCGAAAGATTTCCAATGGCTAAGGGACTTTTTACCCAAGGCATCGTAGTTCTACTGCGCCAAAGCGTGAGTATCGAAGAGGTCGCTGCTGCGATCGACGATTTCCATCCCTCCGACCCCATCGAAGCGTCCGAAGACTGGACATTTCTCGGCCCGGCCGTGCTGATGAATATGGACGAGGATGGCAGCGGCAAGGTGGTGGTCGACGTGGTCGATCATCCCTGGCCCGATGCGATGGGCGGAACGCAAGGTGACTCAGCCGCTTCGGAGGACAGCCAGATTGTCGACGCTTGGGCGTTGGGCAACTTCGGCCCCCACAACTACCCGGGGTCTCTGCAGCGTGCCCGCGAGCAATCATGGGTGTGGGAAGACGGACGCGAACTTGCGGAGCAACCCACCGCATTTATTCGAGTGCGCAGCTCGTACGTCCTGGGCGAAGAGGATGATGCCCCGGTCCTACCCGAAGGTTACGAGCCCTTCGACGAGCTCGCCCTGGTCACCGAGATCGCAGCGGCGATTACGGAGTTGCCCCAAGCCATCTGCTATTTCAATCCTAACGGCGAAGTCCTACGCGACCTTAAAACGCTCAACGAGAGCTTTGAGTACGCCGAAGAAAATGATTTCCCGCCGCTGGACCTGTGGTCGAACGTTCGCTTGTTCCGTCTGGAGAACGAATGGGCAGTGATGGATACGGTCGGGAATTCGCAGCTCGACTTGCTCGATATCGAAGCATGCTTTCATGCTGAATCATATGACTTTACCGAAGTCGAGAGTTTCCTCCGATTGGTGACCTGTTTTCTCGAAGAGGCGGAAGAGCCAATCGAAGATGGTGACTCCGTGGAAGGTCCGGGGGACGTGATTTGGAGAGTCTGGCGGATGGACGACGGCATCGCCGCGCCTCCGCGACCTGTGCTCCGCTGCTTGCCTCAAGATAACCGCGACGTGCCCGAGCAGTATCGGGTACCGGGAATGGAACAGCCATCGGATGAGCCGGAACCCGCTTCATGACGCAGGCGTCGCCCATCGGCCCCGAACTTTTTGAGTTCTTGGACGACCTAACACGTCACAACGATCGCGATTGGTTTCATGCCAACAAACAACGCTACGAGTGTGACGTGCGTGAGCCCGCACTCGCCCTGATCGAGCAACTCGGGCCGCCCCTGCGGCGGTCAGCCCCCATGCTGAGCGCTATCGTCAAACGCAGCGGCGGGTCACTGATGCGGATCCATCGTGACACGCGGTTTTCCAAGGACAAGACTCCTTACAAAACGAACGTAGGCATTTCCATTCGGCATCAAGCCGACGATAACATTCACGCTCCCGGCGTTTATATCCACCTCGCCTGCGACGAGTGCTTGGTCGCCGCCGGGTGCTGGCGACCGCACCGCGAAACACTCGCGGCAATCCGACGTGCGATCGACGACGACCCAACGGCATGGCGACGGGCGCGGGATCAAAAGAAATTTCGTCAGTCGTTCCATCTCTCGGGTGAATCGCTCAAGACCTCCCCGCGTGACTACTCGATCGATCATCCCCAGATTGAAGACCTCCGCCGGATTGATTTTATCGCTGTCGCGAACTTAACGCAGCAGGAGATTACCAGCGCCGGGGCGGCGGCAAAAATGGTAGGCCTGATTCGCGACGCCAAACCTCTCATGCAGTTTTTGTGCAGCGCCATCGATGTGCCTTACTAAATGTCGACCGACGCCTCCGCCCGTCGCGAGAGAGACGCTCGCATTCGCCGCGACAGATTGTTGAAGCCCTATTCGGCTCAGACCAGCGACGTGGTCTGGCTAACACTGAGGAAATCAAATGACTTTACCTTCAGCTCCGCTCGTGATTGATGCGACCGCCCTGCCGACTCCCCATACGGCACAGCTTCGCTTTTTACCCGAGGGGCCCATTCCCCTTGAGGCAGCGGGCTGCCTGTCGTGGGTGGGGATTCAACATGGACCGCAGGCGAGTTACGGCTCCATCAATTTGCTTAATCTAGCCACCGGTGAGAATCAGTCGTTCGATTTGCCGGGGCGTCCAGGATTCGCGTTCGCCTGCTCGGGGACCGAGACTCGTTTTGTGGCCGGCGTGGAACGGTCACTTGGCATTTTTGATATCAGCGATTCCTCGTGGACTCCGTTCTGCGAGGGTATCGATGCGGACGTCGACAACACGATCATCAATGATGGAGTCGCCTATGGCGATAACCTGATCTTTGGTACCAAAGATCTTGAGTTCTCCGAGCGAAAAGCTGGCCTGTATCTTTTTCGCGGACGTGACCGAGTCTTGATTCGCCTGCGAGATGACCAGATTTGCAGCAACGGCAAAATGATCCGGACGGATGATGCCGGGCAACTGAAATTAATCGACATTGATTCACCGACGAAGAAAATTGTGCAACACGACCTTGATATTGACGCCGGCACGATCGGTGCGGAGCACGTCTTGGTGGATTTAACCAACGACCCCGGTGTTCCCGATGGTGCTATTTTAACTCCCGATGGCAACGGCATCATTGTCTCGATCTATTTGCCCGACTTGGCGGACTATGGCGAAACACGCCAATATGATCGCGAGACGGGGCGATTACAGTGTGTCTGGCGAACGCCGGGATCCCCCCAAAACACCTGCCCAGCGTTGGTAGTCGATCAGGGCCGTGTGCGATTGGTAATCACGACTGCTGTCGAAAACATGAGTGATGAAAATCGTGAGAAATGCCCGAATGCTGGCCAGTTGTTCATTGCTGAGACCGATTTCCAAGACCCCGCAATGATCGTTCCGCCAGTTTTCTCATGGGGACAGTGAGCCGACTGCCGTGACGCACCGGGAAGCCCAGTTGAATAGGGGATGCCCGGTCGCGCACGGGAAGCCCGGTTGCATATGCGTCGCGGCTCACTCTCTGATATCATCAGACGCATGAAAACTCTCCTTTCCATTGCGTTATTGCTTTCGCTCGTCACGGCCGTACCTGCCGCCGAGCCCTCGATCCCCGTCATTTTTGATACCGACATTGATACCGATTGTGACGATATCGGTGCGGTGGCGTGCTTGCACGCGATGGCGGATACCGGGGAGATCGAGATCCTAGCGACGACGGTCAGTTCCAACTTCGCGTACTCAGCTCCTTGCCTGGATGCATTGAATCGCTATTACGGTCGTCCCACCCTGCCGCTGGGCGTTCCCAAACGCGAGGGTGCCAGCGTCGAGCGTGGCTCCAAGTACGCGAGACAACTCGCCGAACGTTTTCCGAGCCGTTTCACTACCAACGACGATGCGCCACCTGCGGTGACCGTGCTACGCACCGCACTTGCGGCAGCAGATGACAATTCGGTGCGATTGGTCACGGTCGGTTATTTGACTAACGTCGCTGACCTGCTGCGATCACCCGCCGACGAAGCCAGCCCACTGTCGGGAATGGACCTTGTCGAGCAGAAGATCTCGCACTTTGTCGTCATGGGTGGCCGCTATCCCGAACACCTCGATCCGGGCAAGTTCGGCAATTTCAAACCAGACCCCGAGTCGGCGGTTTACGTCGCGAACAACTGGCCGGGTACGATTCACTTCAGTGGTCTCGGTGAAGACGTCGGTACCGGACGCGATCGCAGCAAACTTGATGCAGGAAATCCACTGCGTGTCGGATATGACTTGTTCTTGGGTGACCAGCCGACGCGATCGAGCTGGGATCAGGTTGCCCTGCTATACACCGTTCGTCCAGACGCCCCGTACTGGATTGTAGAAACGAAAGGAGGCAATCACCTCTTTCCCAACGGCACCAACCGGTGGGTCGACGAAGACAAGCACGACCATCGTTTGATTTCATTTGCGGACGGCCAGCGAAGCGAGGTTCAAGCGGAGATTGAACGCTTGATGACGGCGGAAGCCCGGTCAAAGCATATTCTGATCGTGATCGGCCCAAGTACCCACCCGCCCGGCTCGCACGAAGTCGCTGCAGGCGGACGATTGATGGCTCATTGCCTTGAGCACGCCGACAACCTGAACGGAATCAAGGCGACCGTAGTCCAGGGCTGGCCCGACGATGATGAATTATTGGCCGGTGCCGACTCGATCGTTTTTATTGGTGATACGTTCCCTCCCCACCGTCTGCCGGAGACGCAACAGATCCTTGCCCGCATCGAGCGGATGATGCAGCGTGGCTGTGGAATCGTGTGTGTGCATTACGCGACGGCTCTGTTGGGGCACGACGTCGCTCCCGATGGTGCTCATCCGCTGCTGGAATGGATGGGCGGTTACTTTGCCAACAAGACCTGTCCTCACCACCCTGGCATCGCCCGCGTCTATCAAGCGGCTACGATTGAACGAGCGGCACCACAACACCCGATCTCTCGCGGTTGGTCGGAATTCACACTCCACGACGAACCGTATATCAACAACTACTTCGGTAAAAATAACAATCAACTCGCTGCCAATGTGACGGCGTTAGCAACGTCAATGCTACCACCGGAAGAACCCCAGGAAGAAATCGTCGCATGGTGTGTCCAACGCGAGCACGGCCGCGGGTTTGGAATCGTAATGCCGCACTTCTATCGAAACTGGAGCAACGACGATTTACGTCGTTTCATCCTCAACGGCATCGTCTGGACTGCCAACGGTGAAGTGCCTGCAGCAGGCGTTTCCACAACTCCTCCCGACCTAGCAACGTTCAAACCTGCCGCGGTGCAACCGCGCCAGTAATCACGGCGTCCGCGAACTCGATGCATCTTGTTCCCAGGCTATCCCTAACGCCGTAAACGATTTCTCTGAATGGAGGATGGGACCAATGTCTCGTCCGCGACCTTTCTGCTGCAGGAGTGGCCTGTACGGTCCGATGAGCCACATTCGTGAGACGATGTTGTAAATGTGCCCCCGTAAGCTGCTCCATTTTCGCGGCCAACGGAGCGTCGGATTCAAGTTCGATCAGGTCGCTTTTGGAACGGAGCCTTCACTGGATTGGCCCGATTTCAGGTGACCGTTCGTCGGTAAACCGGTACCCAATGTCGCGGACAGTCTGAATCCACGTTGGCCGCTGCGCGTCAGGTTCAATCTTATGCCTCAGCGTTGTGACACAGCGATCGACGCTGCGACCGCTGACGATGAATGGATCTCCCCAAACTCGCTCGAGGATCTGCTGCCGCGTTCTCGCCTGTCCGCGAAACTGCAGGAGATGTTTTAGCAGCCCAAATTCCTTGCTGGTCAGTGCGATCTCGCGATCGTCGCGAGTCAATTGGCAGGCGTCTAGATTCAAATTGAATCGCCCAAAACAAAACTGATCGACTTCCGCTGCCCGACGGCGTTGAATCAACCGATCGGCACGGGCCATCAACTCACGGATGCTGAACGGCTTGGTCATGTAATCATCTGCACCGATCTCCAATCCTCGCACGATGTCGTCTTCTTGCCCCTTGGCTGTCAACATAATCACATGGCAGTCCAAACCCTTGCGACGAATTTCTCGGCAGACATGGTAGCCATTCATCTCCGGCAACATGATGTCTAGCACAACAAGATCTGGCGCAGAGGCAACGGCCAATTGCAATCCAACCTCGCCGTCCAAGGCTGCCTGAACGCGGTAGCCGGCGTCGGTAAAATTGTCCTGCAACCCGCGTTGGAGAGCTCGGTCGTCTTCGATGATCAACACGGACAGGCTCATGGACGGATGATCTCCGAGAGAGAATCGGCGGCGGTCTGGCACTCATCTGACTCTGACGTTACCGATGGTTCCGGAGAGCATCCTGCGGTCTGTTCGGCAGGGAACCATACCGTGAACGTGGTTCCTTTGCCGAGTTCACTCTCCAAACAAACTCGGCCGCCATGATGGTCGACAATCGTGCGCACAATGCTCAAACCTAAACCGCATCCTCGATCGGAGCGATGCAATGTTTGATCTACTTGATAAAACCGATCGAACAGCTTTCGCTGATCAATTCGACTAATTCCGATGCCATGATCAGAAACAGACACAGAGACACCGTTGTCGCGTGCAACCGCACACACCAGTATCGCCTGCGAGCTATCGCCAGAGTATTTGATGGCATTGTCAATTAGATTAATCAGCACCGTGATTAAACCGCCCTCATCACCGCAAATGGCAGGGACGCCTGGGGCGATCTGCACCGTGAGCGACAACGGTTTGCTCTCGATTCTCGGACGACAAACGTCGACAGCGGCACAAATCAACCTCTCCACCGGCACCAGGGTGAAGTTCTCCGATTGAACAGTGGCCTCGTATCGAGAGAAGGTCAAGAAATTTTCGATCAATCGACTGAGACGTTCATTCTCGTTCCGGATCAAATGAAGATACTCCCAAGTTCTCTGCGGATCCAGCTTGGCCCCGTCGCTCAGTGATCCGCCAATCAAGGTGTCCACAAGCAGCCGGATCGAACTCAGCGGCGTGCGGAGTTCGTGGGAGACGGTCCCCAGTAAATCGTTTTTGAGACGAGTAAGTTTAACGCGATTGTGGAAATTCCGAACCACAAGGGAACCACCCACCACAGTCAATGCTACCACCAAACCACAGACGCCAATCATGACTAAATTACGGCGGCGGGCGACCTTCGAGAAGGAATTTGCATCGCGCAACCGGAGTGACAATTGCCAACCTGGCAGCAGCGAGGACGCCGCTACTTCGTAGTTCGTTACCGACTGTTGGTGTGGTCGACGACTGCGGTGCTGCACTGACACCACGACATCCCTGGGCAGTTCAACCGCCGCGATCGCGTCATCAATCAGCCGGGTTAGCGATTGCGTTGTCATCAATAACTCGATTCCGCTTGACTGAATCTCCCACCGCCACAAGTCATCGATTCCAGTCGGCTGCACCGAAGAACGAGCGGGCGTTTCACTCGTGGAATCGAACGCACTCGTTTCGAGCCGCCCGTGGGAATGAACCAAGTAAAGAGCTGCCAGTTCCTCGGCGCGAATTTGCTTCTGGTCAATCGTGCCTGGCGCGAGTATCTCTAGTTGTCGCATTAGGAACAGCCGCTGGTCAGACGACAGTGAATTGGAGTCATAGCGAACAATTCTGTCTGCCAACCTTTTTAGTGTCGTTTCACGTTGCATACCGTCGAAGATCGATTCGCAGGCGAGCAATTCCAAGTTGGCAAGTAATGATTCGTAGTATCCTCCATGAGATTCTCGACTGACTTGATGGTCAAAGAAATCCTCTAGAATGCGATGGACCGCTGCCCGATCACCATTTCTCAGTCGGCACCGAACCTCGGATTGGATTGCCGTGATGTGCTGTGTGGGGTTTTGCGCCGCCTCGGAGATGGCATGAAAGGCGCTCGCCGCCAGATCGCAATCGCCCACGTCTTCATGTGCGGTTGCTGCTTTCCAATCCGGGTCCTTTCGAAACGCCAGCAATTCTGCTCTGTCGTTATCATGCGTGTCTATCGTCCCCGGGTATCGGTCCGCGCGATCGATCCCCCTACACACCGCCGAATCGACACCATCGATGGCGGTGGCGGCAGCGAATCGTTCTGCGCCACCACTCAGGTCGAGGATCTCTTTGGTCCTCAAACGAATTCCGTTGAGTTGTCTTTCGACCTGGCCTTGCATGTTCGCCAAATGACTACGGTAGGCTTCACCGAGCAATTGCTGGGTCGCGAGCTGTTGATTCGTAATCGCCACGGCAACGAACCCGATTGCCGCGACGATGGGCAGCAGCACAACCCCGCACAGAGCCACGGTCGAAATCCATGGCGATGCAGATGCCAGCTTCTTCATAAGATCGACATTCAGAACTGAACCGAGGATGTGACCGCATGAAAGGTCGCGGCGGCTGCCTCGAACTCATCCGCGAGCGTCGTGTGGTGCACTTCGACGGCATTGTCGCCGATGAATGCGAAAGTCGTCGTTCGTTTCATCGTATACGGTCCCGACACAAACGTTGCTGATGCCGAAACCGCAGGAGCGTCCCCGATTGTAGCTGGAGCAATATCGCCGACGGGTGCAAAATCTTTGAGTGCTTTGGCAGCCTTCTGCAAACGCAGCTTCATCCATGCGTCTGCACTCGGCTGAGCATCCTCGGCGAGAGACGATTGTTTTTGTACGCGAATCATTGACGATGCCATTCCTGTTGACGCCATCAGAAATCCGTTGGACTCATCTTCCTGGTCGGTCGGCATTGGCATCGAGAACCAGCCCTGCGGCAATCGGCACTGAAAACCATAGTGTGCATTCTTGAGAACTTCCTCGGCACCATCTGCTCGCACGTCACTCAGTTTAGCGACGACGCCGCCACCGTCGAAGGCGACCAATAGTCGCTCTGGCGAATCGGCGATCCAGAAGACTTGGCCGATATTGGTGTCCACACGAAAACATTCGAACTTACCAACGGAGGTCTCGACGGTCTCTTTCTTTTCGACACTCACTTCTAACCCAATCTCATTACCGCCGGTGAAGGCAACACGAATCGGAAGTGTCGCTTTGTATCCAATCCGTAGCGGCAATTGGCGAAATCCGAAGAACCATTGATCGTTACAATAGGCGTCGGTGGTGAGCTCGATCGTTTTGGTTTGTGAATTGCCGCTCGCATCACGCATCTTGATATCAAGCTCGCCGTCCGTCCAAATGGCCGAGGAGTCGCCCAACAGCGTGTGTTGAAATGTCGTTTTGAGTGGTTTGAACGTGGCCGCATCGATTACCATCGTGCTGGCGCCTTCGTTCATTGTGGGATTGATCATGCGGCGAACAAACATTCGCCAGACGCTCTTGCCTTCAAACTCGCCCGAGTCAACGCCAACGCCGATGAAACCGATAACTTGACCACCAGCCAGGGTCATCGTCAGTGTCTGGCGTTGGCCTGACTGATACGGTGCGGGTAATAGCGTCAGAGCTTTGCCGACCATCTCATTGGCTTTCTTAACCCAGTCTGTTTGGTTTGGGAACTCCTTGATCAGAGCGTCGAATGCTGCCGTGGCAGCATCCTGGTCGCCTTCTTTCAGCAGGCACTGGCCCAACCGGTATTGGGCCTCGGCGGCCAACTTCGCTGACTCCTTCGCTTTCTCGACGACCCTGCGGTACATCTTCTTCGCAGTCGCGAGATCACCTGCGGTCTCTTCTTGATAGATACCGAGTTGCAACATTTCCGCAGCAGTCGCCGTCTCCGAATTCGACGAGGTGGTGCCGCTCTCAGGACCTTTGCCACCGACATCTGTCGATTGCGCGAACAGGTCTGATGTCAACAGCAATGACGCGGTGGCGACGACGATGCGAAAGCTTGCCGGGAAATTCAGAACAGAGAGCATGATTTGCCTCATCAAAAAGAGGAACGGCGAACGGTTCCCTCGTCCACGAACGAGAGCACGATTGGATTGCTTCCAAATGTAGAGGTGAAATGTGACGGTGGTGTGACGCATGGGTAATGACGGTCAAGAAAAGTCTGGAAGAAAAAATAGGGGCCGAAGAATGCCGATCTAGTATTGTTACCAAGTGCCCCAACTCCTAAGCGAGTAAACTGCTATATTTTCTCGTTCCCTCCTCCTTCCTCAACAGTTTTGTGACGGCGCGTCTCGATCGCGATGCCGGCCCAAACCCCACCGTACTCCCCCCGCGTCCCCACCATGCTGCACCGAATTTTCGTGTTGTTCGCTTTTGCGATAATTGCGCCTCTGCCGTCCAGCCTGCCGGCAATCGAACCGACGGCAGACGCTGCGATGGAAGAGAGTGCTCTCGACGAGGGGCACAGTTTCCACGGGGAAGCGTTTAATGAAGGCCCACGTCAAGCGGCGGTGCTCGTTCCCGGTCTCGCCAAGATCCAATTTCCCACCTCGACCAAGAGTGATCAGGCTCAGCAGTTTTTTGAGCAGGGTGTCGCGTTGCTACATGCATTTGCGTATCTCGAGGCCGAACGCTCGTTCCGTCAGTCACTCAAACACGACCCCGAACTTGCGATCGCGTACTGGGGCATGGCGATGGCCAACGCGAGCAATCCCAAACGGGCGCGCGGGATGATTGATAAAGCCAAGCCGCTTGTCAGCCAGCATGCCGACCAACGAGAAAAACTGTATATCGATGCTCTCGATCACTACTTGCCCACTTTCGATGAGAACGCCCCGAAGGACGATGCGGAGGCGAAATCGAAACGCGCCGCGCGTTTCATTTCAGATATGGAGAAAATTCTTTACGATTTCCCCGATGACATCGAAGCGAAGGCGTTTCTGGTGTTGCGCATTTGGCTCGGTGATCGCGAGGGAGTCAAGCTAACGAGCCGTTTTGCGGTAGACGCGTTGATGAGTGAAATCTTCGCGATCGATCCGATGCATCCAGCACATCACTATCGCATCCATTTGTGGGATCCGGCCCATGCAGAATTGGGGCTTGATTCAGCGGCCAAGTGCGGGCCGTCAATGCCGGGAGTGGCGCACATGTGGCACATGCCCGGACATATATACTCCAAACTAAACCGATATGCCGATGCAGCATGGCAACAGGAAGCATCGGCTCGAGTCGACCACGCTCACATGATGCGAGCACGGTTGATGCCCGACCAAATTCACAACTTTGCTCACAATAACGAGTGGCTGATTCGTAACTTATTGTTTGTTGGACGGGTCAACGACGCGATCGAACAAGGCCAAAACCTTGTTTCGCTTCCTCAGCATCCAAAGTACAACTCCATGGATAAGAAGGGGAGCTACAAGCACGGGCGGGAGCGATTGCTTCAAACCTACAGTGAGTATGGGTTATGGGGCAGGCTTATCAACGAGTCCAACGGCAACCTGCTGCCGCCGATCGCCAACATGGATGCTCATGAGGAATGGCTCGCATGGGTCGCGGTAGCCCATTTCCAAACCGGCAACGCGTCAGAGGGCGCCCGCACGTTACGTTCGCTTCAACGGCGACGACTGGCACTGGAGGGGACCCTGCTCGATCTCGCAGACGAAGCCGCCAAAGAGACGGATGCCAGTGCGAAGGACGCCGATGTTGCAACGCCAGAGGACGCGGCAGACGCCAAGCAGAAAAGGACGCCGGATGAAGTGCGTAAGCATCTCGAAAAACTACGCCGTTTGATCGCGCGAGCCGCCGCGGCCGCAGCGGCACATCGCAAAGATGCAAAGAGCGTTAAAGAATTTGCGAAGAAAGCGAATCTCGATAATCTGATCCAAGCTCAATTTCTAGCGGACGCAGGTGACCTGAAGTCCGCCCTGGAAATCGCCCAGCAAGAAGTCAAGAAACGTCAGGGCCAGGTGCGTCCACAAGCGATCCTCGTCGATCTGCTTTGGAGGAACGGCGACCACGAAGAGGCAAAGAAGCAGTTTGAAACGCTTCGTGCTCTTGCCTGCGATGCCGATTTGGATACGCCACTCCTTCAACGAGTCTCCGTAGTAGCAACCGCACTCAACATGGAAGAAGACTGGCGAATTAAGAGGGAGCCGGCAAACGACTTAGGCGAGCGTCCGGCACTGGACTCCCTCGGTCCGTTTCGATGGCAGCCCTATGATGCTCCGGCGTGGGAGGCGATGTCCGCCGACGGCACACCCTGGAGTGCTGGGCAATTCAGTGGTCGCCCCAGGCTAGTTGTGTTCTACCTGGGATTTGGATGTTTGCACTGCATGGAACAACTGCATGCTTTCGCACCCAAACTCGAGGCATTTCGTGAGGCAGGAATTGAGGTTGTCGCGATCAGTACCGAAAATGTCGAAACGCTCGCCAGCGGCATTGCAGCGTTTGACGAGCAGATTTCGATCCCGCTGTTTGCGGATGGCGACCAAACTGCATTTAAGTCATTTCGCTGCTGGGATGATTTCGAAGGCCAACCCCTGCACGGGACGTTCTTAATCGACGCGCAAGACCGCGTTCGATGGCAGGACATCGGCTTTGAGCCCTTCATGGACCCCGACTTTCTGCTCGAAGAATCCAAGCGTCTGTTGAAGCTTAAGGACAATTAGATGGCCTCTAGACTTTAGTGATTCTTGCGATTACTCCCCTGTATGTATACCGAGAACTATGTATCGAATCTGCAGCCTGCTGGCACTGAGTTTCCTGTCCTTGCCCGTGTTCGCCCAACCGGCCGCCTATCCCCCCGCTTTCGACGATGCTCGAGAGGAGACCTACAAAACAATCGGTGATGTCGAGCTGAAGGTATGGATCTTTGATCCGCCTGATCACCAGGCCGGTGATTCACGACCGGCGATTGTGTTTTTCTTTGGCGGTGGATGGAAAGCGGGCAATCCAGCTCAGTTTGAGCACCATTGCCGGTACCTTGCATCGCAGGGGATGGTCGCGATGACCGCTGATTATCGCGTCAGTTCACGCCACGAAACCTTAGCGAACAAATCGCTCGAAGACGCTGAATCCGCGATTCGCTGGGTTCGGGAGCACGCCCATCGGCTAGGCGTGGATCCTAATCGTATTGCCGCTGGCGGAGGCTCAGCTGGCGGTCACCTGGCCGCCTGTCTCGGCGTGGTTCCCCCACTGAGCTGCTCGAAACCCAACGAATCTGCGACAATCGAAGTCAGTAGCCTTCCCAACGCATTGGTGCTGTTCAACCCCGCCGTGCTATTGGCGCCTTTCGAGGCTATCAGCTTAGGAAAAAGCGATGAGGGAATTGACAAGTTCATTGACATCGCCAAGCGTACCGGAGTGCCAGCGCAACGGATCTCTCCGATTCACCACATTCATCCGGGACTCCCACCGACGTTGATCCTGCACGGCGAGGCCGATACGACTGTTCCTTTTGTAACCGCAAAACGCTTCGCGGAACTCGCCACTGCGGCCGGCAACCGCTGTGAGTTGGCCAGCTACGCGCACGCCACCCATGGTTTCTTCAACTACGGCCGCGGTGGCGAGCCGGGGGAATACTATCCGTTGACGTTGGCGCGAACACATACCTTTCTCGAATCTTTAGGCTACTTAGAGAATCCTCCTGCAGTTACATTGCCCCATTCCAAAAACGTGCATTATCGAAGCCACTTCGATCACTCTCGACACGCCTTCGAGAACGACAAGCGGGGCACCGTAGCATTTCTCGGTGGATCGATCACCGAAATGAACGGCTACCGCGCGATGGTCCAGGCCGACCTGCAAGCCCGCTTTCCGGAAACACAGTTCACATTCATTAACGCTGGGATCGGCTCTACCTGTTCCACCACGGGCGCTTTCCGGCTGGAGGAGGATGTTTTGTCTGCGCAGCCGGATCTGTTGTTCGTCGAGTTCGCCGTGAACGACGATCAAGATGCCTCTCACGCTTCGCGTGAATGCGTTCGCGGTATGGAAGGCATCCTCAGACATGCGCGATCAACGTTTCCCAAACTGGATATCGTAGTAACTCATTTCGTGAACCCATCAATGCTGGGACAACTGCAGCATGGCCTCACGCCAACGAGCAGCGGTTCACATGAACGCGTGGCATCGCACTATGGAATCTCGACGATTGATCTCGCTCGCGAAGTGGCCGAGCGGATCTCGGCGGGCACACTCACATGGAAGCAATACGGCGGCACGCATCCCAAAGAACCAGGCAACCGAATTGCGGCAGACCTGATCGCGGACTTGCTCGACACAGCATGGTCAAATCCAATTGTCAACCACCCCCGCAGCGCATCGCACAGGTCTGCGAAAACAATCGACGAGAACAGCTACAGCCGCGGAAAGATGGTGGCTCCCTCGGCAGCGAAGTTGGGCAAAGGCTGGAAAGTCCGACGCCCCGACTGGGCGAGTTTGCCTGGATCGAAGCGAGATCGGTTTAGCGACATGGGACTTTTGTGCAGCACCGAGGTAGGCTCGGAATGCTCGCTCGAGTTTGCCGGTACGGGAATCGGCCTATTTGTCCTCGCCGGTCCTGACGCCGGAGTGGTAGAGTACTCGATCGACGACGGCGACACGCGAGCACTGGATCTCTATCACCGCTACAGTAAAGGATTGCACTACCCGCGCACTGTGATGCTCGACGCGGACCTCGAGCGTGGCAAGCACAAGATCAAAATTCGTGTGGCAAATACGAAGAATGAAACCAGCCTCGGTCACGCCATTCGAATTATCAAGTTCGCCGTGAACCAGTAGCGTTTGAATTCTAGCACTGGGACCCACTCGTAAGAACACGAGGCAGAAAAAGGGCTCATTATTGTTACTGGAGACGACGCCTGCTCAATTTGTCCGTCCATGGGGTTTCTACTTTATGGCAGCGGATACGAAATGAGTGCGTCACGCTCAGCGGTCGCCAACGGCTTTCGCCCCCCGGCAGTGGCGTCACCAACGAGCGAAACTCTCGTGCGGGCAGTTCACCTACCGAAAAGGGATCGGAGCGATTAGATTCTTTCTCACCCCGAATGTGTTATCCCGCGAAGCCAAGCATCGACCATGAGTACTGAACTACACGCTTTCCGTACCGTTCCCAAGACGGGTGTCATCTACGTGATGACTGAGGCCACTAAGCGCGGGTACCTTCAGAATCGTGCGAATTGGGCAAACCTTGGTCAGGGAGCACCTGAGATCAATGAAATTCCCAATGGGCCTCCACGGATCACCAATATTCCTGTCAGTGAAGACTCGTACGAATACGCCCCTGTCGGCGGGACCATCGAGCTACGAGAAGCCGTAGCGAGACTGTACAACGAGCGTTATCGGCAGGGCAAGAAGAGCCAGTACACCGCCGAAAACGTAGCCATCGGCAGCGGTGGGCGCCTGGCACTTACGCGTTTGGTTTCAACTCTAGGACCAAGCCACATCGGCCACTTTTTGCCTGACTACACGGCATACGAAGAGCTGCTCGGGAGTTTCGGTACCTTCATACCGATCCCCATCACGCTGTCTTCGAGTGAACAATACGACTTCTCGGTAGACGAACTTCGCAAAGAAATCCTAGGCAAAGGACTCTCCACCATCCTTCTGTCAAACCCTTCCAATCCAACCGGAAAGGTGATCAGCGGTGAGAAACTTAAAGCTTGGATTGAGGTTTCGCGAGAACTGGAGTGCGCCCTGCTATTTGACGAATTCTACAGCCACTACGTGTACGACTCCGATATCCTGTCGCTTTCAGCCGCAGAGTATATTGACGACGTCAATGCTGACCCAGTGATTGTGTTTGACGGATTGACCAAGAACTGGAGATATCCAGGCTTTCGAATTTCTTGGACACTGGGCCCGAGAGACGTGATTGAAGGAATCACGTCAGCGGGGAGTTTTCTGGATGGGGGTGCATCACATCCAATCCAGAATGCAGCGACCAAGATCGTCACTCTAGAACACGCCAATCAAGAGGCCGCGTCGATCAAAGCCCATTTCCGTACCAAAGCTCAATACCTCCAAGCAGAACTTGAGAAGTTGGGAATCAAAACTGAAATCCCTCAAGGGTCCTTTTATTGTTGGGGAGACCTCAGCGAACTTCCCGGCGACCTTCGGTCTGGGTTTGCGTTGTTTCTCAAAGGAATCGAAAACAACCTTATCGTGGTTCCCGGAATCTACTTTGATATCAATCCTGGCAAACGACGTCCGAAAAACCTGTCAACATTCGAAAGTTTCGCAAGGTTCTCGTTTGGCCCCAGCTTAGAGGAACTGGAGCTTGGGATATCGATCTTGAAGAAGATCATTAACTAACCCGGCCAGTAGTCAGCCAGCCGAGTCGTTGAACGGACTTGCGCATTTCACTCGTTGGGGCAAATCACAACTTTCATTTGCTCGGGGTCGCCCGCGTACAAGCGTTCGAACCACTGGGGACCGTCGGCAAGTGAGATCTTAGCAGTGATCAGGGGCTCCACATTGATGACGCCACGGTTGATCAAGTCGATGCACTGGGGGTATTCGCCATTGCAACCGCACGTGCCTTGGAGGCGAATCTCACGGGTGACGACGGACTGCAAGGGCAGTTCAATTGTGGGTGCCACGTTACCGACCAAGGTTACCGCACCGCCTTTACGCACCGACTCGATCGCAGTCTTGATTGTTGGCGTCGCACCGACCACCTCGAAGGCCACGTCAGCTCCACGTCCACTCGTCATGTCGCGAATGGCTGCGGGCACATCGACTTGATCGCCGCGGAGAATATCCGTCGCACCGAGCTGGCGGGCGGTCTCGAGGCGTTTGTCGTTGAGGTCGACCGCGATCACACGCGTTGCTCCAGCAGCCCGAGCGGCTTGCAGGGTCAACAGACCGATCATGCCAGCGCCGACGACGACAGCTGTATCGCCGAGCCGAATCGGTGTAACCGCCGCCGCATGGACCGCAACGCTGACGGCCTCCACCAATGCCGCATGCTCGAAAGGCAGCGTTTCCGGTAACTCATAGACAATCCGTCGCGGTACGGCAATTCGCTGCGCAAAGGCACCGTGACGCCGGTACTCGCCACAGGACACGCCAAGCACCATGCGATTGTCGCACAGGTTCTGGTGGCCGTCCCGGCAGAAATGGCATTGACCGCACGAAACCATCGAATCGAAGGTCACCCGTGTCCCGGCGGGCAAATCGCTCACGTTGCTGCCGCACTCGACCACCGTGCCTGCCGCCTCATGCCCCATGACCAACGGCGGGATCCGCCGGCCTGTACTGCCATCGTAACCGTGAATATCGCTGCCGCAGATTCCGCAAGCCTCGACATGGATCAACACGTCATCGTCACCGACGACCGGTTCGTCCACATCGGTATGCTGCATCTTTTTGTATTCGGTAAGCAGGAGTGCTTTCATGATTCATCTCGAATGGAGTGGGGAGACTTAGATTCAATCGGGGGCATGCAGAGCGTCATTCACAGCAGCTTCGCGACTCGCTGAATCGCCCGGCGGACACCCCACGATGCTGGCGCCCTCCGGTAGGGAAGGGGCCAGAGTAACAAACCGGCGAGGCGGATCTTGGTCCGTGGCAACTGGGCAGATGTACGCGATGTTCCCGTGGACAGGGTAGCGGATCGCGTCGAGCGTCGACGCCCGCGTGGCGCCAGTCTGGGCGAGCAAATGCCGGATGTTCACTGGATCTTGATCGGCATCGAGATCGTGAATCTGCAGTAACAATCGCCATCCACTGTTGGCAAGATGGGAGACAACAAACGGAACGGCGGCATTCTTACCGAGACTCGCGTTGTGCCAATGAATAAGGGAGTTGTCAGGCAGCAGCCCCGCCCGCCGCAATGCTGCGTCGACGCGTTCATAGAGGTCTCGGCCCGCCAGTGACGCCTGCCCCGTGGCTGCCCGACGAAATCCCTTGAATCGGTCGTCCGGCAAGCTCGGCGTTGATGGATCGCTGGGGTCATGATCGAGATCGCGGATCTGGATGGTCTCGGCTTGATCGAAAATCGGATCGTCGAGGCCCGCGACACGATTCCCTGAAAGCAGCACAATTTTACGATCCCTACCGTCACCTCGATCACGCACGCGTGCGACGTGATGACGCACGGCATCGGTTACGTCACCAGGTTCAAAGTGGCTATGGACGATCGCGAGATGAGTGGGCGTGACGTTCACGTACGTTTCGGGGTGGGGTGGGGTGGTTGTTGCTCCGCGGAAGACAGGCGGCCAGCCTGCCGCGGGTAAGAGCAGGCTGGAAGCCTAAACTAGGTGTCGGCTCAAAGAGCCGAGGCACATCAGTGCACCCGTTGCCCGGGCAACGCACCTTCATCGACGCCGAGCACAAACACTTCAGCGCCTCCCGGTCCGGCGGCGGCGACCATTCCTTCACTCAAGCCAAACCGCATTTTGCGTGGCTTGAGATTGGCAACCATCACCACCATGCGGCCTACGAGCTGGTCGGGTTCATAAGCGGCTTTGATGCCCGCAAACACCTGGCGGGTTTCATCGCCACCAAGACCCAAGGTTAGCTTGAGTAGTTTGTTGGCTTCGGGTACCTGCTCAGCGGCGAGCACCCGCGCGACTCGCAAGTCGACCTTCATGAAATCTTCGATCGTGATTTCATCGGCGAGTGGTTCGTCCTTGAGCGGTTGATCGCTGTCGTTGAACGTGGCCGCCGGTGCATCGGCGACATCCATTTCTGCTGCCGCTTCGGCTTTACTTTCGTCAATCATCTTTTCTAAATCCTCAGTTTGAACACGGTCCATCATACGAGTGAATTTGCCGACGGCTGAACCGACCAGTGGTGTTTGGCTCTGATCCCAGGAAACGATTTGGTCACCCAGCAATTCACCACAGGCTTCGGCCAATGACGGCAGCACAGGCGCGAGGTACACGGCGAGTTGGCGGAACAGGTTCAGAGCCACCGTGCAAACGTCACGCAGCTCGTCCTGCCGATCGGCATCTTTGTTCATCTCCCATGGCCGGGCATGCTCGACGAAGGGGTTGGCAGCATCGGCCAGTTCCATAATCAAACGCATTGCTTTGGCGTACTCGCATTGCTCATAGGCCGCAGCAATGACTTCGCCCTGAGCGGCCGCGTTAGCGAACAGTCCACCGTCATCAGGATAGGATTCCGATAACCCGGTGCGATTTGCGAACTTGCCCACCCGACTCGCGAGATTGACAACCTTGCCGACGAGATCTGAGTTGACCTTGTCAACGAATTCGGAGATCGACAGATCGAGATCTTCGACGCGCGAGGAGAGTTTCGAAGCGTAGAAGTAACGCAGTGCTTTGGGGTCGATGTGCTTTAGGAACGTCTCCGCCTTGATCAGCGTCCCATCACGCTTGGACATCTTCATGCCGTTGACGTTTAGGAACCCGTGGATATGCACCTTGGTCGGCAGCGCGTAGCCGGCCGTCTTGAGCATGCCTGGCCAGAACAACGTGTGAAAATACGTAATGTCTTTGCCGATGAAGTGATGAATTTCGCAGTCGTCGCTCTTCCACCAATCGGCGAGTTTTTCGCCGTGACGATCGCACCACTGCTGCGTACTGGCAATATACCCAATTGGCGCGTCAAACCACACGTACCAGTAGTTACCCGGCGAATCGGGGATTTCGAAACCGAAGTAAGGAGCGGGTCGGCTGACATCCCAATCCCGCAGTTCATCGGCAAGAAAGTGTCCCTGCAGGTAGTTCGCGGTCTCGCTTTGCAGTGCTCCCGAGGTGGCCACCCAATCTTTGAGAAACGCGTGCAGTTTTTCCAGCTGCACGAACAGGTGTGCGGACTCTTTGAGCACAGGGGTGGCGCCGCTGAGCGTGCTGACGGGATCGATCAAATCGGTCGGAGCGTAAGTGTGACCGCAGGTACAATTGTCTCCGGCCTGGTCCTTCCGGCCGCACTTGGGACAGGTGCCACGGACGAATCGATCGGCCAGAAACGTTTCGGCTTCGGGATCAAAGAGCTGCTCGACGGTTTTTTCGGTAACCAAGTCCTGAGACCGCAGTGCTTGCCAGAACTCTCCGCAGATGGTTCGGTTCTCGTCGCTGTGGGTGCTGCCGTAGTTATCGAACTCGATTCCAAAGCCAGCGAAATCACGCTGGTGCGACTCGCTCATCTCGGCGATCAAGTCGAGTTCACTGCGTCCTTCCTTACGTGCCCGGATCATGATCGCGGTGCCGTGCGTATCATCGGCACAGATATACAGGCAGCGGTGACCCCGGAGTTTTTGAAACCGAACCCACATATCGGTTTGCAAGTACTCGACGAGATGCCCGATGTGAATGGGGCCGTTGGCATAGGGCAACGCAGCGGTAACGAGTAGGCGACGCGACATGGGCGGTAACGCAGTCTCAGCAAAACAGGGCAATTGAAAATAACGGAGGACATTCTTGCAAAGTCGCTGCAGATCGACCAGGACGGGCAAAATCAGCCTAGTATTTGCGACTCGACCATGTCGGCGAATAACAACCCGTACTCCGTTAAGCGGATGTGGTCGCCCCGCCGAACGAGCGTGTCCGTCTGAACGAATCGCTCGATAACATCCTGGATTGTGACCGCGAAATCGTAGCCAACTCGCTGGTTGATCAGCTGCAAATCGATCCCTTCAATTTGGCGAATGCCAAACGCGGCCAACTCGCGGGCGTGCTGGTCGAGCGAAATGGTTTCCCGATCGGCAATGGCGTTTCCGTCTGCAAGCACCTGTTTCAGGTACGTGGTGGGACTGCGATGATTCACATCGCGTCGACCACCGACAAAACGGGCCGCCGAGGGGCCAACGGCGTACCATCCGTAGCCGTTCCAGTACACCGAGTTATGGCGACTTCGAGCTCCCGGTTTCGCAAAACTGCTGATCTCATAATGCTGAAAACCTGCCCCGGCGAGCATGTGACGCGTCGCACTGTACATTTCGATGTCCGTCTCTTCGCTGACCGGCTGCAAAGTCCCGCGTCGCCGCCGTGACCAAAACTCCGTTCCTTTTTCGTACGTCAGCGAATAGGTGGAGAGATGCTCAATGGGCAATTTGATCGCGGTCTCCAGATCTTGCTGCCAGTCCGCAAGTGTCTCGCCGGGCGCAGCGAAAATTAAATCAATCGAAATGTTCTCGATCACGCTACTCGCACGCCTCACTGCTGCGATCGCTTGGTCTCCTGCGTGACTGCGCTGCAGCATCTTCAGTTTCGCGTCATGGAAGGATTGCACGCCCAGACTGAGTCGGTTCACACCGCCAACGGCCAGTTGGGCAAGCGTCTCGGTCGTGAGGTCCTCCGGATTGGCTTCGCAGGTGAACTCCGCATCGCTGGAGAGCAAAACACGCTCGGACAAGATTGAAAATAATCGCTCCAGCCGTGGCGGAGTGAGTTCAGTCGGTGTGCCGCCGCCCAAATAAAGCGTGTCGAGCCTAATCGGTCCTGTAGTCGACCGACGGCTCCAGCGGTCGCCAGAAACCGTCTTGCCCGCTCCCGCCGTCCCATTTGAACTGGAACGCTGAATCTCGGCCAGCTCGATCTCGATGGCGTCAAGGAAGCGATCTTGCAGGTCGTCTCGACCGGCCAACACGCTGAAATTGCAGTATCCGCACCGGTGCCGGCAGAAGGGGACATGCAGATAGAGCGACCGCGGCACCGGCCAGCCGCCGGGCGGGAAATCGGTATTCGGGGCAGTGGGGGCACAAGGTGGATCCATCGCGGCAGATTGGTTCCTCTGGAATTTGCTGTCAAGATGCAGGGGGAATCGGTTAAGAAATGTTTCCACTTGACCCGATTGAAGGAATTGGGAACGATGAATAGCTCCACAGACCCGCTTGCAAGGATATTGACTCGGTGATCGCCCGGTTCCTCCAACGATTGACGCTCATTGCGTTCACCGTGCACGCGGTGTTGGGTTGCTGTTGGCATCACTCGCATGCGGTTGCCGAACAGGGGTGCCATCACCTTCATCAACGAGCTGGGTTGGATGAGTCCGTCGGCTGCTGTGCCGACGGTTCCGGCGAATGCCATGACTCCGCCGCACGCCATACGGCCACGGCAAGCCATGAGTGCCATGACGATCAAGGGCATTCCGGCGAGACATCTCAAGCAGCGATGCCGCCCTCGATAGTGGTGTGCTCGGTCGCCAGCGGTCCATGCGAGCATTCTTCGCACCAATGTGACGAGGCGAGCTGCAGTTACGTCCCGCGGGATATTAGCTCACACGACGGATTCTTGAGCATTCCTGTCAGGCACTTGATGCCAGAGGACGGCATGCTTTGCCTGTCGACAGGCAACGGTATTCGGCTGGATGGTGCTGAGACAGCATTCGCTCCGCCTTTGGTATCGTCACAGCAGCGCTGCGCCATTCTGCAATCTTGGCAGATCTGAGCCTCTTTCGCGCTAATCTCTCTACCACAGCGAACCTCCCCGGCTGACTGATACGCCGTATCGGATGATTCTGCGTCCACTCTTACCCCGCACGTGATCTGCGGCCAGGAGCACGCACACATGGTTCGCAATCAAGCTATTCACTGCGCTGTGAATGCCTTCACGTTCGTGCAGAAGATTCTTCATTCCGCTGTTTTATTTCAACTGAGTTGATGCGATGAATCCGAACCCATCAAGAATCCCATGGCCGGCGATCGGTATCGCTGGTGGACTGGCAGGGGTCCTAATTGCGATTGCGACATTCTCGATCTGGTGGCCAAGTCTATCGAATTGGGTCGACGCCACTCTTGCTTCGCAGCGTAGTGGCGGCGCGGCCGCTGCTCAGGGTCACGATGACCACGCCGGCCACGACCATGGCGCCGAGGACACAGCCGGAGCCTCTCTGGTGCTCTCCCCTCAAGCGCGCCGAAACCTGGGGCTCACTGACGAGTTTTTGCGGCCGGTGGAATTATCCACCTATCGCCGATCCATCACCGTGCCGGCGATCGTGGTCCCCAAACCCGGCCGTTCATCGATTATTGTTTCATCGCCACTCAACGGTGTGATCACGCATGTCCATGCCGTGACCGGGGAAGCGGTGATGCCAGGGGACCTGCTATTCGAGGTTCGGCTGACCTACGAGGATTTGGTTGAAACACAGACCGCATACTTGAAGACGATCAGCGAGATCGAAGTTGAAAACCGTGAGATCGCGAGACTCGAAGACGTCACCCGCTCGGGAGCTGTGTCCGGCAAGTTACTGCTAGAGCGCCGCTACGCAAAAGAGAAACTTGAGGCGTTTGCCAAGTCCCAGCGAGAAGCCTTGCGGATGCACGGTCTCAACGAACGCCAAGTTGAAGAGATTGGCGAAAACGGAAAGCTGCTGCACCACCTCAAGATTGTCGCACCCGATGTGGATACGCACGAACACGATGACGAGTTGCAACTGACGCAGGTATCCACTCGGTCGGCGTCATTCTCTCAGTTACCGCCACTGGCAACGCCGCGTCCTGGCCAACACGAGACCGGCCATGACCCGCTCGTGATTGACGACCTCCTTATTCACAAGGGTCAAGCCATCGTCGCCGGTGAACGGCTCTGTTCCCTGTCAGACTACAGCCAACTATTCATCGAGGGTAAGGCGTTCGAGAACGATGTCGCTGCTATCTCAGAGGCGGCCAAACGAGGGTGGCGTGTGGACGCCGTGTTTAGCAATTCCTCGGGTCAGACGATGGTTAACGGACTGGAACTCGCCTACGTCTCGAACTCAATTGATTTGCAATCGCGTACGCTATCGCTGTTTGTTGAGCTGCCCAATGAGATTATCCGCGACGAGTCCAATGACGATGGGCAACGGTTCCTCACGTGGAAGTATCGTGTCGGCCAGCGATTGGAACTACGCGTGCCCGTAGAGCAATGGGATCAACAGATTGTGTTACCCGTTGACGCCGTCGTCGAGTCGGGCGCGGATTGGTTCGTGTTCGTCCAGAACGGGCGCAACTTCTCTCGCGTTCCAGTCCACGTTCGCTATCGCGACCAGAACTCCGTCGTCATCGCCAACGATGGATCGATTTATCCCGGCGACGTTGTCGCCATGAAATCCGCGCATCGAATGCAGATGGCCATCTCGAACAAATCCGGCGGCGCCGTTGACCCTCACGCGGGACACAATCACTGATGCTTAATGCTATTATCCGATTTTCGCTGCATCAACGCTTGCTGGTGATTGCCGTCGCCCTATTCCTAGTGGGTGCCGGGACCTGGCAGGCGATGGTAATGCCGATTGACGTCTTCCCTGACCTGAACCGCCCCCGCGTTGTGATCATGACCGAAGCGCCGGGAATGGCCCCGGAGGAAGTCGAGTCATTGATCACCTTCCCGATCGAAACCGCAATGAACGGTGCCAACGGGGTTGAAGCGGTTCGCAGCTCCTCTGGCGTGGGCATCTCGGTGATTTACGTCGAGTTTGAATACGGCACCGATGTTTATACCGACCGGCAAATTGTGGCCGAACGAATGCAGATGGTTCAGGACCGAATTCCTGAAGGCATCACTCCTCAACTGGCGCCGATCTCATCGATCATGGGCCAGATCCTGATGCTGGGCATGTGGAGTGATGCCCCCGCCGTCAGTCCCATGGAAATCCGCACCGCTGCCGATTGGGTGGTGCGGCAACGACTGCTAACCATCCCAGGTGTCTCCCAAGTCTTCACAATGGGCGGCGAGCGCAAACAATTTCAAGTCCTGGTCGATCCCGATGCCATGCTGCGGTTCGGTGTCACGCTGGAGGAGATTGATACCGCCGTCACCGGTAGTAATGAAAACGGGACGGGGGGCTATCTCGATCGCCAGGGACCCAATGAATTGCTCGTCCGTGCGCTCGGGCGAATCCGGACCATTGATGACCTCAAAAAAGTCCCTGTCACGATTCGTGACGGCCGCCCCGTGTTGCTCGCGCAGGTGGCCAGCGTCGTCGAAGGTGCTCAAGTCAAACGCGGCGACAGTTCCGCATTTGTCCGCATTGACTCCCCATCTCCCGACTCCCCAACTTCTAACTCCCCAACTTCAAACTCCAGTTGGACGGGCGGCCCCGCCGTGGTGTTGACAATCAACAAGCAGCCGGGCGCGGACACACGGGCGGTCACAGACGCCGTCTTGCAGGCCATCGAAGAGCTGCGTCCCACGCTGCCGCCGGGAACGCAATTATCGACTGTCTATTCTCAAAAGTCGTTCATCGATCGAGCGATTGAAAACGTGGTCGAGGCGCTGCGTGACGGTGGTATTCTCGTGGTCATCGTATTGTTCCTATTTCTGCTGAATTTACGAACCACGTTCATCACGCTGACGGCGATCCCACTTTCTTTAGTAATGACATCGATCGTCTTCGCCGTATTCGGCCTGTCGATCAACACCATGACACTCGGCGGAATCGCCGTTGCCATGGGGGAACTGGTCGACGATGCGATCGTAGATGTGGAGAATATATTTCGACGACTGAAAGAGAATCGTGCGGCCAGCAGTCCGCTAAACCCGCTGCTGGTGGTTTATCGCGCCAGTACCGAGGTGCGTCGCTCGATCGTATTCGGAACCATGATCGTGATCCTCGCATTCCTGCCACTGTTTGCCCTGGGGGGGATGGAAGGGAAACTGTTCGCGCCGCTCGGAGTCGCGTACATCGTCTCGATTCTTTCATCACTGCTCGTTTCGCTGACCGTCACACCGGTGCTGTCATATTGGCTGCTCGGTTTAAGCAAAGGCAGTGCGCACGAACAAGATGGAATGGTGCTGCGTGGTTTGAAATGGATCGCGGACAAGATCATTCGTTTCAGCCTCGCGTTCCCCCGCTTCAACCTCGGGATGACCCTGTTGATGGTGGCCATTGCCGCCGTTTTTGCATCCCGACTGGAGAAAGATTTCTTGCCTCCGTTCAACGAAGGCACGATCCAGCTCAACGTTGTCCTGCCTCCAGGCACATCGCTGGCCGAGTCCGATCGGATCGCAGGAACGGTGGAAGAGTCACTCATGCAAATTGAGGACGTGCAGCGGTTTGCACGGCGCACCGGGCGGGCGGAGCTGGACGAACACGCCGAGGGTGTGAATATGTCGGAAATGATCATCGAGCTCGACCCCGACTCACCGCGTTCACGAGAGCAGCAACTCGCCGAAATCCGCGAGGCCATGAGCGAAATACCTGACATCGTGACGGCGGTCGAGCAACCCATTGCCCACTTGATCTCGCACATGCTCTCAGGCGTCAAGGCACAGGTCGGCATCAAAATCTATGGCGACGACCTCGATTTGCTGCGTCAGAGGGCGGAACAGATCATCGCCAAAATGCGGCAGGTTCCCGGAGTGACCGACGCGTTGCTGGAGCCACAGGCACTCGTGCCCCAGCTTCGCATCGAGTGGGATCGTGACCGACTGCTCCGTCACGGACTAAGCACATCGACGTTGAACGAGTACGTACAAACGGCGATGAACGGTCGCGTCGTCTCGCAAGTCCTCGACGGCATGCGCACATTCGATTTGGTCGTCCGGATGAAAGAGAACTACCGAGAGGATATTGAGGAGCTGAAGCGATTGTCGATTCAACTGCCCGAAGGTGGCACACTGCCGCTCGCAGGACTGGCCAAGGTCTACCAAGCCAGCGGTCCCAACACGGTCAAACGCGAAAATGTCCGACGCCGTGTCGTGATCCAGTGCAACGTGGCTGATCGGGGCGTGGTCGACGTCGTGAAGGACATCCAAGCAGCTATCCAGCCGATCGTTGCCGCGCTTCCCTCGGGCTACTTTGTTGAGTATGGCGGCCAATTTCAAAGTCAGAAGTCGGCCAGCCGCGTGATTTCAGCTCTGTTCGCGGTCGCGATGCTGGGCGTATTCTTGGTTCTGTTCACACTCTTTCGTAGCGTGAACTTGTCGCTCCAAGTCATGGCCGCATTGCCGATGGCGTTCATCGGTTCGGTGGCGGCATTGGTACTCACCGGGCAAACGTTGACGATCGCAGCCATGGTCGGCTTCATCTCACTCGCCGGGATCGCATCCCGGAACGGCATCTTGTTGCTCCAGCACTACCTGCATCTGGTGCAGCACGAAGGCGAGCAGTTCACGACCTCGATGATCGTTCGGGCCGGCTTGGAACGACTCGCTCCGGTGCTGATGACCGCGCTCACCTCCGGCATCGGGCTAGTGCCGCTGGTTCTCGCCTCGGGCGAAGCGGGCAAGGAAATCCTCTATCCCGTCGCCACCGTCATCTTGGGCGGCCTGATCAGCTCGACGGCTCTCGATTTCTTTGTGCACCCGGCACTGTTCTACCTCTTCGGGATGAAATCCGCTGCAGGTGTCGTCAACGATTCGACCAGCGAAATCGAGTTGAGCGAGTGAACAGGCCGATCTCCCCATTTTCTAATTTCCATTTGCTACTTAACCCATGAGAAATCGAATGATCACGTAAGTCAGTTTGCGATTAGCTACACCTCTTTCTTCAACTCGATACACCCCCATCCACTCACGAGAAAACCCATGCGCACTTTCCAACATTCATTGATCGCCGGTCTTGCCGCCTGCTCCTTGGCCTTAACAGGGTGCGGTCCCCGACCCGCTACCGATACAGCGATCGCCCCATCCGCAGCAGGCGGTGACGCCCACGACCATGATCACCCACATGAAGGACCGCACCACGGAACGCTCGTGGAACTCGGCGATGAAGAATATCATGCGGAAGTCGTTCATGACGCCAGTTCCGTCACGGTGTATATGCTGGGCTCCAATGGTAAAGACCTTGTTCCGATCGACGCCGAAAGCCTGACGATCAACCTCATACAAGCCGCAGTTCCCAAGCAATTCACGCTCACGGCCAGCCCTGAAGAGACTGACCCAGCGGGCAAGTCATCGCGATTTACCACCAAAGATGCCGAATTGGTCGGACACCTCGATGATGCGTCCGCAGCGGCCAAACTGAGTGTGACCATCGCGGGGACGTCCTTTCAAGGCGAAATTGCGCACGATCACGACCATGCTGGACACGACCACGCTCATTAGTCCACTTCTCCAGTGCATGGTAGTGAACCCATGCTAGCACGTAGGGTCCGGAGCGGTACTCAAACGTGGCGATTGCCATCGGGCGGTGCCGGCTGATGGCAACTCGCGCAGTGGAGGGCTCCGAGACCCCAGGCGATTTTCTCACAGGGCACGCCCTGGATCTCCACGCCAGGGCAGAGATCCGAGAGGATCTCAATGGCCTTGGTGTCGCTGGAGGGGTGAGCGAAGGTCGGCACCAGGATGCGGTCAGCGCCCAGCCTCAGAAAATTGCAGTAACTCTGCGGGACAGGGTGGCCATCGATCGTTCGCGGCGGCGGAACCGGCAATCGATGGATCTGCACATTCGGGCTGGTCTGCCGCCCCCACAGCTGAAGTTGACGGAAGTTGGCCTGCAGAGCCGCAGCGCAGGGATCATTAGCGTCGGCGGCCACCGCGGCAACGATGTTCTCGCGGTCGACGAACCTTGCTAATTGATCGATGTGTCCATCGGTGTCATCCCCAGGAATCAGTCCGCCGTCAATCCAGGCAATTTCGTGAACGCCAAGATACTGATTGAACCGCTGAGCGGCTTGCTGCTGGGTCAACCCCGGATTGCGAGCATCATCCAGGACACAAGCTGAATGCACCAGCAGGCGGCCCGCCCCATCGGTTTCCAATGCCCCCCCTTCCAGGGTCAGACCCGCATGCAGGCAACGCACGCCGGCGGCTAGCGCGATTTCCCGCCCAGCAGCCTGGTCCAGATCATGCGGAGCGTATTTCCCACCCCATGCGTTGAAGTGCCAGTTCACCGCGAGCAGGCCGTCGCCCTCATGGACAAAGGTGGGGCCGAAATCGCGGATCCAACAGTCGTTCGTCGGGATTTCGACGATTTCGATCGGGCGGAGCGTGCCACTGCGAGGATGCTCACTAACGGCCGGCAATATGATTCGCTGACAAGACTCGCGCAGACTATCGCTGGCGAGTATTCGTACTGGCGTCGATTCCGCAATCGCCACCGCAAAGGCAGCGAATGCCTCGGGGATACCCTTAAAATGACCTGGCCACGTCTCAAGGTTATGCGGCCAGGCCAGCCATACCGCGTCGCACGGCTCCCATTGAGCGGGAAAACGTCGCGGGAGGCTCACTCAGGCTTGATCTCTTCTTTGACTTTTTGAATAAAGTGCGGAGATTTCCCGCCTTTACTGAGTTCCTCGGCACGCTTGGCGGCTTCGTCGCGTTGGTCGAACTCATACACGGCGACCCGCTTGAGATTCTGACTAAACACGCCCCAATAGAGCCGCAACCGCATGTCGGCGGCGGCTTTCTTTGTTTTGCGTTTGGAGGTTTTCTTGCGCTTAACCTCGGCTGCCAGCTTTTCAGCAGCATCTGCTTCGGCTGCTTTTTCCTGCCGATTGACGACCTTCCGAGCCATAAATCTCAGCTGTAGGGGTTAGAGGGGGTGTGGTTTTGCGAAAAAATCACAGGGCCGGGATAAAAATTGGTCAGATTAGGTTATCGCGTTGGCTGGGTTCTGTCATGGGGACGCAGTCCAGAAAAGTGACCCAGCCGGCAGAACGTCCCCGGAGAAAGGTCAGTTTTTGTCTCGTCCGAAAAAAATGAGTCAAAGGATCGCTATTCGGCAGCGTACGATTCAGCTAGGCTGTACACTCCCCGTCGCGGTGAGTGGTATACTCAGTTTGTCAGCGCGGCCGGCTAGCGGGAACGGCTACCGGAAACACTTACCCGAAACCACGACGAGCGGCTTCTCTCCCTAATACGAGTTTGAACATGCAAGTGAATGTTTCAGCCCGCCATGGCACTCTTCAGCCTGGTGACCAGGAACTGATTGAGGAAAAGGCAATCAAACTTCGGCGACTCTACGACCGGATCAATGCGATCGAGGTCACAATTGATTTGAAACAATTGGACAAACCCGTCGTCGAAATCAACGTTTCCGCTGAGCATGCTGAAGACTGCATCGCACGCGCCGAGGCGAGTAACGTGATCGCCGCCTTGGATAATGCGATCCCCAAGGTTGAGCAGCAGTTACGGCGTCTCAAAGATCGAAAGACTGGAAACCGCTCAGCGGCTCATAAACACGTCGAGTCCGCTCCCCTGAGTGACGACGACGAGTGAGGCTGGACAGCCAGTTCGGCTCACTTTTTTAAGCATTTTTTACCACCCATTTCAGACATACCGTTGCTATGAAGTTTTCTGACTTTGTCAAGAAAGGCGCAATTCGCGCCAACCTGCAGTCCACTACGAAAGAGGCTGTGATCAATGAACTCGTCGAATCGCTGTTGGAGGCGGGGGAAATTGCCGCCGACCAGCGTGACGACATCATCGCGGCGATCATGAAGCGTGAGGAACTTGGCAGCACCGGCATCGGCCGCGGCGTAGCGGTTCCCCACACGAAGCACCCCAGCGTTTCAGAGCTGGTTGGCACCGTGGGAGTCAGCGAAGCGGGTGTTGATTTTGATTCACTCGACGGCGAACGGGTCCAGCTCTTCTTTTTGCTGATCAGCCCCCCGGAGCGTCCTGGCGATCACCTTCGAGCCCTGGAGAACATTTCGCGGCAATTGCGTGACGAGTCGTTCTGTCGGTTCCTCAAACAGAGCAAGACCGCTGACGACATTCAACAACTCCTCCAAGAAGCCGACGATAATCAGTTTGCCGCCGGCTAAGCCCCGCCGGTACAATCTGCGTAGACACCCCCGGTGCACTCCTCCCGAAACGTGCACCCATGAACGAAAGCCAATGAACCAGCCGCCGCTCAATAACCCGCCTCTGCTCGAACGTACTGTGTGCGTTGTCAACCCACAGGGCTTGCATGCCCGCCCGGCTGATTTGCTAGTGCGTTGCGCGGATGGATTTGAGTCGACGATCATGATCCAAAAAGGGGCTGAACAAGTCGACTGCCGCAGTATTTTGTCTTTACTGACGCTCGGGGCGACCGAGGGAACGGAACTGAAACTCACCGCTCAAGGACAGGACGCTGAGCACGCACTGGCAGCGATCTGCGAACTGTTCGACCAGGGATTTCACGAAAATGGCCAGCCGTCCTCGTAAGACCTCCGAGACTCGAAGACCACTTAAACTCTGGCAGCCGCAAGAACACAACCACACCAATTCTCTCTGAGCGCCCCGAGCAGATGTGCCGGGATGAGATGGAGAGCCTATTCGCTGCGTTGCAGCGGTCCACACCAACTTATTTTTCAAGAGATCAGATGATGCTGTTTGTTTCCTCATGCAACAGGACCGTTCGCGGGGACAGCCTCCGCCCACCGCTGCGTTGATGTCGATGAGTGTGACGAAGCGTCACGCTATCGATGTGCGTACGAAGCCATTAAACGGATGACTCGTTGTCGATGACATCGCCGCGGCTGCTCTTTGAGGGGGGCCGGTTTGGCGACACACATCAGGATGGAAATGGACATGCATCCACCGCGATGCTGGAACTACAAGGCATTCCCGTTTCACCGGGCGTGGCCATTGCGTCGGCCCTCGTGCTCGACCCTGATGGCTATCGAATCCCACGGTGTATCGTCCCGGCCGCTGATGTCGAGGGCGAGTTCGCGCGTCTGCACGCTGCAGTGGACGTCGTCTCCCAGCGGCTCGAGCAGAGCCGACTCGATACCACCGCGACCGCCGGCAGCCAAACCGGAGATATCTTCGCCGCCCAGCTCCAGATGCTGCACGACCCGCGGCTGCACAGCGAACTGCAGAAACGCATTCGCGAAGATCATCAATCTGCGGCATTTGCCGTCAGTGCTGTGCTGCATAACTACGCCACGGCCCTCCAAAAACTCGAAAATCCGTTCCTCGCCGATCGGGCTCAAGACGTACTCGATATCGAACGGCAACTGCTCATGCAGCTCGGGGCCGTCACGCAGCAACCGCTGATGGAGCTGACAGAGCCGGTTATCGTGCTCTCGCGAATGCTCACACCGAGTGAAACGGCCTCGCTTAATCGCGAGTTCGTAAAAGGGTTCTGCACCGAGATCGGTGGCCCCGGAGGGCACACGGCCATTGTGGCAAAAGGCCTCGAGATACCTGCGGTTGTAGGTATCGGCGAATTTCTGCCCGTGATCGCTGGGGCTGGATGCGTGATTGTCGATGGCGATCGCGGTCGCTTGATCATCGACCCCACGGACGAAGTTCTAGAGAGCTATCGCCAGCGGGCCGAGGACCGCCGCACACTCGCCCTGCGGCTGGCCGAGCAAAGCCAACTGCCGGCTGAAACCAGCGATGGTGTCCGCATCTCACTCAACGCCAACATCGAGTTCCCCCACGAGACCGGTTCGTGCTTGCAGCGAGGTGCCGATGGCATCGGGCTTTATAGGACCGAGTTTTTATATTTGTCTTCCGAGGAAGAACCCACCGAAGAAGACCACTACGCCGCCTATGCCGAAGTCATTTCGCAGATGGGTGGTCGTCCCGTGGTGATTCGCACGCTCGATTTGGGCGCCGACAAAATGGGACACGGCAAGCGTGCTCATGCCGAGAACAACCCCTTCTTGGGGCTGCGCAGTATCCGACTATCACTTCGCAATCTCGATCTTTTCCGGCCCCAACTCCGTGCCGTCCTGCGGGCGGCCGTGCTAGGCGATGTGCGGGTGATGTTCCCGCTCGTGACGACCATCGGTGAGCTTCGTCAAGCGCGAATGCTGCTCAACGTGGTCGCCGAAGATTTAAAAGAATCCGGGGTTCCCTACCGCAGCGATCTGCCGGTAGGCATGATGGTGGAGGTGCCAGCGGCCGTCATCACACTCGAACGCTTTGCCGCCGAAGTCGACTTTTTCAGCATCGGTACCAACGACCTGGCCCAATACACACTGGCAGTCGATCGCTCCAATGAGTCCGTCGCGGATCTCTACCAATCGAGTGATCCCGCCGTGCTGCGACTGATCCAAGCCAGCATTGACATTGCCGGTGATACACAAACACCGATCAGCGTTTGCGGTGAAATGAGCAGCAACCCCGCTCGAGCCCTCCTGTTGCTCGGCATGGGTGTGCGTAACTTGAGCGTTCCACCCTCGGCACTCCCACGGGTCAAGAAAGCAATCCGCAGCGTTTCGATCACGCAGTGCCAAGGGTTCGCCGAACGCGTCGCCAAGTTGGAATCTGCCCGCGATGTGGATTTGTATCTGATGGATCGGCTTGCCGACCTGGTGCCGGAATTGGTGATGCAATGAACCGCGGACGGCGAAATCCCAGAACCAGCAGTAACGTCTCGCCCAACCTGCAACCCGCAGGGACACCGCGGTTTCGCTACCGAGTGCGATTCGCCAAGACCGGTTTACTGCGGTGGATCAGCCATCGTGATTTAGCGACATTGTGGGAACGGATCGGACGCCGAGCTGAACTGCCCTTCTCGATGACGGAAGGTTTCAATCCTAAACCGCGAATGCAGTTTCCGTCCGCACTCTCTCTCGGCGTCGAAAGTCTCGACGAAGTACTCGATCTCGAGCTTAGTGAAGATTGGGCCGCCGAGAAATTGTTGCAGCGATTGCAAATTGACGACCAACCCGGACTGCGAATCAACAGCGTCGAGCAAGTCGACTTGGCCGATGGCAAAGCACAACTCGCGGCAATGGACTATCTCGTCACATTGCCCGATGACTTTGATGATGCCGAGGCCACCCGCACCACCGCCGCGATTGAGCGGATGCGGCTACAAGACACCGTTTCGATCGAGCGGAAGGGGAAGCCTGTCGTCGCTCACGTGGCGACCGATATCCCCGTTCTCGATCTCCAACCCAATCAACTCGTCGCTCGCATCGTGACCGGACCGGGGGCGTCTTTGAAGATTCAAGACATCCTCGATCTGCTCGGTTTGAGTGATTGGCCCGAAAGAGGTGCGACGTTGATTCGCACCGGTATGACTCTCAAGGGCGAAACAGAACATTCGTAACTTCGGCGTCCATGCGGTCTCCCTCGGAGGGATCGTCCGCATTCAGCCGATTTTTAAAATCCCATTTTTGGTGAAATATCATGAAGCGTGAAATGCTAATCAATGTGCTCCAGCCTGAAGAATGCCGCATTGCGGTGGTGGAGGACAAGGTGCTCGAGGAACTTTACGTCGAACGCAAGAGCGTCGAGGCATATGCAGGGAATATCTACCGCGGGAAGATCGTTAATCTCGAACCAAGTATCCAAGCTGCCTTTGTCGACTTTGGTGTCGGACGCAATGGGTTCCTGCACATCAGCGACGTTGAGCCTCAGTACTTTCGCCAAGGCGGCTACGATCCCGAAGAGATCATGCGGGAATCCGACGAGATGGCTGCCGCCTCGGCGGCCCGAAACCGTGAAAGTGGACGTGGTAACTCGCGTGTCTACAAAGGCGGTCGCCCTCGCATCAAACCACCGATTCAAGAAATCTTTAAACGTGGCGACGAGGTTCTCGTCCAAGTCATCAAGGAAGGCATTGGTAACAAAGGGCCAACACTCTCAACCTACATTTCTATCCCAGGTCGCTATCTCGTGCTGATGCCCGCGCTCTCACGCGTCGGTGTTAGCCGGAAGATCGAAGACGAAGATGATCGCAAGCGACTCAAAAAAGCCCTCCACGCCTGCAATCCTCCCAAGGGACTCGGGTTCATCGTTCGCACTGCCGGTGCGGGACGCAGTGAAGACGAACTGCACCGCGACATGGATTATCTACTGCGATTATGGAAAGCGATCGCCCGCCGAATCGAAACCACTACTGAACCAGGCGAGATCTACGAAGAGAGCGATCTGATCATTCGCACCATCCGCGACATCTACAGCGATGACATCGATCACATCCTGATCGATGAGGAAGAGTCCTACAACAAAGCTCGTGACTTTCTCAAAAGCGTGATGCCGCGCGTTGTGGATCGTTTGAAGCTCTATGACGGCGAAGTGCCATTGTTCCACAAATACAATCTCGAAGAAGAGATTGTTAAGATCAACCAGCGTCAGGTCCAACTCAAGGACGGCGGCTCGATCGTCATCGACCCCACCGAAGCACTCGTGGCCATCGACGTCAACAGCGGTAACTTCCGCGGCAAGGCGTCCGCTGATGAAAATGCGTTTCGCCTAAACCTGTCTGCGGCCAAGGAAATCGCGCGACAACTTCGCCTGCGTGACCTCGGCGGTGTGATCGTCAATGACTTCATCGACATGCGGAAGGAAAGCTACCGCCGCAAAGTCGAACGAGTTCTACGCGACGCCATGGCGAAGGATCGTGCCCGTACCAAAATTCTGCGTACGAGCCCGTTCGGCCTCATCGAAATGACACGGCAACGGATTCGCCCAAGTCTGAAACGGAGCATCTATCAAGACTGCCCGTGCTGCAAGGGTCGCGGGCTCGTTAAAACACCCGAGAGCATGTCAATCGAAGTCGTTCGTACGCTCGCCCTCGCGGTCAAGAACAAACACATCGTCCGTGTCACCGTCCGTGTCAACGACGCTGTGGCCGCGTTCTTGAATAACAAGAAACGCCGCGCGATGTCTGACATGGAGGACTCGGGTAACATGACCGTCCAAATCCTCGGCAGCGAAGGCCTGTTCCCCGAACACCTCGAAGTCGATTGTCGCGACACGCACGGCGAACGCGTCGAAATCGACTCGTGATTTGAAGTCGAGAATTTCATTTTCGGAAATTCAGTTCAGACGGCTCTATCACACGCGTCTGATTTTTACGCTTCCGCCCGGCTCGTCCGGGCGGACGGGCGTCTCGTTGGCCAGAACAACCTTCAGCGATACTGGTTCGAAGCTGGATAGGCAATGGTCCGCAAGCCGGTTCAAGCTAGCGGCGCCGATAAAGCCGAAAGCGATCTACACAGGCAATGGAACATTTAAGCCGTGCGACGAAATAACGACGGCTCGTAGCGACTTCTTATTCTCGCAAGAGCGTTTCTAGGAACGGGCAGTCCGAAAACAAACTCGCTTGGCTATTGCGATATCAACGCAGAGGGATCGCACGTCGTTGATCGTCAGGCCATTTTCAGGAAACGCTTTCCCCGCCCACACGATTTATATCACGGACATGATCGGCTACGACCAACCGACTTTTCAGTCGATGCGGCGAATTGACCAAGCTCGTCGTACCACCCGTTATCAATTTCGCATCACGGGAATCTCTGCCGACGAGGATGTGGTCCGCCTGAGCGGGACCGATGACGGTGTCGCCCTCTCCTTCGACGAATGAAACTATTTTTTCATTCGCTATGCACCGTGCTTTCTAGCGCGTCCTCAAGGCGAGCTGGGTCGACGGTCAGCAATTCACCGGGTTCAGTCAATTGATTATCCAACGCCTCTCGCTGCTCCATTGCCAGTTCTCCGATTTGAGTAAAGAAACCTTCCTTCTCAACTACCTGGATTTGATCCGCGTCGAATCTGTCGAGCAATTCAGGGCTGTGCGTCGTCAGGATCACCTGTCCGCGGCCGTCCTCCGGTGCTGCCAAAAAATCGTCGACAAGCAGCGATAACGCACTCGGGTGCACGCCCTCCTCGGGATGCTCAAAAAACATCGCCAATTTCGATGGCTGCTGGTTCAGTGCCAACAGGTGTGCGAAAAAGCGTCGGAATCCTTCTGACTCTTGAGAGAGTTTCAGCTCAAGCGTTAGGCGATTGAAAAGATGCCCCACAACAGCATACTGAGGTTGACGGAGGTCATTCAGCTCAACTGACGAGACACCATGGATGACACGCTGCAACGACGACAAGATCCGTTGCCGAGCCGATGAGTCTTGGAAATTACTGACGATCTTCCTCATCGTTTGCAGGTAATTGGAGCCCGCATCCTGAAAGCCGAATTGTCCTGCTTCACTCTTCGCTCCATCGAGCATGACACTACGAGGAAACGAGTAACAACCGATGCCTTCGGTCAATGCCACGTATGCTACGACCACCTCCGACAACGACGGCATTCGGCCAAGTGCGACCCCGCCTGGTGCTGGCACCTCGACAAGTCGCGGCTCCACTTTCCAGATTGCCTGATTGTTCGCATCGACGGATTGGTGAAACAGAACGTTTTCACCTAAACACAATTTTTCCTCGCCTATTCCCCCTTCCACTGGCGTTTTCCCAAGATCCAACAAATAGCGATATTTTTTCTTCTCGCTCCGAACTGAAAAGAATATTTCGAACCGAGTTGGTGCGTTCGTCTTGGGAAGCGGACGTATCGTTTCGACGCTGGAGAGCACTCCGCTCCCCATCCCTGCGACGCCACCACCCATCCCGTTCCAATCCGCACCGAGCAGATCTCTTAAGTACCGTATCGCTTCGATGAAGTTGGATTTGCCCGTACCGCTGCGGCCGATCAAGACCGTCACGGGTGTGAACTCGACCGTCACATTTCGGATACTTTTGAAGTTCTGAATCCGGATTTCATGAATCATGGTTTGATACCGTTTCGGTTGATGAGCCTTTCGCACGTGACCGTCGCATTCAATCATTCTACTTCATATCTCCGTGCCGAAACTCGCTAAGAGTTTCGGCACCATCCAACAAACTGCTGCGGTTTCAATACTCGTCGTCGTAAAAACCCGGTATCTCTCACTGAAAGAAAGAGCTGGAAGCGACCTCGCAGAACCGGTATGCTCGAGCATTGGTTTGGTAGGGTTGACAGGTACCAAGCATTCACAGGATGAGCGGGAAATGATGATAAACAAGCGAACTATGATGTCGGCGCTGGTCAGCGTGGTTCTTGTTGGCTTCGTTTTAAAGCCGATTGTTGCCTGCACCGTGATGCAGTTGCAGCGGGGCACGCAAGTCATCGTGGCGCGCAATCACGATTGGGGGACAGGAGGCGGTTTACTGATCGTCAATCCGCGAGGCATCAAAAAAACTGCGATCACGCCAGTGAATCCAAAGCAATGGGTATCCCAGTATGGCAATGTGTCGTTCGCTCAATTTGGGCGAGAACTGTCCTTCGCGGGAATGAACGAGCAGGGACTCACTGTTGACCTATTGCAGTTGCGCGCGGCCGTTTTCCCCGCCGTCGATCCGGAAAAACCGTCGGTCAATGTCGTGCAGTGGGTACAGTATCAACTCGACATGTCGGCCACGGTTGCCGATGTGATCGCCAGCCTCGACGAGATCAATCCGACGCCGTTTTTGACTAAGCTTGAAAAAGTGCATTACTTCGTCACCGACACCAGTGGCGACATTGCCGTGATCGAGTACCTCGATGGCAAGCCCCATGTTCATCGTGGTAATAACGTCGTCTGTGCCCTTGCCAACTCGACATGGCCGGACTCCACCCGAGCTATCACGGATAACCATGCTGGCAACTCTAGCGAGCAACGCTTCATGCTCGCCTCAAGCTTCGCCGCCAACGCGGGCAATCAAAGTCCGAATGTTGATCTTGTCCAATACGCCTTCGCTGCCCTCCACCGCGTCGCCCAGGATCACACGCAGTGGAGCTTGGTTTACGAGCCCACCTCGCTGCGAATCAATTTTGCCACGCAGGTCGCCCCACAGCGACGTTGGATCGATTTTTCGGACGTCGATTTTACGGAAGGGGCGCAAGTCCTGTGCCTTGACATAAACCAAGACCTTGCCGGAGACGTGCGAGAGCATCTTGAACCGTTCACACGGGATGCCAATCGGCGGATCATCGACGATGCCTTTGATGCCGGCCCCGCTGGGTTTCTAAAAGAGACCGTCAAAGGCATGGTACTCAGCTACGGTGAGTCGTTGGCGCCGGTCGGGATTGATTGAGCATTCGGACTACTTTTTCTCGCAGGTCATCAACGCTGCCGTCGTTCTGGATCACCCACGTGCTGCGGCGGCGTTTTTCTGCCCAGGGCAGCTGCCGCTGCTCGCGACGAGCAAGTTCGGTTTCGCTCCAGCCACGAGCGGCGAGTAGCTGCCGGTGTCTCGCGGGCTCGATCTGCATGCACCAGATCTGATCACACTGGCTCTCCCATCCGCTCTCTAGCAAGAGCGGAACATCGAGAATGATATAGAGTGCCCCGCGTGCGGTAGCGGTGTCCAATCGTGATTGAATAATCCGGTGCGTGCGTGGATGGATGATGGACTCCAGTTTCTTCAATCGCCGATGCGATTCATCGTCATCACCGAAAACCAGGTCCGCGATCTGGGCCCGGGACACTGAACCGTCGCTGGCAAGAATAGCGATGCCGAAGGACTCCACAAGGTCTGCAATCACCTCGGCGTCACTGAGCTGCTCTTTCGCAATCGCATCGGCATCGATCCAAACACCACCGCGTGATTCGACCACGCGCGCGACCGTGGATTTGCCGCTGCACGGGGGACCAATGATGCCGATCACTAAGGTGGTATTTCGCTCGGTCATTCAAGTAATTTCTCACATCGTTTAGGTGATACCTTCACAGCGGTACCGAGCGGCTGGGCAAACTGGCTAACCCGGAGTTCCTCGATCATCCACCGAAACTCAGAGTCCGCATGATTTTTCGGCTCGCGATCATCCTCTCGTTTGGTAGCGAGCCAACGGCTCCAGAGCATCGCGATGACCTGTCGCGATTCCGCATCACGTTGCTCGGCACCCGCCTTCAGTTTATCGAGCCGATACGCGATCGCTTGCAAATAGCGCGGAAAATGTTGGAGATGTTGCCACGGTGTCCACAACAGAAATCGATCGCTAAAGAGCCACGCGAGCTGTTCATCGACATCGGCGAGCACGGCCGGAAACTTCGCCGGCGAAGTTTCCTCGCGGGCGTACCTCATCGCATGGTAGGCGGCCGTTAATTTCGGCAGCCAGCCGGCGACATCTTGAGTGGCTTCCCCGATCCGCGCCGGGGCTTCGGCCAATCTCGCAGCATATTCGTCAGACGTGCGGATCATCGGACGCTTCTCAACAACAGCAAGCCGTACCAATAGGTCTGCCAGCGACGATTCCAGCACGCTCGCCGGTAAAATTGCCCCGAGTTTAAGTTTCGCATCAGCGATGGCTGGCAGATGGCGTATTTGAGCTCGCAAGTCCTTCCGGCATGCTAGCGAGAACAGCCGAGTCAGTCCCATCCGACTGCTCGTTTCGGCGGCCGAGGGTTCAGCAAACAACTGTGTCGAGACGAAATCACTATGAGCAATCAATCCAGGATACTGCGCCACCTGCACACCTCCGCGCCGCCGGATCACCTCCGCAGGGAATCGATCGATATCCCACGCCGTCATCCGCTCACGCGACCAATCCTCGGCTTCGAAGGAGTTGTCCGGTGTGTCGTCAGCTCCATGAGTTACGGCGCCGAGCGATTGCTTAATTGCATCGACACTGCGGTCGGTCGCCAGCGTTTTGCCTTCGTCGTCGACCACGCGAATGAGAAAACGCAAATTGGATTCGAGTTTATCGTTTTGGAAATCATCGGCAGTGATCCGAGTTTCGGCATGCCGCGTCAACGACTCGCAGAGCGCTTGCATGAACGGTGTTTCGCCGCGCTGCGCACGGATCTCTTGAGTCACCCGTTGCGCCACATCGGCGGCCGGGACGAGCAACCGGCGTAGCCGCTTAGGCAATGATTTAATCAACGCGGTCACTTTCGCCTCGAGTTGCCCCGGAACCAACCATTCGAGCGCGCCATCGCTGACCTGCGGCAGCGCCGCGGGATGGATGGTCAGATGAATCCCATCCTCTTCGGTTCCTGGCCGAAAGTGATATTCGAGTGGTAGTCGCGTGGCACCGGCAACGAGTTCGTCGGGAAAGTCCTCCTGCTCAATTCGGGCCGCTGAGGTTTCAAGCAGATCGTCGGGACGTAAGTACGGGGTCTCGACGCCGTTCTCCGGTGCATCAGAATCCGCCTGAGAATCACGTTCATCCTCGAGGGACGGTGGATCAGCCAACCAAGCAGCAAGGTCGACTTCGTCTCGCATGCGACCGGCCCACGGCGGCGGATCGCATTGTCGGTCAAACTTCTCGAGCCGCGCACGATCACATACCCAATCCGGCAGGCGCGAGTGATAGAATGCTTGCAGCGCATAGTCATCAACAACCAAATCTCGCCGCCGTGTTTTCGCAGCGAGTTTTTCAATGGACTCGAGCAAACGGCGGTTGTGTCGGACAAACTTCGCGGTTGTCGGCAGCTCACCACCGATCAATCCATTGCCAATCATCAGATTACGAGCTTCGATGGCATCGATTGGAGCCAGCGGCACGCGACGGCGGACGACGACGGGCAATCCAAATAAAGAACGCCGTTGGTAGCAAAACGCGCCGCTCGCCTTGCGGCTCCAATGCGGGTCACTGAACGATGACTTGAGCACATGGTCGCCGACAGCCTCGATCCAAGCGGGCTGGATCTTGGCTACCGTGCGTGCGTAGGGCCGTGTGGTTTCGACGAGTTCTGCCGCTACGATCCATTTTGGTTTTGCTTCAAAAACGCCGCTGCCCGGCCACAGGTAAAGTTTCAGTCCGCCCGCACCGGTGTACTCGTTTTTCTCGCCCGCCATCGCGACACCGGATAACAATCCTGTCAGCAATGCTTGATGAATCGATGCGTAGCGATCCGCGTCGACAATCGGCGCAATCGTATCGGCTTGCTCCGCAACCGCGTCGCTGTATCGAATCGGTCCGATCGCGATTCGGCTCCTATTACGCTGCTGGATTTTACTGGCCTTCGGGGCGCTTGCCCCGGCTTTAACATTGCGATCCCGAGAACCGTGGCTAGCGCCAAAACGGCTAATAGAGCGGGTACCGAGATTGCTCGCCGCTAACTCTTTGAGTTGACGATAGACGTCCGACCATTCACGCATACGATTGGGCGATAAGAAATTCTGACGGAGCACGCGGGTCATTTTGCCGCGCCCGTACTTGGAGCTCATCTCGTCGTAGAACCGCCACATTCGTAGCAGGCTGAGGAAGTCACTTTCAGGGTCGGCAAATTGCGCGTGTGCCTGATCCGCCGCGGCGCGCTTCTCCGGGGGGCGATCGCGTGGATCAGGGATTTCCATCGCCGCCGCGATGGGGAGGACCTCCGGCAGCACACCATATTCGGCAGCACCGATCAAAATTCGGCCCACGCGCGGATCGACCGGCATCCGTCCGAGCTGCCAGCCAATTTCCGTCAGTTCGCCATCGTCGTCGACGGCACCGAGTTCTCGCAGGGTGCGGAATCCCTCGCGAATTGCCTCGATGCGGGGCGGGTCGATTAGCGGAAACTCTTCGAGTTTTCCCAAACCCAAGACTTTGCTTTGCAGAACCACGCTTGCCAGATTCGTGCGGCGAATCTCGGGCGTGGTGAATGCGTCGCGGCTCTCAAAATCATCGACATCGTACAATCGCACCGCGATCCCCGGCCCGACGCGACCGCATCGTCCACTGCGTTGATTCGCGCTCGCACGGCTAACCGGCTCAACCGGCAGTCGTTGGACTTTGCTGCGGACGCTATAGCGACTGATCCGCGCGGTCCCTGAATCGATGACATACCGAATCCCTGGCACCGTCAATGAGGATTCGGCCACGTTGGTGGCGAAGATAATCCGTTGTTTCCCGCCGCTGGGATGAAAAATCGCTTGCTGAGCCGATTGAGGCAATCGGGCGTAGAGAGGGAGCAGTTCCACACGGTTTTCGATCCCTAATCGCTTAAAGTGCCCTCCCACTTGGTGCGAAACATCACGAATATCACGCTCGGTCGGCAGGAACACGAGTGTGTCACCCGAGCCGTCGCGTCGCAGTGAGTCAATTGCCGCGATCACGTGGGCGGCCAAGTCATAACCACGGGTAGGGCTTCCGGCGACGTCGTCCCACGGCAAATATCGCAACTCAACCGGATAGCCTCGGCCCTCGACTCGCAAAATGGGCGCCGGGATCACCTCGCCGGTTTCGACGTCCACAGAACCAAAATGTTCGGCGAATCGATCTGCATCGATGGTGGCCGAGGTGATGACGATCCGCAATTCGGGACGACGGTCCATGATCCGTCGCAGCAACCCCAACAGAAAGTCGATGTTCAACGAACGCTCGTGAGCCTCATCGATGATGATCACATCGTAGGCGCGCAGATCAGGATCCGAGCCGGTTTCGGCCAGCAGGATCCCGTCGGTCATCAATTTGATCCGGGTACGATCACTCGTCTTGTCACCAAAGCGAACGTGATAGCCGATCTCGTTACCGAGCACCGTCGAGGTTTCCTCCGCCAAGCGGGCCGCGATCGAGCGTGCCGCCAGTCGGCGAGGCTGGGTGTGGCCGATCAGCCGCTCGCGTCCAAAGCCAGCCTCCAAACACATTTTCGGTAGCTGGGTGCTTTTGCCGCTGCCTGTTTCGCCGCACAGCACGATCACTTGGTGCTCGCCGAGCAGGGACACGATGTCCTCACGGTGCTCCGATATCGGTAGATCGACAGGAAACTCAAGTTTGATCTGGTCAAGATCAATTTGGTTGTTCGCAGCCCGCAATTGCGGTAGCGACTCGAGTGGCGATGTGAGTTCGGGGCTACGGGGTTTCTGATTCAAAACGATCTGCTGACTCTCGGAGAAAAAGACGGGCCACCGGCGGTCTGTTGATTCTTACTAACCTGACGCGCCAGCTTGACGTTGCGTCTTTCTGAGTGACGTCGGGCACCGCAGCACATAGCCTGCCGCCACTACTGTGGCTAAAGGCCTAACTTCAAAACGCGGCAGCGAGGCGGTTGATTTCACCCCATGACTAGCGCATCGGGTTCGTACTGGCACGTCGTGGCATCGAAATCGACCTAATCAACAGTCTGCTGGGGAGGTATTCTAGGCCATCGATCGATTTTCTGGCTAGGTCTGCGTTGGATTCCCTGCGGGTTGGCTTGCCGCATCGGAAAGTGCTACTTTGTAAGCGAAATGATTCATTCGCGACCGTCTCCATTGACACTTCCATTCATGGCAAACTCCCGCTCCTCCGGCAAGCAGAAATCGACAGTCGCCGGGGTCGCGATTGCGATCTTGATCGCGTTGTACAGCTTGGTGCGTCCCAGCATCAACGACGCGACCGGATGGAATTTGCCGGCCATCGCCCAGTCCCAACCGAGGTCGGAGCGAGCAACCAACTCGCCCGAGTCGTCTCCAGAGCGAGAAAGCCCCCACCCAACGTCCGCCCCAGTCGAACCGACTCCCAAGAGCGGCACGCTCGCTGATGGGGTATCGAGTTCCCAAGCGAGCGAGGCGACACCCGCTGCAGACGCCTCACTCAAATACGGATTGCTGCGGGAGGTGGGGCGAGAACGGTACATGTCCCCGGCTGGACTACTGTACACACCCGGCAGTGCCGAGGGGCACCGGCTCGAACATCTCCGCCGGCACACCGAAGACCAGCCCAGCCGGCCAGGGAAACATGGCGTCTTTGAGGGAGGAATGGAGGGTGCATTGAAAACGATTGACCAAGCCTACGAGAATGCCAAGATCGGCAAGCGCACGACCAAACACAGCGACGATGGTCGCACGATTTATACCGTCGATATTGGCCACCGGATCGGTTATGTCGGCGGACGTGAAGGCAACCAAAGACACAAACCCATGGCCCGTCGCGTACAACTCGTACTGGAGGGCAACCGCGTCATCACCGCATTCCCCCTATGAGTAGCCGAGTCTCTCCGAGACTCGGATGTGTACCTCGGAAAGTCTCGGATGCGAGTCTCGGCTGCGAGTCTCGGAGAGACTCGACTACTCAATCTTAATTTCAAACCAGCCACGCTCTCCATCGCGTGGAGCCCACCGTCTGGCGACATCGCTACGCCTGCCACTTCATCACTTCAGGATCCTACCCACGTGACACGTCTTGAACCTGACTCCGACGAGCCCTCGCAACAAAAGAGCGAGGACGTTCGATTCTGCGTGGGGGAATGCCCGCTCTGCAAGGGTGGCCTGTGTACCGTACGTGCCTACCTCAACGATCAAGCTCAGTTGTCGTACGGACTGATCCTGTGCGATGAATGCGAAGCGATCTGGTTGCAGCCTGACACCAATGGAGTCCACCTTTACTCCGATCCTGAGCGTCCACTCAGCCCCGTCAGTGGCCAACCTCTATTCGATTCCGCACATAGCCGCTGGGCAAACCACGACGACATCAACGCGTTGGGATGGTCCGGCAAGATCGACCCCACATTGACTCACTCACCTCACTACGATTGCACCGATGCCTGATCCTCATTCGCTAGACGAACCTGACGAACTCCTCGAATTGATGCTCGCTCAAAACGTAGATCCGGTGGAAGCCGGGCTGGCGCTGAAGAAGCTCGCCGAAAACGAACAAGTTAACGGCAATGGTTTGGTAGCGATGCTGGTAAATGCCGCCGGACGCCTGCCCGATGCCGACCCCGCCGTGATCGGCGGGCTATTGCGATTGGTACACACCCGTGTGCTGCACGCGCAAGCGGCGGGTGATGAGCAGGCTCTGCACGGCTTGCCGGTCGAGAGCTTGGCTAAAATCCTGACCGCGCTGTCACCCGAGGTTGCCAATCGCCATTTGTTATTGCAATTGCTCGCGATGATGCGGACACCCGAATCATTAGCCGCTCTCGTGCAGGGATTGTCTGATTCACCGCCTCGCGGGTGGATGGCAGCCGGACAGATATTGAGCCCGCTGATGCAATACGACGACTGGCCTATCGATCGTGTGTTCCCCGCCTTGCTCGATTGTTTAGGAGAACCGTCCCTGGCGGCGCCGATTCTCGATCTTGCAGGGCATCTTGTTCGCAGCGGGCGGGTAGACGATCACGACCCAAAACATCCAGCGGCCGGCAGGGTGACAGCGTTAAATGCACTGCTCGGCCAAGTTGCCGATCGGCTGGCGAAGTTCGAAGAAGACCCGCGCAGCTTTGGTACCGATGTCGAACAGGTCCAGGCAATCTTGGGCGAAGCGGTCGCGTTGGCAGTCTCGCTGTGCGACGCGGTGGGTTTGATCGGCGATCCCAGTTCGATTGCCCCGCTCAATAAAGCTGCCCAGCTGCGACATCGTCGGGTCCAGTGCGAAGCCGCCGGAGCGCTTGCGCGTTTCGGGGACGCTGCTGGCATCGAACAGCTCATTTCCCTCGCTCAGGAACCATCGGCACGCCTACGTGCGATCGCCTACGCTGACGAACTCGGCATTGGCGACAAGATCGAAGAATCGCTCCGTTCGCCCGAGGCGACCGCCCAAGCTGAGATCGCGCTGTGGTTGTCCCAACCGCAGCAGATGGGCGTGCCGCCGACGTCCGTTGAGGTTGTCGATTCTCGACGCTTGCTGTGGCCGAGTTTCCACGATCCCGTCGACGCGTTCTTGGTCCGATATCAATATGATTTCGGCGACCGAAGTTACAGCAACATCGCCCTGGCGGGCCCGACCGTGTTCTCACTCTCGGCCGACGTCGCCGATCTACCGCCCGAAGATATCTATGCCATCTATGCCGGTTGGCATGCCGAACACGAAGACATCTTTACCGTACCGGCGAGTGACTTCAACGAAGCCCAACGGCGATTGGTTGAGCCGCTGCAGACGTACCTTGAGCGAAACGACTACGATGACGTCAAGCCCGCGCTGCTGGGGTTCTTTCTCGAAGAAACCGCCGCGGTCTTCACTGCCGCCCGCGGCGGCGTCGACTGCGTCGTCGTTACCGATGGACTCGAAACGATGGACCTTCCCACCGCAGGACGCCTACGGCCAGCCAGCCCAGCGGACCTTTTTCACCTTTACAAGGGCCGCAAGATGTTGCGGACCTTCAACCCGCAGGGAATCTAACGTGCCGATGAAACCTCTGCCGCTCGGACCGCTGCTGGATAGCCAAACAAGAATCCGCCATGATTTCCTGGATTTTGCGGAGCAGTGGCAGCGGACCCGCGCGGGATGGCGCGATGAGCCAGCACGCAACTTCGAGCAAGAATCGCTCAGCAACTTATCGCCGACCCTAACGCGAGTTGCAGCCGCCATGCAAGATTTTGCCGATGCGGCACGGCGCGCTGACCATTTACTCGCCGATCCCGACCACCCGGGGCACCTATGAAGCAGATCCCCACCTTAAGAGCCATCGAAGCGACTACCGCGAACGCTAAAGAAAAATAATCGGTATAATCGGACCGTAGTAAAGGCAATTTTGCGAACTACCGGCATTGGAATTGCGTTGGATTAAAAGAAGCGTCGACATCATTGTTGATGAGAAACGCTATTCATGTTCTACGCCAATTTCCCCACCTCCCAGCGAGACTTTTCCAATGTTCGCTCCCGCCGATATTCCGTCCTTCATTCAAACCGTCCACGGATTGGAATACAAAGTAACCCGCTCGTCGCGTCATGATGAAATCAAGCAGCCCAAACGCTCCCGGAAGACCGGTCGCACCACGACAAAGAAAAAATCGAGTAAACCGCAGGGCGCTGGTCAAGGCAGCTGATTGATGGCGAACGACGAACACGGGTGTGAACCTGAAAAGCCCGGATCGTTCTTCGCTGAATCAAAAATCGGCAGTAACCGCAGGGATGATCTCGTGCTACCGACCAGAAAGCTGTCCGACCGCGAGGACCTCCTTGCCGAGGGTGTGAACCTACCTGAGCGCGGTCGTATTACCGAACCGAATAAGGGGCGGGAGTGGATTGTGGGATGGCGAGACGGCACGGCTTTGTCTCTGTTTGATGGTGCGGATCGGGTGTTCCAGTTCAACACGTCTGGACAACTGCGACGAGTCTTTTTAGCCGGTCAAAAACTCGCCGCTCGGGATGGCGAACTGAGCCGCCTGACACGGCGGAGTGATGCGGCCGGTCGCATGGCATTCGACACCATCGCCCTCTCAACGCAGCGGCGAGATCAAGTACTGCAGTGCTTGCAGGTGAGTCTCTCTGAGCTCGCACAGATACTCGCTAGCGGAAATCCCCAGATCGAGACCATCGGGCTGCCCCCGAATGTCTTCAGCGGGCGACTGCAGCGGTGGCTTGATGACGTGAATCCGGTCGTGATTGCCCACGGGCCAGGTGTGGTGGGTTAAAGTAGACCCGCGAGTAGCCGCAATCGTGTCGTCCCCCTCTGGGAAGACCATTGATCGGCAGACTGCGACACAACCTCTCCCCACCCCGCCAGCAATCAACGAACATGATTTCCAGCACCAAAAGTTCTCTAGCGAGCCTGCTGTTCGCCGCCGCAACCTGTCTTTCACCATCCCTGGCAGGCGCCGAATCGCCCAGTCAAAGGACCGACGCCAAGGCACCCCGCGTTGAAGTGCAAGTCCGTGCTAGCGAAGTCGACCCACGTGTCAAATCCTATCCCGAGATTGGATTCGTGGTTGAGAACGCGGAGGGAAAGCCAGCCGACGTCGAGCATGCTTGGTTCGATCCAAACGTGCCCGATCGTGGACGCCTCGTCATTTGGCTGATGGCGCACAATCCGGCGTTGTTTGAACGGTTGACCAGCTATGGCCTGCACGCCATTGACGTACAGTACGCGCGGCAGTGGTTTTCCATCTGCTGTCAGGAGCGGCCCGTTGGCCCAGAGTGTCGTGGTAACATGCGGCTGGAAGCGACCACCGGCATTGATGCCACCGATGAAGTGGCAATCGCGATGCCCGATGCGATGAACGAGCGGGCTTTTCGGCTGGTCAAACACCTAGCTGATCAAAAAACGCCCGGTGACTGGGGTCAGTTTTTGAACGTCGATGGAACCGATTTGGATTGGGATAAAGTGATTGTGGCGGGGGCTTCCCACGGTAGTACCAGCGCAGCCCGGTTTGCCAAGCACCAAAAAGTTGCCCGTGTCGTCGCGCTCTGCGGTCCGCGGGACCAACACCAAACATGGCAGTCACTTCCCTCAGCCACCCCGGCGAATCGCTACTTCGGATTCTCGCACGTGCTCGATCAAGGCTGGGAAGAAGATCATTACTGTCGCAGTTGGGAAATGCTTGGTTTGAACGAGTTTGGTCCGATCGTCAATGTCGACCGCTCTTCTCCCCCGTACGAAAACACCCGCCGACTGATCACCGATGCCGACGTCGGCGATAATGCTGGTCGTGCTCACGGCAGCGTCCAACCTGGTCGCTCGGCGGTCAAAGACCCCATGACCGGCGACTTGATCCACGAAGCAGTTTGGAAATATCTCTTCACCCACGATGTCGACGCAGTCGGGTCACCCGTCCCTGTTGACCTCAACTGTGATCACGAGCAATTGAAGCAGTGAACCGCAATGGAAGCAGTGAACGTCGTGGATCGCTTCGCGCCCCATCGCTCGTCGAGTTTCAAAACACGATCACCAGTGACACAAGCTCACGCGAGCCCAGGGGCTGCGGGCGAATAACGCACGCCCCACCCGATGCTTCCGTCCACCTCACCCTAAACCATCCTTGGAGACTCTCCCTTGAAATACATTCTGGCACTTGACCAGGGCACGACGAGCTCTCGTGCGATTCTATTCGACCGAGCGGGGACAATCTGTGGAACCGAAGCCAAGGAGCTGACGCAGCACTACCCTCAATCGGGTTGGGTTGAGCACGACGCGGTCGAAATATGGAACTCTCAGCGTGATGTGGCTCGTCAAGTTTTGCAGAGTAACGAAATCTCAGCCGCCGAGATTGCCGCCATTGGGATCACGAACCAGCGTGAGACCGTCGTGCTGTGGGATCGTGAGACAGGCCAACCGCTGCACAACGCGATTGTCTGGCAAGATCGACGCACAGCCGATTTTTGTGATCAACTGCGCAGCGACGGCCGTGCCGAGATGATCTCGGAAAAGACAGGACTCGTGATCGATCCCTACTTTAGCGGCACGAAATTGCGATGGCTGCTCGACAATATCCCTGATGCTCGTCGTCGTGCGGACCGCGGCGAGTTAGCCTTCGGCACGATCGATACATGGTTGCTGTGGAACCTCAGCGGTGGACGAACTCATGTCACCGACGTCAGCAATGCCGCTCGGACGATGATGTTGAATCTTCTCACGCTTGATTGGGATGATTCGTTACTGAACCTGCTTGATATCCCCCGCTCGGTACTCCCCAAAGTTCGACCTTCGAGCTATCAGTTTGCTGAGTCCACGGACGACTTCCTGGGCCAGTCCATTCCGATCGCGGGCTGCGCGGGTGATCAACATGCAGCTTTGTTCGGACAGAACTGCACCGAAAACGCGATGGCAAAGTGCACCTACGGCACGGGTTGTTTCGTGCTGATGAATATCGGTCGGGAACCCATTCCATCGAAGTGCAAATTGCTGACAACAATCGCATGCACGCGAGAGGAGCGGCCTCAATTTGCTCTTGAGGGTAGTATTTTCATCGGCGGCGCAGTGGTGCAGTGGCTGCGGGACGAACTCCACATTGCGGACACGACCGTCGCGGTCGCGGAGCTCGCGTCGACTGTGCCGGATAGTGGCGATTGCTACCTTGTACCTGCGTTCGCGGGTCTTGGTGCACCACACTGGGATCCTTATGCACGAGGCACGATTGTCGGTATTTCACGCGGCACAACCTCTGCCCATCTGGCTCGCGCAGCGATCGAAAGCATCGCCTTTCAGGTCGCAGATGTGCTCGATGCAATGAACGCCGATACCGGAATTGCCGTTAAAGAACTACGCGTCGACGGTGGCGCAAGTGCCAATGATTTTCTGATGCAGTTCCAAGCCGATATTCTGCAGGTGCCCGTCGAGCGTCCCCGGGTAATTGAAACGACGGCACTCGGAGCAGCATTCCTAGCGGGGCTCGCGGTGGGATTTTGGAAGAACTTGGACGAAGTCGAAACCATTCGACAAAGTGAACGAGTTTTTGAACCATCGATGCCGAGCGCTGAAGTGGCAAAACGTCGCGCTCGGTGGCAACAGGCTGTCCAGCGAAGTATGGGCTGGCAAGAATCATGAACCGTGAAAAATTTCTAAACGAAGTTCATGACCGTCGAGAACCGTTTGACATTGTTGTTATCGGCGGCGGCGCCACCGGTGTCGGGGTGGCCTTGGATGCTGCCGTCCGCGGCCTCTCGGTACTCCTGCTCGAACAGAGCGACTTTGGCAAAGGCACATCGAGCCGCAGCACGAAGCTCATCCATGGTGGTGTTCGCTACCTTCAGCAAGGCAATATCTCCTTGGTGCGTGATTCGCTTCACGAGCGTTCGCGACTGCAGGCCAATGCACCGCATCTGGTTCATCCGCTGCCCTTTTTAGTTCCTTGCGAATCGTTATGGCAACGGTTCATGATGCGGACCGGATTTATCCTTTACGATCTGCTAGCAGGAAAAAGCAAATTCCCACGTGCCTATGGCGCGTCGTCCGAACGGGCAAAACAGATTGCCAGCACAATTCAGCCTCGGCGAGTTCGTTGGGGCGGTGTCGTCTATCACGATGGTCAGTTTGATGATGCGCGGTTGCTCATTCATATGGCAATGACCGCTGTGGACCATGGTGCGTGCGTTCTCAATGCTGCCAAGGTGACGGGTTTACGCCACGACGACGAGGGGCGTGTCTGCGGCGTGACTTTTGAGGACCAGCAAAATGGTTTGTCGAGGGATGTGGAAGCACGCTGCGTGATCAATGCTACCGGCCCATTCTGTGATGCCATCCGCCGCAGCGATGATGCGTCCGCCGAGCCCATTATCGCGCCGAGCCAAGGCGTGCATATTGTATTGCCGCGTGAGTTCCTGCCCGACGACACGGCGATCATTGTTCCCAAGACGTCCGACGGCCGGGTGTTATTTTTGATTCCTTGGCATGGCCACGTTGTCGTGGGAACCACCGACACCCCGATCGAACATGCCACGCTGGAACCAACGGCGCAAAGGGATGAAATTGAGTTTTTGCTCCGCACCGCGGGCGACTACTTAACGCGTGTTCCGAGCCGAGACGACTGCCTGAGTGTCTTCGTCGGCATCCGGCCTCTAGTGCGTCCGCCTAGTCGCGGCAGCGGAACCAAAGGCGATACAAAATCCCTGTCTCGAGACCATACCATTCTCGTTTCCAAAACCGGCTTGATCACGATTACCGGCGGCAAATGGACGACCGTCCGTCATATGGGCGAAGACTGCGTTGATCGCGCTGTCGAACTGGTTGGCCTGAAGACCAATGGTAAGTCCACCGTGCAACTCGCACTCCACGGCGCATCTGACGCGCCGAGCGACTGCGTCTACGGTACCGACGAGGCATTCATCGAGCAGTTGATCGCTGCCTCGCCAGAACTGGGCCGGCAACTCCACGAGGATCTCCCCATCCGCGCCGCTGAAGTTGTCTGGGCAGTCCGCCGCGAGATGGCTCTGACGGTCGAAGATGTCTTAGCACGGCGCACCCGAGCGATGTTCCTCAACATTCAGGCCGCCAAGTCGATTGCCCCCGACGTTGCCCGGCTAATGTCGATGGAACTCGGACACGATCAAGCTTGGCAAGATCAGCAGTTAGCCGATTTCCAAACTACCGCTGCACATTTCGAGCTAGCTCGATAATTTTTTTGAGAGGAATGAACTTGCAGCTCGATGATGAGCAAAAGGCAGCGTTCACCAGAACGTCATCGGGCGCGGTCCAGGGCCTCACTGGCAGTCATTAGGCGAGCGAGCGACTTGCGGCTGACACGGTGAGACGATAGCAACGCCGGTTAACGCTTGGCGGCTGGGATGAGTGGTTCTCCACTACTGTTGATCTTCGCCGTCTGGATAGGCCCCGACCAATACGTCCGGGGTGGATAGGTCAACGTGCCATTTTGGTGGTGGAACGAAACCTTTGCTTCCGACACCGTACGGAGGCACGGCGTCGCTCGGTTGCAGAGCGCGATATTCGATCAGCATGCGGCCAAGGCGTCCGACTTTGTCGGGATAGTCGGTTGCTAGGTTTTTGGTTTCATTGGGATCGGTGCTGAGATGGAATAGCTCGACTCCGGCCTTGGGCTCAGTCAGTTGCGACTCAGAGATCAACTGAGGGCCATTCACCTTCAATTTCCAGCCATCAACCAGCACGGCAAGATGCTCGTTTTCGTCGCCAGATTGACCGTGGTACGAGTACCAGGGGCGACCATCCGACTTAAATTGATCCGATGAAGTCAGACCGCTCAACAAGGAGATACCGTCAAGGGGAAGTTCGGGATCCGCTATGATCTCCCCCCCGGCGGCATCAACGATGGTGGGTAACACGTCAATGTATCCGCAGACATGCTCACTCTTAACACCGGCCGCCAGACGGTCTGGCCAGCGGATGCATGACGGAACTCGCACGCCACCTTCGTACACCGTCAATTTGCTGCCTCGCAGCGGTGAATTCAATCGCGGCAGCGAGCCGACGCCACCATTGTCGCTTAGAAACCAGACGATCGTATTGTTCGCCTCGCCTGAGTCTTCAATCGACTTGAGGATTCTCCCGACGCCTTCGTCCATCTCCCAAATCATCGCTTTGAGGATGGCGATGTTTCTCGCTTTACCTGGCTTGTTTCCCTTAGTCTTCGCAGAGTTTCTGTCGTCGAATCGAGCGATCGTCTCCTCCGGTGCTTGGAAAGGAGAATGAGGAGCGTTGAATGGAACGTAGCAGAAGTAGGGTGCCTCTGAAGCTGACGAGTCAGTGATCCATTTCGCCGCCGCATCCGCGATCAGATGGGTTGAGTAACCCTGCTCATCGGAAGGCTGCGCGTCCACATGCCAGTCTCGGACATCCTCACGAGTCAATTCAAAGTAGTCGATTGCGCCGTTGTAGTGCCCGTGAAAGTGAGTGAATCCTTGGTTCAATGGATGCCACTTGGAGCGGCGATGGCCCAAGTGCCATTTGCCAAACACTCCTCGATTAGCGTATCCAAGATCGGCCAAACGCTCGGGCAGAGTCACTTCGCTAACAGGCAGACCGAAATCTCGATAGGGCGGGATGACCGCGCGAGCGGCACCAAAGCGAATGGGGTAACGACCCGTCATCAATCCCGCTCGGGTCGGCGAGCACATCGGTGCGACGTAGAATTGGTTTAATTCAACCCCTTCGCGGACCAGCCGATCGATATTGGGTGTTGGGAAATTTTTGTTGTGGTATCCCACACTATTCCAACCGAGATCGTCGGCGAGAATCACCACAACGTTTGGTTTGTTCTCGTCCGCCTTAGCGATCGGTTCGCCGGATCGTCGTTCATCCGCGGCAACCTGCCCTGCGATTACAAAGGTCAGAGCGAGCAGGACGTAGAAACGAATACCGAGCCACATCATCAGGTTTGATCCAGAACAGGAAGAAATCTCAGCCCAGGATCGACCCTGGAACCAACAACACTGGCCATTATGCACGGTGCTGCGGTGCCATTCAATCAGATCGAGGACTCGGCGAGACTACCACAGAAGGCGGACGACACGTCTGGAACACTCGCTCCAGCGTCATCGTCCTCCCCAGCCGCGCAGAACGTGGACAGCCCTCCCCAAACGTTTGGAGAAGGACCGTCCCGCAACTGACGTCTCAGACCTTCCTGCAATTGCGATGGAGCAACCGCTTAGCGATTGAAACGCACACCGAAGAACACATTCTCGTATTCAGGTCTGGCCTGAGCCGCTGAGGCGCCGTTGATGTCCACGGTCACGTCAGTATTGCCCAGGTAGCGGTACTCGGCGAACAAATCGATGTTGCGATTGATGCGTTTAGCGGCACCAGCGATACCCTGGTACGCAAATGCAGCGTCATGAACATCGGAAGGCCCCAACGGTGTGCTGATGTCTGCATCAAACGCCGCGACGCCAATGCCGCCACCGATGTAGGGGGTCACGCCCGCAATTTCCAGGGCGCTGATGTCGTAGTACATATTGGCCATGGCAGTGTAAGCAAAAACATGCCCACTGTGGTCGAATGCACCGCCACCTGCGAAGACTTGATCGGCAGTATTGCTGCGGAAACCGGCTTCGAGTTCCCCACGCAGCCCGTGACCAAAGCGTCGCCCGACGGCACCTCCGATCGCCCACCCATCGCTGAACGTTGACGTGACGCCGCCTGGAAAGATATCACTGTTGTAGTCATGCAAGAAACTCCAACCGCCGAAGAGACTGACGTAGCAGCAGGATTCAGGGCAGCAGTCGTCGTTGCTTTTCCAAAGAGTTCGCAGCCGATCACCGTACCCGCCGTGTGAATCGCAGCCAGTATCGCAAGCAGGCCCTGCACACCCGTCGCTGCAAGCCGAATCACAACCATCGCCGAACATGGATCTCAACGGTCCGGATGCCTGAACGGTGGAAGAGCTGGACCAGGCGATCATCGTCGCCACCAAAAAGAAGATCGTTTTTTTCATTGTCTACGCCGCCTTGCGAGATAGAAGTATACGAATTGGATACCGAAAAAGCCGTCGCGAGCATTACCTGTAGGGGGATGCCCAGTGGCTCCAGTTAGCCCATTCGTCTTTTCTCTGCCGTTTGGGCGGAGAAAAATGAACTCGTCCATACAACGCGTACGAACGAACAATTCAATGCACGTTGCGAACGCGGCATGGTCGCTGCAACCCTTCTTGGATCGATAAGCACGAATCCTAATTGAATCCGGACATCCCAGACCCATTCTCAGCCGACGTCGCGGTGGGGCTGGTTGGACTTTGTCCTTTGCCACGTGACAGAGGCCGAGCGTCCACGGTATCCTGAAGATGAATCTCGATCCCAATCTTTAGGAACATTGATGGCCCATTCGTCTCGTGCGTTTTCCCTGCGCCGCGTAGTCTTTGCGACGCTACGACATCGACTCGCCGTCACGATTGCCGTTGCCCTGGGCGTTGCCACCGCCACCGCGGTGATCGCCGGTGCGCTATTGGTAGGAGATTCGATGCGAGCGAGTTTGCGGGCGTTAACGGTCGAGCGTCTCGGCCGGATCGAGTCGATTCTGGCACCGGGGCAGTTTTTTGCAATTGACAGCGTCCATGTCGAGGACGCCAACGACGGAGCGGCGGTCAGCCTCATCCTTTTTCCCGGCAGCAGCGTTGAAACGAAAATCAAATCGGAGGCCAGTTCACAACCTGGCGGTTCGGCAGCGGCGGACAATCTACCGCGTATTCGCCATGTGGGTGGCGTGCAAATCGTGGGGGCAGATGAATCGTTTTGGGACCTCGATGTTTCCGGTGTGCGGCCCGATACCATGCCGGGTGAGTACAGCGTCGTACTCAACCAATCCGCCGCTGACGCATTGGAAGTTAGCATTGGCGACGATGTTACGCTTCGCTTGCCAGTCGAAGGTGCCGTCCCTGCAGACAGTCCATTGGGCAAACGTGAACTCCTCGGCGAGGGACTGCCCCGCATGCAGGTGGCGGCAATCGTGCCCGATCGCGGCTTGGGACGATTTTCACTGACCGCCAGTCAGAGCGTTCCTAAAACCGTCTTTGTTTCACGCGCAGTGGTCGCCGACGTGCTCGACCGAACAGGCCAAGCGAATGTGATGCTATTCGACCACGCGTTGCCGGACGACGCCGTTTCGCTCAATCTCGATTCATTGGGCTGGAAACTACAGCGAGTGAGCAACGGCGAGGCAATCGACTACATCTCCCTCTCGAGTGATAGCCTACTGCTGCCTCAGGTTGCAGTGGATCGCATCATGGCGGCGATGCCCCCTGGTGATGCGACCCCGCTGATGACCTACCTAGCCAATGCCATCGACAAGGTCGATAAGGTGAAGGTCGATAACGTGTCCGACACCGTAAACAGCGTGCCTTATAGCACGATCTCAGCGATTGATTCGGGGCCGACGCTGCGTTTGGACTACGCCATTGCAGAAGGAGTTGACGCCGCTGGCCGAGTGCCAATTGTTCTCAACAGCTGGACCGCCGATCGCTTGGGTGTGAATGTGGGATCGCCACTGCGGGTCTTCTATTTCGAGCCGGAGGTGCAGCGAGGCAAGGAGATTGAACGCTCGTTCGACGCCGTGATCACGCAAGTTGTGCCGCTCACTCCACGCGCAGGACCCTATCGGCCGGGGCGGCCAGGAGTGTATGACGCACCCGTTACGGCGTACAACGATCCGGACATGACACCCGACGTTCCTGGGGTGACGGATCAAGATTCGATTGGCGACTGGGATCTCCCGTTTGCGCTGGAGAGAAAAATTGATCCCGAGGATGATCAGTACTGGAACGAGCATGGTTTGACGCCGAAAGCGTTCATCCCACTGGCAGCTGGACAGGAGCGTTTCGGAAGTCGATTTGGCAAAACCACCGGACTGCGGTTTGTGCCGGGATACGACCTCGATAACTTGGAAACGATGATCATCGCGGCAATCACCCCGGTGCAGGATGACCTGGGGTGGATTCCACGTTCGATTCGTAGTGAACAGCTCGCTGCATCCAAGGGCACGACACCTTTTGACGGATTGTTTTTGGCGCTGTCGATGTTCGTGATCTTAGCGGCGATGATGTTGATCGCACTGTTGCTGCGGCTGGGCATGCTCCAGCGGATCGACGAGTTCGGCACCCTACTCGCTGTCGGATTCTCGCCGCGGCGAGTGATGACGTTGGTACTGGGGGAGACCGCGATCACATCGACTGTGGGTGTGTTGATGGGGCTGGTCGGCGGAGTCGGCTACGCGGCGTTCGTGCTGTGGGCGTTGCGATCATGGTGGGTGGGGGCTGTTACGGTCCCGTTTCTGCAGTTTCATGCGACGCCGCTGTCGATAGTGCTTGGTGGGATCGGCGGATGGTTGGTCTGCATGGCAACGGCGGCATGGACGCTACGCTTTCTATTACGTCTTAACCCAGCTGCGCTCTTGGGTGGACGGCGAATGTCAGGTGCTGCCAAAGCGGGCGACCAGAAACGCCGATGGCTCGCCGGTCGCGGCCGGTTGATTGCCATCGGTCTGTTGGTGGTGCTGGCACTGGGCGCGGCGGTGGCAGGCTCACGAGGCAGTGCCCAGGCGGCGGCAGGTGGCTTCGTCGGCGGCGGGATGCTGCTGCTGGTCGCCTCGCTATTGTGGATCCATCGTTGGCTAGCGGAGCGGCGAATGATGCGTCCCTCCATGCGAACTCTAGCGACAGCCAATGCGCGGCGCAATCCCTTACGGAGCACACTGACGATCGGCTTAGTGGCAACTGCCGCGTTCTTGATCCTGTCGATTACGGCGTTTCGCATGTCGCCGACGCAAGAGGGCACGGGTGGGTTTGACCTTATTGCCGAAACGGGAGCACCGATTTCACTCGACCTCAATGACGAGGTGGTGCGGGAGGACTTGTTGGGTCGCGATGCTGAGCGACTGGCCGATGCCACGCTCGTCGCTTGTCGGATGCGCAGCGGTGAGGACGCCAGCTGCAACAACCTGTACCAAGCGACACGGCCCACCGTGCTCGGCATTCCCGAGCAACACGCCCTGGACCAATTCGGCTGGGCCGCGTCGGGGGCCAAGGGTGCTCAAACGCCATGGCAGTTACTCGATCGGCAAGCATCGGGCACGGCCGACGATCCGATCCCGGTTGTGATCGATCAGAACACGGCGATGTGGAGCTTGCAGATGACCGGAGGCATCGGGCAAACGAAGACATTTGACTACGGCGATGGCAAGGCACTGACATTCGAAGTCACCGGCCTGCTGGCAGGCTCTGTCCTGCAGGGCAAGTTGATGATTGGGGAACGGAATTTTGAGCGAGCGTTTCCCGAGCAGAGCGGCTATCGTTATTTTTTGATCCGCGCAGGCAACGAAGAATCCCCCGCTGCGATCTCCGATGTCCTCGAATCACGGCTGGTCGATGTCGGTATGGATGTCGAATCCGCCCCGCAAGTACTCAGCAGCATGCTCGCAGTTCAAAACACGTATTTGCGTACCTTCCAAAGCCTTGGAGCACTGGGGCTACTGCTGGGCACCATTGGGTTGGCAGTCTCCCAACTTCGCAGTGTCCTCGAACGCCGCAGCGAACTCGGTGTCCTGCAGGCGGTAGGATTCACCCGTGGGCGGCTAGCAACACTGGTCATGGGCGAGAACTTCGTGCTCCTCCTGCTGGGCATGGGCTGTGGCGTCATCACGGCGATCCTGGCGGTACTGCCCTATGCGTGGATGACGGGTAACTCGGTGCCGATCGCAGAACCTCTGTGGATTCTGTTGGGAATTTTAGTATTTGGAATGCTGGCGGGGTTGATCGCGGTGTGGCGGGTCGCGACATTGCCGCTTTTGGATTCGCTGCGAGCCGAGCATGCTGGAATTGAACTTTGAGAGCGCGAGTGCGCGACGCGAACTGGCGCGAGACGAGGCGATGTTGCAGTGGGCTGACGGTGTGGTTGAGCGCGGCCACGTTGATCCCGGCGGTGAACTCACCGATACCGCGTTGATGCGCGTGTGGCGATTCAACAAACCTACTGTGGTTTTAGGCCGCAGTTCAAAGATCGACGAAGAGGTCGACCGCGCGTGGTGCCAGGATCGAGGGCTTGACGTGTTGCGACGTTGCACCGGAGGGGCTTCGGTTGTCGGTGGGCCAGGATGTTTGATGTACAGCGTGGTCGTCGACGTGCCAGCCAACGGCGGGTTACGCAATATTGACGCAGCGCACGATTACGTCATGCAGCGTGTCCTCGCGGCAGTTCGGAGGCAACTCCCGGCGGCAGAACGATCCGGGATCTGCGACCTGACCTGGCAAGGTCGCAAATTTTCAGGCAACAGTCTACGAGTGGCTCGCCACCATCTGCTCTATCACGGCACCTTGCTACTCGCTGCGGATCTGGATTTGATTGCCAAGTGCCTCGCCTTCGCACCTCGCCAGCCGGAGTATCGGCGTGGTCGAGACCACCGAGATTTCATCTGCAACGTGGACCTCGACGAATCAATCTTGATCACTGCCTTCGCTGAGGAATTCGGCGTGCGAGGCAAGTCCTCCGATCGGGAAGATCAGATCGAGCACATGGCCAATGAGCTATTGGTCACCCGTTACAATCGTCACGACTGGCATGAGCGTCGTTAAACCTTCGTGAATTTCTTCCCATTGCCCAAAAAATTTGATACAGTTACGCTTGGTCGATCATGCCATGCTGCCGAATTGCCCCATGGGCGTTTTCGCATTGCTGCTCATTCTCATCATTATATGGAAGGAATCTTATGAAGACGCGAATCCCACTGAGCCAAGCCGAAGAGGACGCCCGCCTGCGCCGCGAGCGTTTGGACCTGAGTATTGCCGAGATGGGACTCTCGGTGCGGACGACCAATTGCCTCGAGGAAACCGGCATCTTGACGGTGCGAGATTTACTCAATGCGACCCCCCGCCGCCTCTTGAAAATCAGCAATTTCGGTGAAAAGACGCTCGACGAGGTATACGACGCCCTAGAACAACTCGGATTCTTTCGTCCGGGTCGTCAAGTCGTGACTGCCAAAGCTCATTAGAGCGGCGAGCATTGGTGCGACGGTCCCGAAAAGCTTGGCATTGGCGTCCTTGGAGCAAAAAGCTCGGACGCCGACTGCGCACTGGGCCGTTTCGAGGTGTCCTCGGCGAGCTCGCATTCTATCTGGGGTTGATCTTCGTCGGCGTGTTCATTTTCACGCTGGTGGTGGTGGCCTATTGGATGGTGCCGCAAATGGGAATGGAGCTGCCTGATGAGGCGCGTGTGGTGCTCGACTCGGACCTGGCGCGCGGCGGCGGTTCTCACTGGGGGCGATGGATTGTCGCCCTGATTTCGCTGGCTACGATCAGCTCGGGTACCTTTGGACTCGGCTACCGCTTGATGCACCTCGGTTTCAGTCAGGAGCGAATTTCGGCACAAAAAGGGCGAATTTCGGGCTGGGGGAGTTCTCCCTCATCCGACCGTGCAAATGATTCTGCCCAGGACGAGGGCGCCGGCGACGACGAAGCCCGGCCATTAACGGGGAAAGTGAGTCGCCGCGAGGAGTTTCCTCGACTGCCGACGGTGCCCCGGGGTCCAGCCCTCGATGAAAGTCCCGGCGAGCGACTGCGGTATCGCCTCGCCTCGGTCTCGACGGGCCGGTGGTCAGTATTTGGCTCCGCATCACTGGCATTGATGTGGAATTCGGTTTGCGTCGTGCTGCTCGCCGTGGCAATCTCAGGATGGTGGTACAGTAACCCTCGACCCGTGCTCGCCATGTTGCTGGTCCCCTTCACCGGCGTGGCGTTTTGGGCCCTGAAGTCATTTTTGCGTCAAGTTCGGCGGATCGCTGGCGTGGGGTCGACGGTGGTCGAGATCAGCGACCATCCACTGCAACCTGGCGGTACCTATCAATTATTTGTCATGCAAATGGGGCGAATGCGGCTGCGGAATTTGCGGGTTAGGTTAGTCTGTGAAGAGGAGTCGTTTTTTCGACAGGGAACTGACGTTCGGTCGGATCAACATGTTGCCCTTAGCAAAGATTTACTCTCGGAAAGCTCTGTGCGTGTTGACCCGATGGTGCCTTGGGAGCAACAATTGGAGTTCGAGCTGCCGCATAACGTTATGCATTCGTTTAGCGCGACGAATAATTCCGTGCGGTGGCGATTGATTGTTTCTGGAGAAGCCCGCCCTTGGCCATCGTTCTGCCGAAGTTTCCCGCTCGTCGTCCACCCACCGCTAATGGCTCCGCCAAACAGCCCGCGGTGAATGTATCGCTATGCCGTGACGATGCGACGTACACAGCAGGTGGTTTCCTGCGAGCGAGCTGGCGGGTTAGTCGCGTCAAGCTCGAGGAACTGAGTAGCGTGGAGGTCTCGGTGCTATGGTATACCGAGGGCAAGGGTGACGAGGACCTAAGTGTCCACTACTTTCGACGCTACGATTCCGCGAGCCTACGGGACCTTGGCATCGACGTCAGCCAGCCGATTCAGTGCCGCCTGCCCCCCTCACCGCTGAGCTATCGCGGTCACTTGCTGAAGATTCAGTGGGGGATTCGGGTGCGCGTGTTTGTCGAAGAGGGGCGTGAAGCGGTTGCAGAGCACCCTTTTTATTTGGTCGCTCGCAAGCCTGAAGCGGTGGTGCTCAACGATCATGTGAGTGTTGACCTGGCACGCGTAGATACCCCCGTCAAGCCACCACTGCATCGCCGATTGCCGGCCGTGATGAGACGTTGGCGCTCGCGCCAGTCAGGCTCGACGCGTCCGTAGGGTGGCACCGTTGCCCCGACGGCTGGTACCGTTGTCCCGGCCGTGTACTCGGCGACGGACAACTAATTGAACGCTGCAGACGGGACAATGGCCTCCAACCCAATCTCGATATCAACCACCAGGCAGGAACATGAATATCGCTTCTCTACGCGTCGCCAGCGTCCTACTGAGCATTGCGTTTAGCTGCCAAAACTGGTTACCAAGCTCGCGAGCGGATGATGCAGCGACCGCGACAAAGTCGCCACCGTACCTGCTTCAGATGATTCGCGACGATGCGGTACATCAGGAGTTAGGACTTAACGCAGCAACCATTGAACAGATAGATCAAGCCATTGCGGAAGTCGATCCGCGTTGGTGGGTGAGTCGCATTCTCCCAGCCGAAACGCAGGCCGCTGAAATCAATGAGCTCACCGAGCAGTTGCGAGCTAGCCTCATCGAAATCCTAAGTGACGATCAGCTGCAGCGGTTGAAGCAACTCGAACGACAAGCGGCTGGGACTCGCATGTTGCAAACTGCCGATGCTGTCGAGCGGTTGGCGATCACTGCCTCTCAGTCGGAGCAGCTAAAGCAGCGATTTGCGATGACCGATGAAGAGACCACCAAGATTCAGAAGCAGTTGATGGACAAGACGATTGATGCCGAGCAGGCTGGTCGCCAGACGGTGGCGGTCCAACAGGAGGAGAGACAAACGCTGCTCCAAGTCTTGTCTGAGGCTCAACGTGGCAAAATCGGCGCGATGGTGGGCGCCCCCTTCGACTTTGCTACCGTTAAACGCACCTATCCTCGCGGCCCCGAGTTTGTCACCGACGGGGCGACTTGGATTGACGGCGAAGCGGTGAATTTGGCCGACCTTCGTGGCAAAGTTGTCGTCATTTTTTTCTATGCGTTTCAGTGCATCAATTGCCAACGGAATTTCCCTCACTATCTTGCTTGGCATCGCGAGATGGCCGATGACGGGCTAGTAGTCATCGGGATTCAAAGCCCCGAGACTTCTGCAGAGCGGAACCTCGCTAAGGTGACGGCAGCCAGGATTAGCGATGGATTTGAGTTTCCAGTGCTGTTTGACCAAGCATCCAACAATTGGCGGGCGTGGGGAACGACGATGTGGCCGACGACCTATCTCATCGATAAAGACGGTTTCATTCGCCGCTGGTGGCAGGGGGAGATGAACTGGCAGGGCACCCCGGGGGAACAGCAGATGCGAGCGACCATTGAGGAGTTGCTCGCTGAGTGAGACAATAAAACCCAGCGGTGGTGGAGCGGCTGGCTACTCGTCTGCATCTCGCCGCATGTCCTCACGATATGGATTTCTCAGTGCGGCGAAATACTGCCGCCACGCCGTTTCGTCGTATCCGTAGTCGGCCCCTGGGGCGATGGCCTTCACCAGTTGCAGTGCGGCAGGGTGCTTAAAGGAGGATGTTTTCGTGAAAACGGAGGCTCCTTGGCTCATACCGGAGACGCCATTGTTTCCGAATCCCGCCTGAGTACCGCCACTACCGACTTGGACCTGCGACTGCTTTTCGGTCACCAGCGCGTCGACGTAGGCAAAGGCAAGTTCGGGGTCGACGAAAAAGGTCAACGCCCGCGCGGCGGCATCGACTTGTCCAGGAGAACTGGAACGGAGCAACGGCACGTAGGTTGCCACCGCTGAGGGCGCCCCAAACTCCGTAAGTTGACGCAAAGCCTCTTCGCGAATCAATTCGTCCGGTTCGTTTAGGCCCAGTTCCACCAACGCGGCAACGGTCCCTCCGTTTCGTAGGCGTCCCAATAAACGCACATAGATCATTCGCAGGCTGCGAAGGTTCGATTTGGCGTTTCGCGAGCGCAGCAGTTCGGCGGCAATTGCCTGGGTCGCCATGGGGTCGGCAATCGCTGTGATCTCAGCAATTGCTTCGCTGTCACCACGAACCGCATTGGCATGCAGTCGCCGAAACTTTTTGATCCAGAGTTTAGATTGTTTGTCCGCCTCGTCGGCTTGATTGCGAGCGGCCAACACCTCCGGTAGCACCCATCCCTTGCTCGAATGGATCAGGCCTTGGTCGCGACGGAGCGTCTCGGCGCTGATCCAGCCGCTCTCGTTATTGTGGCGAATATAGCCCAGTGCGGCGCGGGCCAGACGATGATCGGGATCCAATTCGATCGTGCGGGTCAGATGAAATCGATGCTGTGGCAGTAGGGTATTGAGTTTGCACCAGTGGGCCAATTGAAACTGCGATTCAGCATCTTGCCCGGCAGCGGCAGCACGGTCGCGATACTCTTCCAAGTCCTCCGCCACGACGGTGTAGCGAACGTGCGTGCCAGCGATAGCGACGGACAGGTCATCATCGATCTTCACCACCGCATGGGTCGTCGAACCGTCTGGTTTCTTGGCGGCTTTGACATCGCCTGTTAACTGGCCCCCGCCGGACAGTTCAATTTTACCTGCGCATACCCATCCGCCTACGTTACAGGCGGTCCCAGCGACCACGGCCACGAGAACTCGAAACATCATTTGAGGGCGAAGAACTAACATTCGAATCTCCATCGTCGCAGGGGGCAGATCTTCTCTACTTTAGCATGATTACACTAAATTTGTTCGTATTTTCCCGTGATCGTTGGGATCTGGAGGAGGCTGCGAGGCTGAATTTCATGGCCTGGCGGAGAACCTGAAAGCTCGCCAGCGGTCGTGCGTGTAATTCCACTCAAGCCCACTGCCCGCGGCGGCCGATGGAGATACTTGACCATTTAGGTCAGGATTGTATTCTGGTTGCATTCCAAAGTCGAAAATCGACTCATTTCAGCTATCCCCAAGCCGTTCCTTGTTTCCAGTTCTCTCATTTTCCGGGCCAGCCCATCGTGTCTCTTGATTCGCCATCGTCGAAATCGCTCTCTCACGAGGAATCGGCTGGAGCCGCACGAGCGGCCCGAACGGCGATGAAACTTGATGAGCAGGGCATTCCATTGGTGGGTGGAGCGAGGGTTGCTGATCCACCCCTGGAACCGACTCCAGAATTTTTGGCCGAGCTCTCGAAAGAAAGCGAATCTCTTGAGAACGAAACACCGCAAGCAATTTTGAAGTGGGCGGTGGATCGCTATGCTCCGAAATTTACCATGGCCACGGCATTCGGCCCCGAAGGCATGACGATCATTCACATGCTCGCCGAGATCGCCCCAGAAACACCCGTTTTCAACTTAGAGACGGGCTATCAGTTTGAAGAGACGCTGCAACTCCGCGAGCGAGTCCGCGAGCGGTATGGGATGACCGTCGAGTACAAGTATCCCAAGCTCACCGTGGAGGAGTTCGAGCGAGAGAACGGCGGGCCAATCTACGCAACCGACCCGAATCGCTGCTGCTTTGAACGGAAGCTACGCGTATTGCACGAGGCGGCACGTGGTTGGCATGCGTGGGCCAGCGCGATTCGGCGGGATCAGAGTGAAGATCGTGCCAAGGCGCCGATCGTCGGCTGGGACCGGAAATTTCAACTCGTCAAAATCAGTCCACTGGCCAATTGGACTAAGCAGCAGGTGTGGTCGTTGATTTCGAAGCAAGAAATCCCCTACAACCCCCTGCACGATCAGGGCTACCCCAGTATCGGTTGCCAACCATGCACCCGCTCAGTGATGGCGGGCGAAGACGAGCGGTCAGGCCGTTGGAGCGGATTTCAGAAGACAGAATGCGGGCTGCACAATTAGTTGTCCGCGATGCGATTCCCCCCAGCCGTCCTGCAATCGCCTGCTGCTCGTGAAGCGATTCGCATCATCGAGCGACTCCGAGACGGCGGCTACTTCGCCGTGCTGGCCGGGGGCTGTGTGCGGGACGCATTGCTCGGTCGGACACCCAAGGATTTCGACGTCGCCACCGACGCGACCCCGGAATCGGTCCAACGTGTCTTCGGGAAGCGACATACCATTGCGTTCGGTGCCTCGTTTGGCGTGATCGGAGTCTTGCCACCACGCCAGCGAGATGTCGAGCGAGAACGACTCGTACCCACCGAAGTTGCGACGTTTCGTGCCGATGGTACCTATAGCGACGGACGGCGTCCCGATCACGTCACCTACGGTACAGCCGAGGCAGATGCGACTCGGCGTGACTTCACCATCAATGGATTGTTCTATGATCCGACGAGTGACGAGATTCTAGATTATGTCGACGGGATCACCGACCTGCAGGCGATGCACCTGCGTACGATCGGCGATCCTGATCGTCGGTTTGACGAAGATAAGCTTCGCATGCTCCGGGCCGTTCGATTTGTCACCACATTGGGACTGAGCGTCGAGCCATCCACACTCGCCGCGATTCGCCAACACGCCGATTCCCTGGCCGTTGTCAGTGGTGAACGCATTGGCGCCGAGATGCGCCGCGTGATGTGTCAAGCCGATGCGGTACGGGGGCTACGTCTGCTAGTCGACACAGGCCTCTACCAACAGGTGTGGCCACAACTTGAATTAGCAAATTGGGCCAAGCTCCAATTTTGCTGGGAACGCTTGCAGTTGCAGTGCTTTGAAACTGCAATGGCGACGACCTTACTGGTCCTCCATCGCAACGCATCCGACGCCGTACGTGACCTAAAAAAACTGACGCAGCAGTGGAAGCTTTCGACGGCGGAGCAACGAGCAATTTCAGCGGCGATTGATCTTGCGCCAAAGATCATCGATTGTGCTGACATGCCCTGGTCAATGCTTCAGCCACTGTTGGTCAACCGAGACATTGAGGTGATTGTCGCCGCCGCCCAGGCGATTGCAGAGGACCGAGCAGGAATCGAACGGGCGCGAGTGGAGTTGCAACGTGAACCTGCGTTGCTCGATCCGCCGCCGCTGCTAAGTGGCGATGATTTGATTGGAATGGGCATCGCGCCCGGTCCACATTTTCGCTCATGGCTAGACCAAATTCGCTGTCTGCAACTCGATAATGAACTGCGCACACACGACGACGCGGTGGCCTGGGTGCGGCGTCAGGCGTAAGCATTTACATCCGCTGACCACTCATAGGCGAGTTTCGCCATGAGGCGACGTGAAAGACTGATCAGCGAGCCCAGAACTCGCGGAAAGATTGTTTCCGCTGCAAATGACTCGCATTGAGAGCCTGTCGTGTTTCGCTGGCAGCCGCCTCGTCGGGCCCGGGAGGATACGCCGTCATGGCGCGATATGGCAGCGGGCCAATCTGCTGGCCCGCGAGTGTATTGAGGTCAGCATCCTTATCCCAACCGACATTGTGCATCACGAAGTCGCGTACCCATCCTTCAGGGAGCGCAACAGCGGGCTCGGAAAACTTCAGCCGAATCTCATCGCCAGCACCAATCACCACCATCTTGTCGTCCCAAGTACGCAGCAGATCGAGGCAATCACCATGCTGCGTCAACAGGCCACGGAGCGGTGGCCATCGGGGTTGCAACGAGGCGTCATCGTATTGATAGGTTTCCGGATGGGTTGGGTCTTCCCGAACGGCCCGGGAGTAGCCATGAAACCCAACCGAGGCTGACATCAAAGCCAGCGGCTGTTCAGTGTACTCAGCTGCTGTTGTCGGCTGCACAACGAGTTCAGCGGCGTCCCAGTAAATCTGCGCAGACGTGCGGATTCGCAACCGGGCATCATTGCGAGCGATGACGTCGCTAACCTCCACGACGATCGTCTTGGTTTTCCCACCGGGGAAACCAATGAATGGGATGGCTTTACGCCATCCCTCTTCGGCCCCCGCGTCGGGAACCCACACCGAGGGAAACTCGATTGCCGGCAGATCTGGATTTTGATCAATTTGGATATTCAGCGACGTGTCCGTCGGCAGAATCCACCCGGTCAAAACCAGGTACACGCTCGCCCCAGATTGCTGGTTGGGAAGGCGGCGGGCGAGGTCGCCAAAATCGAGATCAATCCAGTGGGGCGGACACAATCCTTGACGCAGGCGACGATCGAAACCTTGCACAAAATTGCGGTCCACTGCGGCGAGTTTGTCGGTGATTTCGCGTGCTTTTGGATCAAATGCGCGTTGCGGCTTTAGGCGATCGGATTCCGCGAACGCAAAAATGGTCGGCGTGGCGATGTTGTCCGGGCCGACTTTCTCGTTGGTCCAAATCTCCACATCGGCGGGATGATCGACCGCGGTCAGTTTAACTTCGTCAAAGTAGGCGACCTCCCATAACTCTTCGGTCAGGCGAAACTCGTAGCTGCCGCCACGCGGTTGAATGTGGCGACCATCGATCTTGAGATACTCCCACGGTCGATCCTTGGCTACGATCCCATCGGCAACCTGCAATCCCAGCGGTGCAGCCCAGAGGCAGTCCGTCACGAATCGAAATTTCTCGCCATCAAACGCATAAAGATAGGGGCACGATCCCTTCAGTGTTTGCTCCTCTTCAACGAGCATGTCAACCGGCGGATTGCGAATCGTCTGTGTCAATCCGTTCGGCAGAATCGCGCGAATACTATCGGCTTGATCGAACCCATCGATGCCAAAATGAGTGGAGGGTGAGGTCACAATGCGGGCACGGTAGTGGGGTCCAAACCGGGCTTCGAGCACGCTACCGATGGCGAAGTGATTGACCCGTCCGCTGGCGTTGTCGTCAATGCCCTTGAAACGCACGTCGAGATAGTGATCCGTGTTCTCCACGCTATTTGTACAGACGATCGCTCGCGACCCGTTGATCACAGCCAAATCAATGGTCCCATCCCCGCTGAAGTCTCGCGTGAGGATCGCGGAAACCTCGGTTGGGCCAAGATCCGTTTGAATTGCCGTCCACGCGCCAAATCCCCACGGGCCAATCCGCGACATCGTCAGCTCGCCTGGTGAGCTCCGAATTAATTCCAGCCACGAGTCGTTGTCGATATCCGCGATCGCAATGGCCCGAGCAGGCGTCTCTTCATGGGCGGTTTCGATGTGATCAATCGTCCATGCACCAGCATCGGCTGTCTGTGAGAATACGATTGAATTGTCGGTAGGGCCGCTAACAATCAAGTCCCACGATACGTTGGCATCGACATCTTCAATTGCGACCAAGAAGGCTCCGGGCACGGGCGGGATCTCAGTTAGCGTGCGAGCGCGAAATTGAAGGTGCAACAGATTTTCGAGCATGCCCACCCGCCCCGACTTGGATTGCACCGTGACGATGTCCAAGTCCAGGTCGCGGTCAATGTCCCCGATCGCCATCGCGGAAACCGGATCGTCGCCTGCAAAACGATCCTCGCGACCGGGCAGCTCAAAAAACGTGCGGTTGCCACGGTTACAGAACATCCGCACGCCTTCGTGGGCGGTCGCCAGCACCAGATCCAAATCTCCATCTGCCTCCAAGTCACCTGCGACCGCCGCGGTGACAGACCCCACGTTTTCTAAGCCGGTTTCCTCAGTCACGATGGCCAACCGGGACTCCTGGCTGTCGATGTCCGCTCGACCGTCGATCCGCACAATTCTCACTCCTGCCTCGCCGTAGACAAGCAGGTTCAAAAACGTATCGTGACGCCCGCCGGTCACTTGACCACTCCGCAGCCGCTGTGGGCTGCTGCTGTCGACGACAAATAGATCTGCGGAGATCATTCCCGCCACCGGTATATCCAATGACAATTGACCTGCGGCCCGCCAGGAATCATCGCCATCGTTCTCCCACAGTCGCATCAATCCAGATGGGCTGAGCGTCACGATGTCATCGTCCAGATCGAGATCAAAGTCGACGACTTGGATGAGCGATGCTGCTTCGGTCGCGGCCAATTCATGCGCCGCAAAACGAACGGGTTCGGTGCCCTCTGCAATCGGGGAGGTCATCTCAAGTTCCGCCGAGACTCGCCGCAGGGCGTCAAAACTGAGTCGATCAAGCGGATGCGGGGCAGCGCGGCGGCGGTCTGTTTTAACCAGTTCGGTTCCGTTGAGGACGTTGAACCACTGCATCATGGTCGCATCGGCATCACTCCACTGCCCGCTGGCGATCGCGGCTGTGATTGTTTCCACGAGTTGCTCGGGGGTCACGCCGAGAGCCCGAATATCCCGCGCTAAGGAAGGCTCGATCGCGCGGGTTAAGTCAGCGCTTCGCCGCACATATTTCGCCGCATCCTCGTTCTCAGCTTCAATGTTCAATCGCCCCGCCCGAAGAGCGAAAAAGAGGTTATCGGGATGCTGATCCGAAAGCATGCCGAGCGTACTGCTGGCAGTGGTGCGGAGGTCATGGGGCAAGCCATCAATGGGATCCTCCATTTGCAAAAGCACCTCGATGAGCGATCCACCTAACACCATGCTGCGAGGGTCTTTTGCAAGGTCTCCCTGAATTGCGGTAACCAAACGCTGCGCGATTTCACGACGCAGGCTTTTGGTCATCGAAACCGGAAGCAATGCGGCTTCATGCATGTCCACGCGAGTTCTCAGCCATAGCGGCGTGACCTGGTCGGTGGCGACGAGGGCGGCATCATCAATGCCAGCCCGAGCCGCTGCGATCGCTGCGGGTAATTGCGATCGGACCGCCTTTTTCGCATCCGCATCCAGTGCAGGATTGTTGGCTTGAGCTGCCAAGTCATCGACCAGCAGCACGCGATTGATCGCGCGATCGAGTGCCACCGATGCATCATCGGGCAGTTGCTCATGGAGGGCCGACCAGGACTTCTCGGCCGCCCGCATGTCGAGGTTTTCAGTCGCAGCGAGCGCCGATCGGAGCAGTTCTAGCTGTGCATGTGCGACGGGCGAATCGTGGGAGATCGCCGGCCCACCACCGCGTCCCCAAAGCAGCCACAACCCAACCGCGGCGAGTGCTGCGGCCACTACAGCAATCGCGAACAGAGTTTTGCGTGAACTGGGTTTCGCGGATTGATTCGTGTCACTCGGGGAGGGCGCGTTCATGAATTCCAGAGAACAGACGGTGGAGGTGAGGCAATGCGAAGTCTGGTGGCGCCAGTTTGTCAGTTATATACAAACCAGCCTTCACTCCGCAGGCATTTCAGGCGATTGGTGATGCAGTCAATTCGACGCCCAGCCACTCAACTGGCGTCAAAAATCCTCGTCGTCATCATCGTCGTCCCGGCGGTCGGGATGGAGGGGATCGTCGGGGTCAAAAAACAGATCAGCCAGACCGAGCGGGACGGCATCGCCGCCAAGAGTTCGGCTGCGCCGTTCGGCGAGCCGCTCCAAGTCGACCGCATCCTCTCCTAAGCACTTTTCCAAGGCCTCCTGCCAAGCGACGTCACGTGCGACCGGATGATCTGGATCCTGGGCCATTCGCTTGATCGCGAAACGCAATAGATTCAATCCATCGCGAGGCGAGAAATCTAGCTTCAACGCGTGCGAATGTTGTAAGAAATCGACCGTCAGGGCGAGCATTTCTGGCTCGGCAAACGGCAGATGGTACTGCAAGATCGCCATCTCATCCTGCTTGTTGGGAAACCCAACTTGGAGCGTGGGTTGCAATCGACTGAGAATGTAATCTGGGATCTCAAATGTAGATTCATCCTGGTTCATGGTCACGGCCGCTCGAAAGTTCGGCGACGCGGGAATGGTGATCCCCGCCACAATCGACTCCACGTACCGCCGGCTATCGAACAGCGGCGCCAACGAGGCCCATGACTTTTCGTTCATCCGGTTGCCTTCATCGAGCACGCAGACACCGCCACGAATCATCGCGCTAACGAGCGGCGAGGCATGATAGGAAATCTCCCCACCCCGGCTGAGCACGGGAGTGATCAACAAATCTTCAGGCCGTGTATCAGCGGTGCACTGGTAGATATACAGCGGCACGCCCTGTTGCTTCGCTGCGGCGATCGCCAACTGAGTCTTGCCAACCCCAGGCGAACCGAGCAAGCGAGGCGTTAAGGGTAGGTCGCTGGAGTCAACCGTGATCCAACAGGCCAACAACTGCCTGAGAATCTCGTTCTGGCCGATCCAGTCGCCAGGCGCGTCATACGGATGGGCCAATTTCAAGTCGACACCATCAACACTGACGACCGTATCCGCGTCAGAGGCGGGCGAATTGAATTGGGGTGATTCAGAGGAACTCATGCGGAATCCAGGAGGAATGAAAAATAGTCGCCTCTCGCTATGCGAAAGTTGCGATTTCCCTTGATTGCCAGTGTGCGAACGGCAACGGTTTCTTCTTCAATAGGTAGCTCAGCGAGTCAATTCGGCAGCCTCAACCGCATCGTCACCACGGGCCAATTCGACCTGCTCGCGACGCGCCGCCTCGAGAATCGGCCCGAGGTATTGATGCAAGGGATGATCCGAAAAATGATCGATTCGAAATCGCCGAATGCCCTTGAGGAATCCACGCCAGCGGTCGTGACGTTTCTGCAACGCATCGAGATGTCCGATGTGGCCATCACGGTCAATGTAAACTTCCGTGCCACAATGGCGGTACCCCATCCAAGCCGGTGGGGTGCGAGTCACGATATCGTTGTTGTTGACGAATCGATAGTGATCGAGTCTGACAAAGTTAATGTAGCGTTTATCACCCACGCGAGGGCTGCCGTAGGTGAACAACGCACTCGGGATGCTTTGGATATGCGACAGAAAACACCGGCCCGCACAAATGGTTGCCATCGCACCGCCCAGAGAGTGACCACAGAACCACACCGGAAGATCGTTACCGATCAGCGCCGTCTCGAGCATCGGCCATAAGTCGTCAACCTCCGTCTTGAATCCGCGATGGACCTTACCCGCCGTTTCAGCCAATACGGCAGCAGCATTGGCATCGGCGCGAATGTCGTTCCACTCATTGGGCTCGGTTCCTCGGCAAGCGATCACACAGTCGTCATCATTTCGGAACCGATAGGCCTGCGAACCATCATGCTCAAAAAAAGTGACGTCAGGAAACCCCACGAAACGCGCGGCCTCGGCGGCTTCACGCTCATCGTTGTACGAAACCATTGCCAGTTCCGCGAACAACAACGATCGCTGCAAGAAAGTCATCTCAGCGATCGGGCCACGAGCGCGGCTGTAGACGACCACGGGCACTTCGTTCTTGTCGTGAACCACCCCAGAAGGCTCTTTTAAATCGCCGATTGGACTCTGCTGCGGAGAAGCTCCCGGCGCGTTTCCTGACGTGGGTTCTGAATCGATCATGGAACGTTCCTCCGAGGTGAATGCGGGTACCTGCACCCCATTGTGCCATATCATCGCGGACAGCGGGGCCTGCTCCGCCTCCCTTGGGCGTTCACAACCTGAGAGAACTGTTAAGCGGGCCGATGCATGCCGTGAACATCGGCAACAGATTCCTGACCCATGCTATTCTTCATCGCGGCGTAACCTTGCAAACGTAAATAATCCCGAGTGATGACCGTCACTGAACGCGATATTGTAGGCGTAGGTGCCGACCGGCTGCATACCCTCGATACGCGTCGGTTGCGCCTCGGCTGCACTGAGTACGGGCAGCCCGAGCGGTCGGCTGGGTGGTGTCTTCGCACTGGCATCTGACGTCGCATCGCCGTGCAATTTGCCACGTTTCTCTCGGCAGGTGGCACAGGGGCAGACGTCGCGGAGTTGCTGCGCCGTCCACTGTGTGGTTTGGCCGTCACTCCAGAGAATGCGAATACCCGTGTCACCGATACGTTCGATCGCGGTGGGTGTGTGCGTAACAGGATCGTCAAGATTCATGCTATCTATCTCGGTTGTTCACTGAGTGCTTGTTTGCCCGCTTCGAGAGTAGCCAAAATCGCGTCAACATCGTACACACAACCGCCCCATGTACCCCCACCGATCTGTTGCAGCGCCGCCCACAAGCGGGTGTCGTCGGGAATTGCCGGGTCGACTTTCAGGTCGGGATGGGGTCCGCGTGAAGCAATCGCATGGTCAGGACTGCCGCCATCGTACGGTGCGACCAGATCAACGTGCCCTTCCAAAGTTGTGCGGTCGACTTCGATTTCGATTAGGTCACCATCGCGAACGCGTGAAATGGGGCCACCCGCCAACGCTTCGGGACCGATATGTCCGATGCATGCTCCTGTGCTGACTCCAGAAAATCTCGCGTCGGTAATCAGCGCCACCTCTTTACCAAACGACAAATACTTCAGTGCCGAGGTGATCTGATACGTCTCTTCCATACCGCAACCAATGGGGCCGCGACCAATCAGGACGATCACCTCCCCAGATGCGATCGGTTGATCAGTCTGCCCCTTTACAGCGGCGATCGCATCTCGCTCACTAGTGAAGACACGGGCGCGACCGCGTTTGCGATAAACCCCGTCGCTATCAATCACCGTCGGGTCGATCGAGGTCGCCTTGATCACCGAGCCTTCCGGACACAGATTGCCTTTGGGGAAGCACACGGTGCTGGTGAGTCCCGCAGCTTTGGCTCGGGCCGGCGACATGATCACGTCATCGGGGTCCACGCCGTCAGCGAGCTGCAGTCGCTCGCGACACACGGCGCGGCGTGGCGAGGCTTCCCAGGCATCGAGTAGCTCGTCCCAGGTCATCCCTGTTACTGTTTTAGCGTCGCCATTCCACATCCCACTGCGGCGTAGATGCAGGGCAACTTCGGGCACTCCACCTGCTAGGAACAGTCGTACCGTTGGATGACCGACGGGACCATTGGGCAAGCAATCGACAAATCGAGGTACCTGCTGGTTGGCGCGTGAGAAATCATCAACAGTTGGCCGGCGAACGCCTGCCGCGGCAGCAATTGCGGGGATGTGCAACAGCAGATTCGTGCTGCCTCCGACAGCGGCGTGCATTCGCATCGCATTTTCAAACGCGGCGGGCGTCAACACATCGCGCATCGACATCCCTAGCGCGTGCATACTGGCAGCTGCCGAGGCGGAATCGCGAGCCATACGGGTCCAAATCGGCTGGCCACTCGGTGCCAAAGCCGCGTGGGGGACCGTCATCCCCAAGGCCTCGGCAATGACTTGGCTGGTCGCTGCCGTACCGAGAAATTGGCAGCCACCACCGGGGGTACCACAAGCCCGACAACCGGCCTCGGAGGCTTCCTCAAGAGACATCTCACCTCGCGAGTACCGCGCACCGATCGTTTGAACTTTGCCCGCATCTTCGCCCACAGTGGGGGGCAGTGTTACGCCGCCGGGTACGAGCACATTGGCCAGGTGACCAGTGCCCGCCAACGCCATCATCATCGCCGGCAGTCCCTTGTCGCACGTCGCGATCCCAATCACGCCCTTTCGCTGGGGCAGGGAACGGATCAACCGCCGCATCACGATCGCGGCGTCATTGCGATATGGCAGTGAGTCAAACATGCCATGGGTGCCCTGCGTGCGACCATCGCAGGGATCGCTGACAAAGGCTGCAAACGGTACACCGCCGTGCGTTTCGATCTGCTCTGCGGCTGCGCGAACGAGAATACCGACTTCCCAATGCCCGGTGTGGTACCCCAGGGCCGCCGGTGTGCCATCCGGATTGCGGACGCCGCCCTGCGTACTCAACACCAGATACTGATCACCGAGCACACGCCGGGGGTCGAACCCCATACCGACACTCTGTGTCAGGCCGAACAGATCGCCACTGGTCCATTGACGCAGGATCTCGTCACTCAGTGGGAGCTTACCCGTAGGTCCGTCCGCCGAGGTCTGGAGTGACTCCGGCGGATCGAGGGCAGAAAAATAGTCGACAGGGCTCGTAGGCGGGACCAGTTCAGGTTCAGTCACGACGACCTAGCAGGATAAAGAGGTAGTAGGCTAACGTCATGATCGACTGCAACGTCGCAGCAACATACGTCAGCGCCGCAGCATTGAGCACCTTGGCAACATAAGGCTCTTCCTGCGCGGTGATCAAGCCGCCGCTGACCAGATGCTCCCGAGCTCGATTAGAAGCATCAAACTCCACAGGCAAATTCACGAGTTGGAAAAATACCACAGCGGAAAAACCGATCACACCGATCCACATCAATGGTTTCAAGGCAAAGATAGCGCCGACAAACAATAACGTCGCGCCAATACCACTGCCAAAACTCGCTGCGGGCACCGCCATATTGCGAATCACTAACGGAGCATAACCTTGAGCGTCCTGAAACGCATGCCCAGCTTCGTGGCAAGCCACACCGAGCGAAGCCATCGAGTGACCGTTAAAGACATCCGAACTCAGCCGCAGCACTTTGGCCCGTGGGTCGTAGTGATCCGACAGTTTTCCGGGCACCTGCTCAATCGCGACCGATTGCAAACCGGAAGAATCGAGCATCCTTCGAGCCGCGGTTGCTCCCGACATCCGCGCAGGGACTTCGCTCATCGCGGCAAACGCCGATTTCACCTTCCACTGAGCATACAGCCCCAACAGAAACGGCGGAATCACGAATAGCAAGTAGATCATCATCGCAGTGCTCTAGCGAAAATTAGGGAAAGTCAGGTCGAGTGAGCTCGAAACCGCCATTTCGACAGTCCGCAGCCCGCACACCGTATCATACGCAAACTTTGGGCCAACGTTCAGTCGAGTGTAGGAAAGACATCCCGCCCGTGGGTACACCAACCAAGGAATCCGGAGCTGACTGACAGCCTGCCCGACATTCGTTCACGGGATCGTCACTCGTCCCCAAAATGGGCGTTTGCGATCGGCGCGAACGCGGACGTCATCCAGCATCGTCTGAAACTCGCCGGTAAAGCGGAAATCACGGCGTTGGCCCCGGTACCGCACCGCGAGCTGCGTCCCAAAATCGAGGGGCATCTGCGGCGAAAGCCAGATCGTGAAGGCGGTCGCAGGTGCCTGAGACACTCGGATCTCGTTGTTGGCACCGATCGTAGCAGATACCTTCGCCGCCTTGATACGCGTCGCCTCCTCCCACAGAATTGGATTGATGACGGTATCGGGCAGCGATTCATCCCACTCCAACCACCAAAAAAAACGATCGCCCTGACGCATCGAGACCACGTCGATCTCTTGCGGAAACTTCCCCCGAGCATGTTCGGGGGTCATCATCCAGTCGTATATGCGTTTGCTCTCTTCATAAAAAAACTCCTTGCCGCGTCCACGATACATGACCACCATCGCGTCGTGCTGATAGGACATGTAGTCATCGTAGACGGCGCCGTTACGTTTCAGCGGGCGACCATCTTTCTCACCCATCACGATGTAGGTCGGCACGTAAACCGCATTGGCATCATAATGCAAAAGAGTTTTACGAGGCTCTGCACCAATCGCGATCATCCCGGCCCAGATATCAGGGTGGGAGAGGGCGATGTCCCAGGCAGCGGCGCCACCAGCGCCATGGCCGCCAATAAACACGCGATCGGAATCGATGGAAAATCGACGCATCGCCCCCCGCACACTTCGCAACACAGCGTCGTGCTCCCGCATCGTATACTCGTAATCTTGCTGGCCACTGCGCGTCCACCGGGGCGTCACGACGATGAATCCGTTTTGCGCGGCGTGACCGAGACGCATGGACTGCTTCAGTGGTGCCACCTGAGGATCACTGGATGCATCGCTGCTTGGCGGCATCGAGGCATCATCTCGCCGCACGCTCTCCGTCGACGCGTTGCTCGTGTCGACGGGACTGAGAAAACGATCCGTTGGCACGCCCGCCCACCAATTCAGCTGAGTTTCTGCCGGGGCACCGGCTGCATGCAGAGCGACGATGCACGGATACTGGCGCAGCGGATCGTATTCTGGCGGCAACTGAACGAGGTAGGCCGCTTCGGGGACCGCCATGGGGTCCGCGGCCTGGGCGGCTTCAAAGCTTTGTTGGTCGGGACCGATGTGATACATGCCGAGCACCGAGTCATCGGGTACGGCGTCCATGGGCACGTGAAAGGATCGCTTCGTCGCCGCCTCTGCCGAGTCGCCCTGGCCACCATAGATTGCAACCGCCTGGTCACTCGCCAGCGGCGGAGGCAGCAACGGCAGCATCTTGGCAATCGCCTCAGCACTGGCTCCTTCGAGCACTTTCAGGTTTTCCATCAGCACACTACGCACCTTCGGATCGGGATGGGCGAGGTACTGCGCAACGAGATCGCGAACCTCAACCTGCGAGATCACGATCACAAGATTCTGTTCGCCCGAACCACTGCCGAGCATCCACCCCGCGATGGCAAGGGCAACACGCTGTTGCACCGGAATAGCATCATTGCCTCCCAGCCGAATGAAGTCACTCAGGCGATTGAGCGTATTGGGCGACAGGTGCTGATCGATCTCGTCAACGATCTTCGCCAATGCATCCCGATCGGCTGGGGCAAGGTCACCGACAAGCTTGCGTAAGTTCGCGACGGTTTCATCACGCTGCGTTTCTAGTTTTTGGATCTGGCCGAGTTCGTCCTCTACACGAAGCCGCGTGACGCGACTGACACGAGCGAGCGGAAACTTCTCGAGAATCGCCTTGGCTAGAGAGGGCTGCCCCGATGCTCGCCGGAGTTGAGCCTGATCGAACAACTGCATAGCGTGTCGCTCGACCAGGGCGGTCAACTGGGGCTTGAGTTCCTGTTGCTCGGGAAATTTGCGGAGAATCGCCTGCAACTCGTGCAGGGCGTCTCCATACCGTTCCGCCTCAATGAAAAACCGGACTTCCTCTAGCCGCGCGTCGGGATCGTCTTGGTCGAGCAACTTGCCAAAAATTCGTTGCAGCGAAGGAGTATCGATGGAATCGGTCGCCACGCGCATGTCCAGCCGCATGGGTGAATCCGACTTGAGCGCCTCAAGTTTCGCGTATCGCGATGTCAGTTCCGTCAATCCTTGATAAATGATCGTCGGCGAGCCGTCTGTGCCGCGGACGGACATCTGCCGCCGACCATATTCGTTCAGTGGCGTCACGCCCAGTATCTGCCCGAGCGAGCCGACCTCGTTGGCGCCCGCAGGTACGGGTTGAGGGAACTCCATCCGGAGACTCAGGTCAGGAACCTCTACCGGTTCGTTGTTGACCATGCCTCGGCGATGCACATAGGTACGACGAAGACCATCGTCGATCGACCAGATCGACGGCGTTCGTATCCCTCCATCTGCACCGACTGAAAATGAATTCTCATTGAGTGTCGGGATTTCGATATAGACGCCCCGCAGCGTGACGCCGTTGCGGAGCGTGATGAGTTGCTCGGCAGCGGACTGAGCTGCCTGTCCCGCCATCGAGACGAACGCGGCCAATGCGAGGCAACCGCTACGAAGGCATGCTGTGGAAGTCGCCATGTCTTTCATGAAATCGAACCCAGCGACGGAGACATTAACGCCGCAGAGGTTCCTCGCTCTTCGCGCAGAGCGGCGTTGGTGGCGGAGTGATCCTCGGTAGCGTTGTCGAGCTGCGAAGGCCCTCTGGTCAAAGGCGCCGGTGAATCGATCTGGGCCAACTCGCACTGGAACAACTCGGCAACCCGGTGCAGGGTCGATTCGAGCGGTTTGATGGTCGAACGCAGTTGGTCCAGTGTGGGAGTTGTCTGCAGCATCCACTGGCCCAGTGGCAAGGCCTCGACATCATTCACATCCAAACGGGCGCGTAGAAAAGCGTTCAGCGAGACCCATTGCCAATCGGTTTCCGATAGATCGCCTGGCTGATCCAGTCTCTCGGGCGCATGATCGGGGGCGGCAAAGACGGTCGTCGGATTACTCCCTGGGAAACCATCATTGGCAACGGTCGCAGATATCTCAGGCTCGCTGCGGCCCGCAATGCCTAAAAACCCGACCACCACGACAGAAGCGACGAGTGCTGCGGCACCTTTCCGGAGGCCCATCGAGCGTCGCGTCGCAGCCTCCTCGCCAGCGTTTGCCGCGACGGGCGGTGTATCGTTAGAACACGTCGCGTTCGTTGGAGCGGGGGCGCCGGAGTCATCCGCCGCCAACAGCGTGTCCTGCATGCCAAGTTTCGCGCGGCGAACCCATGTTTTCACAGTCCCCAACGGACGTCCCATCGCTCGCGCCGCTTCGGGATAAGAGAGTTCCTGTTGGTGGACGAGTTCGAAGGCTCGACGCTGATCAGCAGGCAAGCGGTCGAGCGCCAGATCAAGCTGCTCGCTCAAAGACAGCTGTCGCGCGCTGTCGGGCTCATCACCGCAGGGCACACTGACGTCGTGGAGTGAATTCACGCGGCGATTGTGTTGGTTACGAGATAGAAAACTGCGGCAACGATTGGCGGCGATCGTCACCAACCACGGCTCGAGAGGCCGCTGCGAATCCACGCTTGGCATCGCGATCGCCGCTCGCCGGAATGTTTCCTGAGTGATGTCTTCGGCGTCGTGATGGTGGCCTACATACCGCAGGCAAACTCGGTAAATCATATGCCGGTGACGCTCAAAAACCTCCGTAAAGGCTGATTCGTCAAGCTGCCGCGGGCGGTGGATGATCGCCGCACTGGACCCCGGCACATTGGGCAGGACTGCGAAAGTTTCGGATGACAGGCTCATGACGTAATTTGCCGGAAGGGGGAGCGGGCGATTGAGTGAGCCGAGACGCGTAATCGACTAAGCCGGCGACGTTGCTCGGTAACCTGACGGCACTCGGCTCAACGGTGCATCATCACCCAAGCTGATTGAGTCAACAGTCGCCTAGCGTCCACTGAAAAAACGCTTGAGAGCATCATCTGCGGCATCCCGCGACGTGTCGGTCATCTCTTTCTTGAGCCCTTGGGGCAGTTTACCTGGCTTTTGCTTCTCCGGCCGTTTGAACTTCTTGCCCTTCTCGCCACTCCCACTGGCGTCGTCCACCTTCCCATCGGTCTGCTTCTTACTTCCCGTATTGTCCGAGACGATGGTCGCATTGACCGACAGCTCACTGCTGTCTGTATCGGGATCATCCTGCTGTTCTTGCAGGGTGAGGTGACGCGTATCTGGGTCGTTCATTTTCCGCACGCGATCAATCGCATCGGCTTCGTCGAGCCAAGAACTGACATCGACTTCTTCGAACCGACTGTCTGAGGAGCCTTCGGCGTGGGTACGTGCGGCTGCCTCAGCAATGCTTTTCACCTCGGGTTTTTTCGCCGCATGCAAGCCGTGCTCGATAACGACGCCGAAGCTGAGCTTGCCCACTCGCAGCAAATCACCATCCTTGAGGACCTTGGCCTTATCGGGCGGCAGACGCTTTTCGTTGACGAATGTTCCGTTGCGACTTTTCAAGTCCTGGACCAGAACTCGACCCTCCTGAACCGCAATGATGCAATGCTTGCGGCTGACGGACTCGCTCTTAGGACGCAACTGACACGAATCGCTACGGCCGATCAGAAACTTCTCTTGGCCTACTTCGATTTCCTTGCCAGCATGGCTGCCTGATTGGACACTGAGTCTAATTTTCATGTTTCCCCTTCGCGAGCAACGAAGAATCCGGTAACGGTCATTCCTCACCCATCATAGTCAACGCCGTAGCGTCGCGTTGTGGCTGGATGATGCGTAGCGTAGGCAATTTTCGCTTTGGGTACCACAGCGACCTCTTTGCATAACACGAAAGGGCGGACAACGTTTCGGTGGCGTGCCATGACCACGAAAATGAGTGCCTCATTCTTACGCTGAGGGTGGCGATGCCGTTCACGAGCGAACTTGCCCGATCTATTTTGATCTCACCAGCAAACGAGCATACTTGCGGGTCAACCCCCCGCTCGGTGATCGGGTTTACGCGGCAAAGTACGTTTTTGTCGTAAAATCACTTCTCCCTCGGGCACCCGCCTGGGAACGCACCGGCTTGGAGACCCCTGTCTTCCCATCATCCTCAACAGGCAGTGCGATGCGATTCCAGGCTTCCGCCCTCATTTATCCGACGCAACTTCATCTCCCATCCCGATCGGGACGGGAGATGAGTAGCCAGTGGTTCGAGCGTAGCGAGCACCGCCGGGAACCCATTCGTCATGAGCCCTATCTGAATCGCTCCAACGCCTTATTTGGCCGGAGGATTGAGTTCTTGCAGTGATTTGCCGAGACGTTTCTGGGTAGTCCCCTTACGAGTGACACGTTTCCGCTTGGTGGCCGTCCCCCCCGAACTACTGGCGTCTCCAAACAGGGCGGCGACTTCCGGGTTGATCTCCGATGCGTTATCGGGAGTGCCGATCTGCTCGACAGCATCGCTCACACCGAGGAGGACGGATTGACGAACGCCGTCACGGAGCCAGTCAAAAAAGTTGAATTCCATGGTTTTCTCTTTGCGAAACAGTAGCGGTTGGATCTACGAACCTCCCGCTTTTAGGAAAGCCGGAGGGACGCTGTCTAGAGCGCAAAACCGCGAATCTCTGGCGACTTTCCACGACAACGCCGTTGTGACGCTATTACTTGTTTGGTAGCCTACCCCACTAGGCTGTATCGCCCAAAACTGGTCCCCCTTCTAACAACTCCCTTCAACCCCATCGGGGTGAGCCTCCGCGAGCCACTCGGACCAATGCTCGCTAGTTCGTTTCACCCCTGGTATTGATTCATGGTCAACCGCAACCTCATCCGTTCACTTGAAGACGACGATATCCTGGCAGATTTGGCCCTCATGGCTCCGGAGGATGAGGTCGAAGAATGGATGATCGAGAATTTTGCTGCTGAAGAGCAAGATTACAATTCAGGAAATATCGTCGAAGGCCGGATCGTTGAACTCAACGACGAATGGGCGTTAGTCGACGTCGGCTTCAAGAGCGAAGGCACCGTTGGCCTGGACGAATGGGGCCCCGAAGAAGATCCACCGAAGGTCGGTGATGTGGTCAAGGTCCTCATCGAAGAGATGGAGGACGAACTCGGAGCCGCCGACGATCCTTACGGCATGATCTCGCTGAGCAAGCGAAAAGCTGAAAAGATCATCGAGTGGGAAGAGATGATGGAAACCGTTGCCGAGGGCCAAGTGGTCACCGGTACCGTCATCCGCAAGATCAAGGGCGGTTTACTCGTCGATATCGGCGTCAACGTCTTCCTGCCGGGCAGCCAAGTCGATATCCGCCGCCCCGGCGACATTGGCGATTTCATCGGCCGGGTCGTGCAAGCCGAAGTGCTCAAGATTGACGACACCCGTCGCAATATTGTCATCAGCCGCCGTAGCCTGATTGAGCGTCAACGCGAAGAAGATCGCACCTACCTGATGCAGGAACTCGAAGTCGGCCAAATCCGCACCGGGATCGTCAAGAACATTGCCGACTTCGGAGCGTTCGTCGACCTTGGCGGCATCGATGGCTTGCTGCATATCACCGATATGGCGTGGGAACGCATCGGCCACCCCACCGAAATGGTTTCGATCGATCAAGAAATCGAAGTCAAGGTGCTCCACATCGATCGCGAGAAACAAAAAATCGCCTTGGGTCTGAAGCAAAAAGATCGCAACCCGTGGGAAAACATCGAAGGCAAGTACCCTGTCGAATCACGACATCCGGGCGAAGTTGTCAACGTGATGAGCTACGGTGCGTTCGTCAAACTCGAACCAGGCATCGAAGGCTTGGTCCACATCAGCGAAATGAGCTGGACCAAACGCGTCAACCACCCCAGCGAATTGGTTAACATCGGTGACCAAATCGAGGTCATGATTCTCGGTGTCGACCCCGAAGGCCAACAGCTGTCGCTCGGCATGAAGCAGACCCTGAAGAACCCATGGGACGACGTGCTCGAGAAATATCCCGAAGGCAAGGACGTCACCGGCAAGGTGCGAAACCTCACCAACTACGGGGCATTTATCGAACTCGAGGAAGGCATCGACGGCTTGCTGCACGTCAGCGACATGTCGTGGACCCGCAAGATCGCTCACCCCAGCGAAGTTCTGGAGAAGGGCCAGGAAATCGAGTGCCGTATCCTTAGCGTCGATGAACAGCGTCGTCGTATCGCCTTGGGTCTGAAACAACTCGATAACGATCCGTGGGATGGCGACATTCCTGACAAGTACCAGCCCGGCCAATTGGTGAAGGGCGAAGTCACCAAGATCACCAACTTTGGCGTCTTTATCGGCCTCGAAGATGGCCTCGAAGGACTGCTCCACGTTAGCGAATTGGCTGACCACAAGGTGGAAGACCCCGAAGAAGTGGTCAAGGTTGGCGATTCGATCGAGGTCAAAGTGCTTCGCGTTGATACCGACGAACGCAAGATCGGCCTGTCGCTCAAGCGAGTCGGCTGGAGCGAAGAACAAGAGAAGTCAGCCGCAGCCGCGGAAGCAGCTGAGTCCGGCGTCCCCGCAACGCTCGACGAAGGTAGCCTCAAGGGTGGACTCGGCAGTGCCGGGCCTCTCTTCCCGACCGGCGAAGAATCCTAGGTCTGAATTTGTAGCTTGAGGGCCGGCTTGTCGCTTGGGGCCGCTTGTAGCTTGGGGCGAGCGGTCAACTGAGTCTCTACGCAGTCGGCGTGGCTCTCTGAGACACACACCCAAGCTACAGGGGACTCGACCCTTCACCATCAAGATGTTCTTGGCTGTCATTCGCCCAGCGAAAGATGGCTTTATAACACTGCCAAACAAAAAGGCCCGATCGGATTTCCGATCGGGCCTTTTTCGTAGTCCTCAACTGCTCGCAAAGCTTATGTGCCTGGGAACTGAAAGCCGCCCGGGAGTGCGAAACCGGTGCTGGCTGGGGCGGCCTCTGCGTTGGACGCGGGAGTCTTTTCGGGCTCCGAGCTGGCTGGCGCTGTCGGTCCAGGCGAACTTGGTGCTGGAGTCGCTGCCGGCTGGGCAGCCGGACTCGCGGCACCACCGTCGGCAGGCAACTGCGGCGACATATAGCTGCGTGGATCCTGATAGCTGACCGCCGTCGTCGGAATGCTGGGTTTCGCCTGCGGCGCCATCTGTCCAAGCACTTGAGGTGCCTGGCTCGAGCGGTGAGCCGGGGCCGCAGCGATGACCGCCGATGGCCCTGCTGCAGGTCCGATCTCCCGAGGAAGATCAGCAGGCTGCGTCGGCGCGGTTCCACTCATGTCCAGCTGTGCCAGCATCTCACGTGATCGATCGATCGCACGTTTGGTCGCGGGATCCGACGACGCTTCGTTCTCGTAAACCAGTGACTCGCTTAGCTGCACCTTCGCCTGGTCCGTCTGGCCCTTCTTGTAGTACAGGAAGGCCATATTGAAGTGAGCGACGGCAGCTTTGTTATTCGCTTTGAGAACCTCAAGTGCCTCGTCCGCCTTCCCGGATTCAAAATACACGCTGGCTAGATTATTGGCATATCGCGAGGTCCCTGGCGCCAACTCGAGCGCTCTGGTTAGCGTTTGAGCAGCCATTTCATGCTGGTTCAATTTGCTCAGGGTGAGACCCAGATCGTTGTACAATGCCGCATCTTCGGGACTTTGGGCGATCGCTTTTTGGAAGTACTCCGCCGACTCCGGGTAACGGCCCTCGCGGAAATGCAGTCGCGCGATACTCGTCAGAGCGGCCCCGTTTTTAGGATCGCTTTCGAGTGCCTGGGCGTAACTTTCCATCGCTTTGGTAAGATTCCCAGTGGATTCCCAGAGCTGACCGTTGGCGACGAAGACATCGGGCTGGAGCTCCTCAGGATCGCCATCGAGCGTCAATGGATCCGCTTCACTCGTCGTCTCACTGTCCCGACCAAACCAGCTACCGATTTTGCTCGACGTCTTCGAGACGAGGCTTCTCGACGCCGTCACGGTGTCTGTCGCCATCTTGCTGGTTGTGGAAACGAGCTTGTTGGGTGTCTTCTCCTCTGTTTCAGCCACTGCATCAGGTTTGCCCTGAAATGGATTCATCGAGGCCAATGACATCGAACGGCCAGCACACCCGGTCGATGACAGGCTCACCGCCCCGCCAATCAGTAGCGTCGCGAGGAGTTGCCGACGAGTATCGCGGCGTGAACCTTGAGAGTGGTGGCGCGGTGACCGCGCTACATGCTGAGGGGTGCGTGCATCGTCCATGTTTCACACTTCGTTGAAAACGAGTTATTGTCGATCGATTGAATCGCTCTACCACCCTCCCAATCGGCAGACACCACCGTAGACCTTGATCGACTTCGACGTTTTTTCTGTTTTTTATCGAAATTCCGGCCTCTTGATTCTCTGTACTGCTGGACCGTTCATGCTGCCACAACCCTTGCAATCGCAATTCGGCGTGCCTGCCCGCGACAATCAGTGCGCCAGCATTACGCCATCACCACTGACCGGTTAAGTTATTTCTTCCCCTGCCTGCTCCTGCCCGCTTAGGAAGCGCCCACTAGCTGACCTGCACTCACATATGACTGAGAATGTTCCCCTCCTCTCGCACCTCCATGATGGCCTGACCATCGAAGGGTACTCGCGCGCCGCCGTGCAGACATGTTGGCGAGTCAATGAATTAAAGCTGCTATTCGATGCCGGAGTCCAACCATGGGACTTCATGGGCACTCCCACAATGTTTATCTCCCATGCCCATTTGGATCATATCGCCGCGTTACCTGCCTATGTATCGCGTCGCAGAATGATGAAGATGGACCCGCCGGTAATCTATCTTCCCGACTGCGCCGTCGATCCCACGTGGAAGATGTTGCAGCATTTCCGCTCGCTCGACCGCGGTGCCATGCCCTGCGAACTGATCGGATTGATTGGTGGAGATGAAACACCCATCGGTCGTGAAATCATCGTCAAGAGCGTGGCGGTTAAGCACACGATCGAGGCACTCGGGTTCATTGTCTATCAACGTCGACACAAACTGAAACCCGAGTTTCTCGGCCTGCCTGGAGATGAGATTCGCAACCTGCGTCAGGCCGGAACTGAAATCACGACCGAACTTCGAGTGCCCCTGTTTGCGTACACCGGCGATACGGCACCGCAGGGACTCGACGACAACCCCGAATTCTACGATGCAAAGATCCTCATCAGCGAGTTGACGTTTGCTGCGCCGGAGCACCGCCGCGACAAAATCCACAAGCACGGGCATATGCATGTGGACGACTACCGCGAGCGGCAACATGAATTCAACAACGAACTGGTGATTGGCGCTCACCTTTCGACCCGCTGCACCGATACCCAGATTAAGCGATTCGTTAAAAAGGCGCTGCCAGACATGCTCAACGACCGCTTGAAACTATGGCTGTGAACCTAGTCTGGCGTTACCACCCTCACCGGCTGCAATCGAGTCGTTTAATAATCCGAACGCGCCGAAAGGTCTTCTGAAAATCAGGTGTCTCCGTGCTGATCGTCGATTGTCCCAACTCCACTGCGTTGACAATTTTATCGCCTTGACCTGCGTTGCCGTCCACCGCTGGCGTGCCGGCGCACCGTGCCTCTCTCTGAATGTTTGATAAATCGATGTGGTCTTCACGGCTCTTCTGGAAACTCTTTGCGGTAAACGTGGGGCTCAGCCTCGCGTTGGCGACGGCATTGCTCTACGTCGTCAATTCATCGCAACGCTCTGAGTTGAATCGCCAAACCGAGCAGCGCCTGTTTGAAACTGCTGTCGTGCTCAGCAGCCATGTTCGCGATTCGCTTGCCGCGAGCGTCCAAGATGATGTTCTGCCACTGAGTCAACCTGATCTGCAGCGACTTGTCCAGCGACTCGCCGACCAAACAGAGTTACGGATCACAATCGTCAATTCCATCGGCGTGGTGCTGGCTGATTCGGACCGAAGTCCACTCTCGATGCTAGATCATGCCAACCGCCCCGAACTGATTCAGGCTGCGAAAGAGGGCGTGGGCACCGCTACTCGAGAGAGCCCCACCCTACGAATCGAAATGTTTTATCTGGCACTGCGTGTCCAGCTCAGTCCCGATCGGTATGCCTTCGTTCGGATCGCGACCCGCACCGACGCAATCAGCCAACGCATGGCCGATACTAGACGATACCTGCTGACCTTCACACTCATGTTTGGTTTGATCGCGACCGTCCTTACCAATATGGTAATCGGCCGCATCATTCATCCCTTGGCGCTGCTAACAAGGAACGTCCAGGCGATCACCGAGGGCAAGTCTCAGGGGCTCGAGCGAGTGCACAGCAGTGACGAAGTCGGGACATTATCAACGGCCTTCATTCAGATGCAGAGCGAGCTTGCTATCCGCTTTGGCCAACTCCGCGAACGCAACCAGCAATTGTCCACAGTACTGGGCAACTTGCTCGAAGGGATCATTGCTGTCGACGCCGACGAAAACATGGTGATGGCCAATGACGCCAGTCGCCGGATGCTGGGCATGTCCGACGCAGTGGGCCGACCGCTGTTGGAGCTGGCGCGTTGTCGGCCACTGCACGATGCCGTGATGAAATGCTTGCGGACCGGCGGCACGGTAAAAACAGAATTCGTATCCGAGGGCGCTGTCAGACGTGACCTCGCCGTTCGCGCCACAAGCCTCCCCGGCCATCCGTCGCCAGGCGTGCTCGTTGTTCTCCACGACATCTCCGAGTTACGGAGGCTGGAAAGCTTGCGTCATCAATTCGTCGCCAACGTCTCCCACGAACTCAAGACGCCTTTGGCCTCGATCAAAGCCTACGCCGAAACGCTCCGCGGGGGTGCGATCAATGACCAAGAGAATAATCTTCGCTTCGTCAGCCGGATCGAGGAGCAAGCCGAACGTCTCAATCAGCTGATTGTGGACATGCTGCATATCGCCCGGGTAGAAGCAGGCGAGGAGGCATTCGACATCACGCAGGTTGGGTTGCGTAGTGTCGTGGATTCGAGCGTAACCCAGTATGCTCAGTCTGCAAAGCAAAAGCGAATTCAACTTGTTGTCGAACCGCCTAGCCATCGCGCTATCGTTGTCGCGGATGAGGACGGCTTGAGGACGGTACTCGATAACCTGCTCAGCAACGCGGTCAAATACACCCCCGAGGACGGTACCGTTACGATTCGTTGGCGCAGCGATGCAGGACGGTGCATTTTGGAGGTCCAAGACACCGGGATTGGAATAGCGGAGGAACATCAAACCCGGATTTTTGAACGTTTCTACCGCGTTGATGAAGCTCGCTCGCGCGATCTGGGAGGGACCGGGTTGGGATTGTCGATTGTGAAGCATCTTTGCCTGGCGTTCGATGGAACTGTCGAACTCGAAAGCGTCCGGGGACAAGGCACGACCTTTCGTGTGTACCTGCCCGCCGCCGTGAGCTGATCGCGGCCCCAACCTCAGGCCTAGTTTTCACCGCCCGCACACATTTTCTTAACACGATCTTAATCATCCTGCCCTAGTATCTCGCTCCCACACACATGGTACAGCAACACTGACAGGAGATATTTCGATGGCGCTGAGGAACTCTGCTCGACAACGGTTTCATTTCCCGCCCGTTCTCCTATGCATGATTGGGTTTTCCCTCATATTTGCTGCGGCAGGCTGTCGCGACCACACAGGTTCCGACGTCACGCCGGAGGCCACCGGAATCGATGATTTCAGCAGCGAGGTCCAGGATATCGAAGGTGCCATCAGTATCGACGGGTCCAGTACGGTCGCACCAATCAGCACCGCGGCGGCAGAATCCTTCGAGAAGGACTTTCAAAATGTCCGCGTCACGGTCGCGATCTCTGGCACGGGTGGCGGCTTCGGACGCTTTGCTCTTGGTGAAACCGATATTTCTGATGCCTCACGCCCGATCAAGGCCGACGAACTGGCGGAATGCCAGAAACATGGCGTTGGGTTTGTGGAACTGCCGGTTGCCTATGATGGACTATCCATTGTCGTCAACAAGGAAAATGACTTCATCGAATCACTAACGGTAGACCAACTGAAAGCAATTTTCCTGAAAGAGGGAGGCGCGACAACCTGGCAAGACGTCAATGCAGACTGGCCTGACACAGAGATTAAGATCTACGCACCGGGAACGGACTCAGGGACATTTGACTATTTCTTCGGCGATGTGGTGGCCAAGAATAAGGACATCGAACATCCGCGTGACGACATGTCAGTCAGCGAAGATGACAATAATTTGGTCAATGGCGTTGCCGGCGAAAAAGGCGCAATCGGCTTCTTCGGTGCGTCCTACTACTTTGCCAACCAAGACAAAATCAAAGCTGTCAAAATCGTCAATCCTGAAACGGGATTGGCTGTTGGCCCCACCGCGGAAACCATTGAGGACGGCACCTACGCGCCCTTCGGCCGTCCATTGTTCTTGTATGTCAATGTTAAATCCCTCAAGCGGCCCGAGGTCAAACAGTTCATCAAGTACTACTTACAAAATGCCGGGACTCTTGCTGAGCAAGTGAATTATGTTGCTCTGCCAGCAGCGATCTACGAGCGGGCGACCGAACATTTTGAAAACCGCCTGTCCGGCACCCACTTTCTCAACTCCGAAATGAAGAAGCAGTCTGGCACCTTGGCGGAGCTGTACCTGGCCGACCGCTTGGTCGGTGCGGAGTAAGCTGTGTCAATGGACCTTTCCGCGAGCGATATCTCGCAACTAGTTCATCATCCATCGCGACGTCGGTCTCGCACCGCAGCCAGGCTGCGTGACCGCTGCGTTCGTGGCCTGTTGCTGGCATGTTCAGCCTTGTCGGTATTCATTACGTTCACGATCATCGTCGTCCTCCTGCGAGAGTCGATTCGATTCTTTGGACTTGACAGTGTTCGTTTCGCTGATTTTGTGGGTGGAACCAAGTGGTCGCCACTGATCGGCGGTGAAATCGGGGTATGGCCGCTAGTCTGTGGCACGCTATTGGTGACAGGGGTGGCCATGGTCGTCGCTCTGCCACTCGGGATGGTGACGGCGATCTACCTCAGTGAATACGCCTCTCGCCGACTACGCTCGATCCTGAAGCCTACGCTCGAGGTCTTAGCGGGCATTCCGACCGTTGTGTATGGTTATTTTGCGCTGATGGTAATCACGCCGGGGCTGAAGTTTCTGCACGAAGGGTTCAACATCTACAATGCCCTCAGTGCCGGGATAGCTGTCGGTATCCTGTGCTTGCCGACGGTTTGCTCACTAGCGGAAGATGCCCTCCGCGCGGTCCCCCGCAGCCTTCGCGACGCCGCCTATGGCCTGGGAGCAACTCGGTTTGACGTCGCAACGACCGTTGTTGTCCCTGCGGCGCTTTCGGGAATTGTATCGGCCTGTTTACTATCAATCTCTCGCGCAATCGGTGAGACAATGATTGTTGCACTCGCAGCGGGAGCGACGGCACGCATGACATTGGATCCTCGCCAAGAGGTACAGACCATGACCGGTTGGATCGTGCAGATGTGTTTGGGTGACGCGAGTCATCAAGGCATGGGATATTTCTCAATGTACGCCGTTGCTGCAGTTTTGTTTCTGATCACGTTCTCGCTAACCGTGATCGGGACCCTGGTTCGAAATCGATTCCGCGAGGAGTATCAGTGAACATCGATCTTGAAGGCCAACTACCATCGCTGGCTCCTAACGAACTGATTCCGCAGCCTCCTCGCGTGGGCGATTCACACCGTCGCTCGCTAAAAAATCGCCACCGGGTGGACCGCTTCTTTGTGCGTTTTTGCATGCTGACCGCGTTCGCTTCGATTGTGATTCTGGCCGTCCTGCTAGGCTCAATCTTGTATGCGGGATTGCCAGGAATGAATTGGCACTTCATTCGGTCGGCACCAAGTTCAGTACCATCGGAAGCGGGGATCCAACCCGCCATGTTCGGATCCATTTGGGTATGTAGTGTCTGTGCTTTATTCGCATTGCCGATTGGCGTCGCGACCGCCATCTTTTTGGAGGAATTCCCCGCCCGCAGCAAATTTGCCAAGATGTTCCAGAGCTTTGTACAGCTCAACATTAGCAATCTAGCCAGCGTCCCATCGGTCGTCTACGGAATGATTGGCTTGACCGTATTCGCAGGAATGTTCGGGCTCTTGGGAAGTTCCCGAGCACCTGCTGTCGAAGTTGGAGTTAATTATTTCCATCAATTCCTCAGCGAAGGCGATCGCATCCTGCGAGTCCCAGTCAAAAATCAGCAGGCATCCGCTACCGTTGTAGCGAGCCCAATGACGGCACTGACGAGCTCCGGAACTCTGGTTCAGGTCAACGTCATTGGAGCTCGAGATCCGCTGCCCAAATCCCCTGAACTGCGGGCGGTGACGCTTCGCAGCGATGCCGAATCGGGAATCATTAGCGACAAGGCTTGGTACTATTTTCGATTCCCGTTCGGTCGAGGTGTTCTGACCGGCGGTCTGACGTTGATGCTCGTTATCCTGCCGGTCGTGATCATTGCCTCGCAAGAAGCCTTGCGAGGCGTCCCTGAATCGCTGCGTGAGGCTTCGTTCGGAATCGGAGCGACGCGTTGGCAGACCGTTCAGAACGTCACGTTACCGTGTGCAATTCCGGGGATCATGACGGGGTCAATCCTCGCCATGAGCCGAGCCATTGGCGAAGCTGCGCCGATCTTGATTATCTGTGGCATAATCTATGTGGGAGCGAGCCCCGCGAATCTCATGGATGATTTCTCTGTGATGCCGTTGCAGATATTCAATTGGGCGTCGCAGCCCCAACAAGAGTTTCACGCCGTCGCTGCCCAGGGAATCATTGTGCTTTTGGTGATTCTCCTGTCGTTCAACGCCATCGCCGTGTTCATCCGTCAAACCGCACAAAAGTCACTCTCATGACAACAACAAAAGTTAATCCTAACCCGGCGGGCACACTGGATCTCGAACGCATGGAATCCCTCGGGTCACCTGACATGCGTAAACAAATGGGCAGTGCCCCCGCTACGGAGGATTCCGCTGGCACGAAGTCGCCGACTGAAATTGCGATTTCATTTGATAACTTCAATGCCTATTACGGTGAATTCCAAGCGATTAAGAATATCAGCTTGCAGATTCCGGCAAAGCAAGTCACCGGGTTCATTGGGCCAAGCGGTTGCGGCAAGACAACTCTTCTGCGGTGGATCAATCGCATGAACGACATCGTTCCCACCGCGCGGGCAACCGGCCAATTGCACCTACACGACTTGGATGTTTTGGCATCGAGTACGGACGTGGTGGAATTGCGTCGGCAAGTCGGAATTGTGTTTCAAAAGCCCAATCCATTCCCCAAGTCTATCTACGATAACGTCGCCTATGGGGCGCGATTGCATCTCAAACTTTCGCGATCCGAACTCGATGATTTAGTCGAGTGGTCTCTGCGTAAAGCAGCGGTTTGGAGCGAAGTCAAAGACCGTCTTCGCAAGCCCGCGCTCGGCCTCAGTGGCGGACAACAACAGCGAGTGTGCATCGCGCGAACCATTGCGACGGGGCCCGAAGTGCTGCTGATGGATGAACCTTGCTCGGCCCTCGACCCCATTTCCACCAGCGCGATCGAGGATCTGATCTTCGAACTGAGACAACAGTTCACGATCGTCATTGTGACACACAACATGCAGCAAGCATCTCGGGTTTCCGACATGACCGCATTTTTCTATCAAGGTAAGGTGGTTGAGTTTGGTACCACCGATCAGGTCTTTACCCGGCCGGCCATGAGACAAACGGAAGACTACGTCACCGGCAAATTCGGGTAACATAATATGACCAAGCATCTCGATCGAGATATGGATCGATTGCACCGCGATATCCTTTCGCTGTGCACGATCGTAGAGGACATGATTGGCATGGCCGCCATGGCCCTGCGTGACGGCAGGCTGGAATTGTGCGATCAGGTGACAGCCGAGGACGATACCGTCGACCGTTATGAGGTTGCAATCGAGGAGGAGTGCTTAAAAATGTTGGCATTGCATCACCCCGTTGCCATGGATCTTCGGCGGATTGCGACAGTTGTCAAAGTGAACAATGACCTGGAGCGGATTGCTGACTTGGCAGTGAATATCGCTGACCGTGCGAGAGGTGTTCGTGAGTACCCCGAGTTCCCCATCCCCAAAGGCGTTGAGCCGATGGTAGCGCACGTGCGAAGTATGGTGCGGGGTGCCCTCGATGCGTTCGTGCACCTGGATACCGCCGCGGCCCGCGAAGTCATTCAGAGAGACAATATCGTCGATGAACTTAACGAGCACTTAATTGAACTGTTGCAGCAAACGATGCAGGCCAAAAGTGCTTTCGTCATCCCCGCACTTCATTGCTTTTCAGCAATACGACACCTCGCGAGAATTGGCGACCACGCAACGAACATTGCTGAAGATGCGATCTATCTGGTCGACGGCGAAATCATCCGACATCGGTAGCCGCCGAAATTTGAAGCGGCATAGCCAATTGAACTCCTCACTCATTCACCTGTAATTGTATCGTACAAGACAATGGCGAAACCAACCGTTTTATTGATTGAAGACGACCATTCTCTAGCCGAGATTGTCGCTTACAACCTACAGCGTGAAGGGTACGAAGTGCTGCTCGCTACCGACGGCGAAGATGGACTTCGACAAGCCAAGTTGAAGCTTCCTGGTGTGGTGATCCTCGACCTGATGCTACCGGTTCTCGATGGACTTGAGGTGTGCCGGCGACTACGGGCAGACCCCGCGACAGCAAAAGTTCGTGTGTTGATGCTGACGGCCAAAGCCGAAGAGACCGATCAACTGATTGGCTTTTCATTGGGTGCTGACGATTACGTCACCAAGCCATTCAGCGTCAAAGTGCTGATGGAGCGTGTCAAGTCATTGTGCCGGCGTGAAACTCAGCCTCCGGGCGAATCCTTGGTCGAGAACCAGGGCATTCGCATCGACCCGGTTCGGCATAGCGTGACCATCCACGGCGAGCCTGTCCGGCTCACACGCAGCGAGTTCCGTCTACTGGAATCGCTCATCCGCCAACCCGGCCGTGTGTTTAGCCGGTTCGAGCTCATCGATGCAGCACTCGGTGATGATACTCTCGTGCTCGAACGTACCATTGATGTTCACGTACGCTCTCTGCGTAAAAAGATGGGTGAGAACGCCCATCTGATCGAAACGGTCCGCGGCGTGGGATATAACTTTCGCGACTCCGCGAAAGCCTCGTCTTGGAATGATGATCAACTTGATTCCAGTTGTGCGAAATCAACCGAGTCCTGAGTAATCTGTCGACCTAATCTCGCTCGCGGTTCTCATTGGTCCATCCTGGTTTATCGTGGGTTTCGCAGCTGTGAGCCAGGTGTGCTGGATTTACCCACGACACCCCCGAATAGACCTTCTCATTCACTACGCTCAATCCGAAGCGTATCTCTCTCGCGGCATTGCTAACCGCAGCTTATCCAGCCAAAGCGTGTAGTTTGTCCACGATGCCCGTTTGCGAGCAATGATGCCAACGCCTGATGACCCTGGCGGGCACTCGGTTTCCCTGGGCCTCTCATGAATACGCGTTTGCCGAATCAGCCCACATATTCGCAAGTTTCTTTTGCGCATTTCCTCGCTGAGCGGGGCTGGCTCCTCCATAGTGAATGCTCATGGTTCCGTTAGGACGCATTGGTTTACACCATGCGCCTCTTCATGCTTTCTTCACGCATTCCAAACCCAAAATCAATATGAAGTTGTTTTAATCTCGCCCGACACAAGTCAAACAAATCAAAACTCAACCAAGGATTTCACAAATGCGGCGGATTCAACATCAATCCCAGGCGGTTCCGCATCGCCTCCAACCAGGTTTTACGCTCGTCGAATTGTTGGTGGTCATTGCCATCATCGGCGTGTTAGTGGGGCTACTGCTACCGGCTGTCCAAGCAGCCCGTGAAGCGGCCCGTCGAATGCAGTGCCAGAACAACATGAAACAATTCGGCTTGGCCATGCACAATCATATGTCTGCCTTCAATGCGTTTCCCCCAGGAAGCGTGAACTATGACGAAGCGGGCAACCGCTATAAAACCGGCGGTTGGCAGCATGGTCAGAATGAAATGGGCTGGCACTGGCTCGTGATGCTGTTTCCCTACATGGAACAACCTGCCATGTGGCAACTCGTTCAGCAGTGCGAAGAAACTCGCGCGACAGAGCATACGTCGAATCCCTGCGACCACTGCGAGTCCATCGATCTCATTGGGAACCTGGGACGCGAACAACTGCCGTCTTTTGATCAATGTCCTTCGGCCCCTGCCGTGCGGACGCAGTTTTCCGACGGTAGCTATGGACTCGAAGCGCTCGGCAAGGGCAATAACTACGCTGCATGTTGGGGTTCGGGCGACATGCTGTCGTGGGAGCACACCGAAACACGGGGTGCGTTCGGTACGCATTTTGTTAACCAAGAACAGATCATCACGACAGCCAACGGGCAGACCTCTGCGGGAGATCGCTTCCAAAATGGCAAGGGCATGCAAAGCCGCGACTTCACCGATGGCTTGAGCAATACGATGGCGATGAGCGAGATTCTTGCGGCTGACTCAAAAACTGACATCCGTGGAGTTTGGATGTCTCCTGCCATGGGCGCCACGATTTTCTCCGCGTTCGAAAACCCCAACACAAATGTCAAAGACATCCTGGCGGCGTGTGGTGATGAACTTACCGATGCGTCAACGACCACGACGATCAATGCCGCCGACCGGTTGGAATGCCTCGAGCAACGCGATACCGCCGAGATCTACGCAGCCGCTCGCAGCCACCATACCGGCGGCGTGAATGTTCTAATGGCTGACGGAAGTGTTCGATTCATCAGTGACTCGGTCGATAATTTGAAAATCTGGCGACCATTGAGCACCGCACAGAACAATGAAGTACTTGAAGAACTATAGTCCGCCACAACTTAGTCCTTACCAATTCAAATCTCTACATATATAAGAATTAGGAAATGAAGAAACGACATCTATTGGGTCTCTTACTCGCGTTGCACTTATGCATTGCCACAGGCTGTGGATCCTCGGGAGCTATCCAGCCAACGGACGAGCAAAACGTGTTTGCAAGCGTGGAAGGCTTGGGCGATCTCGCCGGCGACGACCAAATGTTTGCCAGTGCTTTCGTCACTGGTGCCGTGCCGGATGATCGCAAAGCATACGGCACCCGCGGATACCAAGTGACTGGAGAAGCGACTTACGACGGAGATACCGTGACCGTTCCTGTCAAAATATTCGGCGGCGTTCACGCAACCTCATCGGGTGAATCTCGTAGCAGTCGAGCCAGCAACGTTGCAGAAACAGAGCAAACCTGGACACTGCAACGAGTCGATGGCCAGTGGAAGCTAAAGGATGCTCCGCTGGGCTAACGCTCGCCATCGCGATGGGAAATCGAGAAGCAATCAGTAAAGAATCGATCCCCGTGGATCACCGAGAGCAAAGGCACATTGTGTTGCGAACGCTCCTGCGTGGCGATCTGCTGGCATTGATCCTGATTGCCACGGGCACGGCTTGGTTGATTACTAGCTGGGCCGGAGGGCAGTGGCTTTCCACCAGTTCCTCTCGCAGTTCACTCCCTCCACAATCCGAGCAGAGTCCTGATGATGTTTCTCGTCGTGTGCTAGCGAGGCTCCCCCCTCACGTCCAACAGCAGGTGCGAGGCTGGAACAGCCTGATCGCGACAAACTTTGCCGGAGACCAGGCCTGCGCGGAATGCCATCAGAGTGAATACGAAGCGCATCAGCGATCGGGACACTCACACACCGCATTGCTGATGAGCCAATCGCCCCTCGCAAAAAAGCTGGCAAAGAGTGATAGCTATCCTGACCCTCGCCGCGATCAAGTCTTTGAATTCAGCCAGGCCGATGGCCAGTTCATGGTCCGCGAACAAACACGAAAGGAAATTTTGGTCCCCGTGACGTGGTTGCTTGGCTCAGGCAGCCACGCCCAGACCCCCATTGCCGTCGATGAGGCAACTCAGCGGGGTGTCGAGCTTCGGTGGAGCTACTTCCCCGAAGATGATCGCGTCGGCGTCACACCTGACCACGAACGTTTTGACGCCTTCGCAAACGATTCTCTTGAATGCTTTGGACGCCCCATGGATGATGCTGACATACGCGCGTGCTTGGGCTGTCACAGTACATCGATGCCGCCTCGAAGTCTGCCGATCATTAACTCGCTGGTTGTCGAAAATGTGGGTTGTGAGCGGTGTCACGGCCCTCGCAAAAAGCATGTCGAACTGGCTCACCAAGGGCGGGCTGAAGAGGCCAAACCGATGCTGCAATATGAAACAGCGGCCGACTACATGTCCGCATGTGCGTCATGCCATCGTGACGCATCTTCGGTCACGCCCGATATGGAGCCGCATGACCTGGCTCGTTTTCAGCCCTACGGAATTCAGCGCAGTCGCTGCTACTTGGAAACCCCTGGTAATTTGACTTGCTCAACCTGCCATGACCCTCACGATTCGGTCTCTCACGACCGTGCCCGCTCGGTCGATCAATGCAGGCAGTGCCATGCGGAGGGCTCACTGAGCGAGGCTGCCCATAGCGGCAACGATGACTGCATCGAGTGTCACATGCCGCTCGTACCTTGGAGCTCAGGAATCTCGTTCCACGATCACTGGATTCGAATTCCCGAGAAGCATTCCAGTGCAAAGAGCAGTCCTCTGCAATCCACTAACGCATGGAGTGCCGATCGGCACGCGGGTAAATAATGTCCACTTTGGTTCGCCCCCAATCGAACTCATCTGCTCCCTCACGTGAGCCGCAGCGAGCGAATGGTCGCATTCGCAGAACCAGCGATTCCGGTGTGATCGCCTCCGACGGCGACTCAAAACCAAACTCGACAGAGAGCTCACAGGCCAGAGGAGGTTTTCTATTCTCACCAGCAATTGACCTGTTTTTCGTTGCCAATGCATTTTGGCCGTTGCTTTTAATGGTGGATTGTTTTGGCGGACTGACGACGCACCAGAGCCTCCTGTTCTGGCAAATCTATTTTGTAACCGCCCCCCATCGCTGGATCACGCTGGTATTGGTCAGCGTGGATCACCATAAGGGTCGAGATCGCCGCCGACAGTTCCTAGCATTCGGGACAGCGATTCTGATCGGGTGTCTCTGTCTGAAGTTGGGAACGGGCTCGCTACTATGCCTAGGTGTGATTGACTATGTATGGAATGCGTGGCACTTCGCCTCGCAACACCACGGCGTCTTTCGTATTTATCAGCGCAAATCCAACACAGGCCGAGCCATACCTCCCGCCGCACCAAGCCGACTGGCCGTGGGGTTCGAGAAAGCACTTTTCCGAGGCTTCATGCTTTACACGATTGCTCGGGTGGCAGGTTGGGGATGGACAGAGGGTCCGTTCGAAGGCTTCCAATGGGTCTCGACAGTCGACTGGTTTGCCTTGGCCATCCCCGCTGGACTCGTTATTCGGCAGCTCATCCAATGTTTTGTCACGCACGACACATCGCTCGCCAGCGTGATGTACTTGAGCAGCGTCATGACGTTATTTGCTTCGCTCTTGCTCGCGTCGCATTATGAAAACAGTCAGTATGTTGTAGCACTTGCGCTGGCTTCAGCCATTTTCCACTCATTGGAATATATGTCGATCGTGACCTGGTCCATGAGTGGGCCCCAGACCTCAGGCAAAACGAATCCGCTGGTTCGACTCTCGCAAATGTGGCTTTTATTCTTAGTCATGTTTGTCGTGGTTATCGGACTGGGTAACTACGCTCTGTCGCGAGGTTATTTTGAACTATGGGTATTCATCAATATCGTAGTCGCGTTTTGGCACTATTGTTTTGATGGCATGATCTGGAAATCTCGCAAGTCTTCCGCCAAGACGGCACATCGGGCACCTGTCGCAACATGAATACCGCCTCGTCTGCTATTTCCTTTGCATGGCTCGTCCTGATCGGTGCTGTGCTCGCTGCCGTGTTTCTAGCAAGCAGAGCATTCGGGTCTACCGACGGCGTCATTCCGTTATTCGGTCGCTGGGATGTCGTCGCCTGCTGTTTGATTGCAACTCTTCCGCTTTCACTGTTCGCTGTTGACCTACTACGCAACACACGCGGCATCGTGAAACTTTGCATCGCCTGCGGATTGCTCGCACTGGCAATCATCATGGTTGCCGTTGCACAATCAATCAATCTGGCGGGAGGACTCGGAATGGGTTCGCTCACGCTCGTCCGCGGTACAGTGGCCACGATATCGATGATAATTCTGTTGTTGGTGTGTCGTGTTCTGGGGGCGGAAATCCAATTGCCCGCGTACCTGACCAGTTCTTGGCGTCCCAAGGCGATGCTGATCGCCATTGCTTTTCTAATTCCGGCTGCCTATGCGGATGCGGTCGCCGATGGGATCCGCATCGATCTAGAGAACAGTTTGGATTCCCGTCGCTTTGCAACCGCCGAGCGACACGCACGAACAATGGCGGAGATCGTGCCAGGTGGCATCGTCCATGATAAAGCACTGCTGTCGCTGATCCCGGAGCTCCAGCGGACGGTCGAGCAGATGGAAGAGGAGGTTCGACGACCGCTTCGGACACAACCGCCGATTGCCGAGGTCGGACGAAGGATCACGTTGCTGATGCATTTGGATCGTCTCGACGACGCCCTGCAGTTACTCAGTCCTCTGCGCCGCGATCCACGATTTCGTCCCACCTGCTTGGACTACCAGGGACTTTGCTGGCAGCGACAGGAACACTTCTCAAAAAGTCTTGCTGCCTATCAGAGTGCGGTCGCCTATTGGCAGACACAGCCGGAGAGTGATCGCAAGCAGCTCAGCTTGGCTAGCGCATGGAAGGGAGTCGGATTCGCGGCACGACGTTTGGGCAAACGCACGTTGGAGGAGCACGCCTACCAGACGCTCGTTGACCTATCGCCCACTGCAGAAAGTCATTTGCTGTTGGCTCAATGTTATAGCGAGCACCAAAAGACCAAATTGGCCGGGCAGCATGCGGCGCTCGCTGTCGAGTTGGATCCAAACCTGCAAGCTCAATCGGCATCCATGCTGACATCCATGTCGAGAGACCATTTCGGCTGCTTACAACTTCCCTGACGCACCTGAAAATCGCGGCGACGGCAAAAGCAACCACCGGATTTCGCATCCCCTGCGAGGAGACCGCAAAGCTCGATAGGGAAAGACCTCGTGGATCGACGGTTCTGTGTGTCGTAACACAGGCGTCGGGTGTTTCGCCCGGGCTGGCTGAATAGTTCTCCGGTTCTCCTCCGTAAAGGATGCCTTACGCATCGTTTACGAGAATCAATGAAGACGCAGGTTTCAGACGATTCGATTTCCATCGACTCTGTGAGACGAAGCATTGCACACGCTCCCTAGAACCCCCTAACGGGGATTCCCACCGCGTTCGCTATTGTGGGGCCCGTCTTCAAGCGATCTTCATCATTCCCACACTTAAACGCAACACGCACCTGTTTTAATCCCCCGCGACACACATCAATTGTTTTAGAACTCGACTTAGGAATTATCGAATGCATCGTCGACCGCACAGAACTCAGGTACCCACGGCGCTCAGACAACGTGGCTTTACACTCGTTGAGTTGTTAGTCGTCATTGCCATCATTGGCGTCCTCGTGGGACTGTTACTGCCAGCCGTTCAAGCGGCGCGTGAAGCCGCCCGCCGGATGCAATGCCAGAACAACATGAAACAACTCGGCCTGGGCATGCACAACCACATGTCGGCCTTCAATGCTTTTCCACCTGGCAATGTCAACTACGACGAGTCGGGCAACCGATTCAAAACGGGAGGTTGGCAGCACGGACAGAACGAGTTGGGATGGCACTGGCTCGTGATGCTGTTTCCATATATGGAACAACCCGCGATGTGGGAACGGGTGAAGATCTGTGAGGAATCTCGTTCGGATAGCCACACCTCCAACCCTTGCGACGATTGCGAATACCACGAATTTACTGGGCACCTGGGGCGAGAGCAACTCGCTTCGTTCGACCATTGCCCGTCCGCTCCCGCGATTCGGACTCAATTCTCCGACGGCAGCTATGGGCTCGAAGCGCTCGCAAAGGGCAATAACTATGCAGCGTGCTGGGGCTCAGGAGATATGCTGTCTTGGGAGAAGCCTGAGACACGCGGCGCCTTTGGCACTCATTACGCCCATCAAGACCAAATCCTCAACATCACCCCCGACGGCACCTTTGCCGGGGATCGCTTTCAAAACAGCAACGGCATGCAGAGCCGAGATTTTACTGATGGTTTGAGTAACACGATCGCCATGAGTGAAATCATCGCCGCTGACTCGCGAACCGACATTCGTGGAGTCTGGATGTCTCCAGCAATGGGCGCCACGATCTTCTCGGCCTTCCGGAACCCCAACTCAAACGAGAAAGATGTATTAGCAGCCTGCGGTGATGAGATCAACGATCCGTCTACAACCACGACCATCGATAGCAAGGACCGCTTGGAATGCTTAGAAGTACGCGACACCGCTGAAGTCTACGCAGCAGCACGCAGCTATCACACCGGTGGGGTAAACGTATTGATGGCCGATGGCGGCGTCCGCTTCGTCACCGACTCCGTTGATAATCTGAAAATCTGGCAGCCGATGAGTACTGCTCAGAATAACGAGGTCGTCGTCGAGCAGTAAACGAGCCAACACAAATCTTTTTGTGCTGACGTCGATCGTCAACATCGCACAAACGACAGCAATTCTCCTGGCACGGGTGATCTCTGTGATCACCCGTGCTTGCTGCCAATCTCTTTGTCAAATGGGCACCCATGGCAACCATCGCTGGAGACGCTCGCTACGACAATTCGAACACTGAGATAGACCGAGGTGTGACGCGTTGGCTGTCCAACACTCATCCCACCGTGTTCTCCATCTACTGCGTTATTGCTGCGTTTGGAACGTACTTTTGTATGTACGCTTTCCGAAAGCCGTTCACGGCTGCGACCTATGAAGGACTAGTGTTCTATGGGATTGGATTCAAAACCATCCTCATCTCATCACAAGTTGCCGGATACACGCTTTCGAAATTCATCGGTATCAAAGTGGTATCGGAAATGCCCGCCGCCTATCGCGCAACAGGGATCTTAGTCCTGATCGGTATCGCCGAGATTGCGTTGGTACTGTTTGCCGTCACCCCGGTTCCATGGAATTTTGTATGGCTTTTTGTCAATGGGTTGCCGCTGGGGATGGTATTTGGATTGGTGCTCGGTTTCTTAGAGGGTCGAGCAGTTACAGAGGCCCTGTCCGCAGGCGTGTGCGCAAGTTTCATCGTGTCTTCGGGATTTGTAAAATCAGTGGGACGGAGTTTGATTTCGTCTCATGGCATCGACACTTTTTGGATGCCTTGCTTGACCGGATTCATATTTGTAGTCCCGCTATTATTTTTCGTGTGGATGCTGTCTCAGATCCCACCTCCTTCGCCAACGGATGAAGCGCTGCGCTGCAAACGGTCCCCGATGGACCGTCGACAGAGACGCCAATTTTGGCGCCGACACGCTGGGGGCCTCACGGGCTTACTATCCATCTATGTCTTGCTCACACTCGTCAGGAGTTTAAGAGACGACTTTGCGGTCGAGATTTGGACGGAATTGGGCGTGCGAGACAATCCAGCGGTATTCGCTCGATCGGAATTTTGGGTGATGCTCGGCGTCATCACCATCGCTGGCTTCACCAGCCTTGTACGTGATAATCGAACCGCCTTCCTGCTGTCGATCGGCGTTCTCGCGGTCGGATTCTTAGTCGTGTTCGGCGCGGTGATGGGCCAGGTGTTTGGAAAACTTTCTCCGATGACGTTTATGGTGCTACTGGGTCTGGGGCTGTATCTGCCCTACGTCGCGTTTCATACGACGGTCTTCGAACGATTAATCGCCGCCTTTCGAGAAACCGGTACAATCGGCTATCTCATGTATTTAGCCGACGCCTTTGGTTATCTGAGCTACGTAGCCGTGATGATCTTTCGAAACACTTTCACCGGAGAGAATCGTTTCCTGCCGCTATTGACCTGGGGTGCATTGGCGATCACGGTGGTGTCGTCGGTCTTAACCCTGTTTGTGTTCCTCTATTTTTCATACAGAATCCCGGGTCTCGAAGAAGAGGATACGCGTGATATCTCTCTCGCCGGAACGCTTGAGCATCAACCAGCGAGTTAGAACAGCAGGCCAACCGGTTCTCAACCGATTTCGCTGTGATCGACGTTGCGGTGCGTCAGCGAAGTGGAGTGATAGCGTATGCCGGTGTATCCCTGCCAAGTTGCTCAAAACGAGAGATGCCGATGGACCTTCCTAAGCCCGACGCCAAAATGCACTCCGCCACTTCGCATGGATCCGATTTGCTAATCATTGGCGCAGGCGTCGTGGGGAGCTTCTACGCATACCACGCGTTGCAGCGTGGCTTGAAGGTAACGCTTCTCGAACGCCATGGAACACCCACCGGTGCAACCGTTCGCAATTTTGGACAGGTAGTGCCTTCCGGCCTGGATCAGGATTGGCAGCGTCATGGTCGAGAAAGCCTGCGAATCTACCGCGAGATTCAGTCACACTGCGACATCACAGTTCGCCAACATGGCAGCCTCTACATTGCATCGAATGAGCAAGAGTGCACGCTGATTGAGGAGTTGCGACGCATCAATGCGGCAACGGGGTACGCCTCGGAACTTTGGACGCGAGAACAATGCTGCGAGCGGTACCCGCACCTGCGCGCCGACTACTGCCAAGGCGGACTGTTCTTCCCTGGCGAAGTATCGGTCAATCCGCGTCAAATGATCCACAGGTTGCACCAATACCTAGGCAGTTTCCGTCGCTTTCGAATCCACTACCAAACGCTCGTTCAGAATCTGGAATCATCCAACAGCGGCGTCATCGCAGAGACATCCAGTGGCGAGAGACTGACCGCTTCCCAGGCGATTCTATGTTGCGGGAGCGAGTTCCAGACTCTTTTCCCAGCTCACTTTCAACAGAGTGAGATGCAACTATGCAAACTGCAAATGTTACGACTGCGCCCGTGCCCTGGCGTCACACTGCCCGGGAACATTTTAACCGGTCGATCGATTCGCCGTTATGAGAGTTTTTCGCAGTGTCCGTCTTGGAACGAAATTAAGAGCAACGAATCCACGACAAATGAGCTGGTGGACGATCCCATGGGGCGATGGGGCATCCATATTCTGTTCAAGCAAGATTCCGATGGTGGAATCATTCTGGGAGACTCACACGAATACGCTCCCGCCAGTCAGCCCGACCAACTGGATTTTGAACTGAAAGCGGAAATTAATGACTGCATGGTCGCCGAGGCCCAACGCATCATGGGTTTTCCGCACTGGGATATTGAGACGTCATGGTCGGGAATCTACAGCCAAACGGCAGACCCAACGGGAGTCTACTGCAAAAACCCGATGCCCAATGTGTACATCACAACGGGAATCGGTGGCAAAGGGATGACCAGCAGCGCGGGCTTCACCAAACATCACCTTGACGAACTGCTGGGCGAGATCCCCACCAGCTGCTCCGGAGATTGAGCCTCAGGATGACGTCACTGGTCAACTCACGTCCTCAACGAGCCCCAGGTTAAGCCGTTCAGGCTTTGGGACCAAACGGCGAAATTGTTCCGCCGCGGCAGGGTTAGCATCATCCAGTTCTCGAAGGCTCTCGCGAATCTCAGTCTTCAATCGAGAGGCGTCCCGAGGTTTATCGGTAGCCATCGCAATGGTATGACGTTCGACCATCGCGAGTATTAAGTACAGCCGCTTCACGGTTGTGGATTGTTGTAACTCATCGAGCAATTGAGACGCTCTCGCGTACTCACCCTGCTCGATCAACAAGCGGGTCAACTGCAGTTTCGCCTTGTCGTGGTAATCCGCTTGGGGAGACTCCGGCGCTACGGGAAACTCTAAAACCGCATGCCATGCAGGGATGTCATTGCGAGTCAGGGCAGTTAAATATTGCTGCTCAATCGAATCGGCAACAGCGACAATGGGTCCGCGAAGTTCACTTGCGATGGAGATTGGGCGAGATGCCTGCGCTGCCATCCAGCCACCGATGCCACCCACGACACTTGCGAGAACGAGTGCCGCAACGGCGACTCGCTGTCGTGAGACACGACGGGCTTGGGTCGCCCGTGCTAGGTCGGTGACACGCTGCAATTGGATCGTCGCTGAGCTGACAGCTGAACTCGACAGTGTGTTCGCCGGAGGTCCCTGGGCACGCTCTCCGGCTTTGAGCGGTTCCTGCAAGCCAGTGGCCGGCAACTCGACACTGGTCGCGTTTTCAGGAGCGTGCGTCTGGACGATTTGCAGCAATTCACTGGCGGACTGGATACGTGCGGAGGGTGCCTTTTGCAAGCAGCGCATGACCAGGGAAACCAGCCACGCGGGCAGGTCGGCTCGACCGCGAACATGATCGATAGGACGAGGCGTCTCGTGAAGATGCTTGACCGCTAACGCCAACGCCTCATCCCCATCAAACGGGGCCGAACCGGTCAGTAGGTGATACATCGTCACACCGAGTGAATACAAATCGCTGCGTGCATCAACCGTCCCCCCTTGGATTTGTTCCGGGCTCATGTACCGGGGCGTGCCTAAGGTCAAGCCTGCACGCGTCAGATTCGCGGTGCTCGAGTCGGCCTGCGTTAACATCCGCGCCAGCCCAAAATCGGTAACCTTGATCAAATCATTGGCGCCCCGCATGATGTTTTCGGGTTTGATATCACGATGGGTAACGCCACTTTCATGGGCCACCTGCAGCGCACTGGCAACACTGCGCACGACCGTCACTGCTTTGTCTGCGGAAAAGGGCCCCTCTCGATCCAAGGCCTGTTTGAGATTGATCCCGTCAACGAGTTCTTGAGCGATGAAGTGCACGCCGTCGACCTCGCCGAACTCGTAGATTTGCACGATCGCAGGATGATTCAATCTCGCCGCCGCCTGAGCTTCACGCCGAAATCGCTTGAGGTGATCATCATCACTCTGGGCCACCGAACGCAGTACTTTGAGAGCTACGTCACGACCAAGGCCGAGCTGGCGGGCGGCATAGACATCGGCCATCCCCCCACTACCGAGCCGACGTAGCACCTGAAAATCACCGATCCGGCATCCGACTAAATCACTCATGGCTGGACATTCGACAGAGTAACGAGTGATTCGTTCATGCTTCCGCTCCGCAGTCCGCGTAGATCCAAAGTGACATTTCGAAATCCCATGGCAGTGAACGCGGCGGCGAGTGACGCATTGTGCTGCAGATCAACGACGTTTCTCATCTGGTCAGCGATGACTTCGATGCAGGCCAATTCCCCAGCGAGCAGTCGCACACGCAGATCACCAATCCCGCGCTCACGCAACCAGGATTCCGCGGCATCGATCCGGGCTAAACGCTCTCGCGTCACCTCAACATCATACGCAATTCGGCTCGATAGACAGGGTGATGCCGGCAGATCAGCATTGCTGAGCCCAAACCACTCGGCAATTTCTCGAACGGCGCCCTTCGTGAATCCCAAATCGGCCAGAGGCGTATGCACGTTAGCTTGGCGGCCTGCGATCAACCCCGGGCGGTGATCGCCCAGGTCGTCCGCATTTGTTCCCGAAACGATCACGGCATCGCGTTGCTTGGCGATCGGTTGCAGGAATTCGTAGAGGGTTTGTTTGCAATAGAAACAGCGATCAGAGCGATTTCGCACGTACCCCTCACGATCGATCTCATCGGTGGCCACAAATTCATGCTCGATCCCCATCTCGCTGGACACACGAAGTGCCAACTCCGCCTGCCAACTCGCCAAGGACGGAGATTGGGCGGTCACGGCAATGCAGTTCGACTGGCCTCGCTGTGCAGCGTGCACCGCTGCTGCGGCCACCACACTACTGTCGACGCCGCCCGAGAACGCAACCACCACATTTCCCAGCGAGGCGACTGCGTCGATTAACCGCTGAGCGGCCTTCGCTTCGTTCAATAGGGGGCTGCCGTCATTCATAAGGATTGGGTACCGATGCTTCTGCCACTCTAGTTCTGCATCTGCATTTCGCAGATCTTGATCGCATCACTGGCCAACTCTGGATCGAGCACAGGAGGCAGCGGGGCACCGGCAACGACGGAGGCGGCCAGCTCAATCTCGGTGACAAACGCATCGATCGGATCCCCACCACCGAGTTCAGGTCGCTCGAGACTGCCGTCATTGTGCATGATTACCGGCGGAATCGAATCGGTCGTGCCATCGGAGTACGCAGCAAACTCAAATCGCACGGTAGCCTGTTCGAAAGAGACCTCATACCCATGTGTGAACGGGCGAGCGGGCGAGTCGATCACGCCACCGCCAACACTGACCACCGCGTCCTCGTAGGCGAGCACCGTTTCGTAGCGTTTCGGGACACCGTCGAGTTTATGGGAGGCCGTGTGCACCGACTGTGGCATGCCGAACAGCAATCGAATGAAGTGAGCATCGTGTACTTGCAAATCGAGCAGCGGTCCGCCCACCCGGCTCAAATCGTAAAAATCGGGAATCCAGTCGGGAGGTCCGATCGTGCGCTGAAACCGACCGCTGATGACACGCCCAAATCGACCGTCTGCTTTCATCCGAGCGAGTAGTGAGAACTCAGGCATCAATGGCAAAATATGACCAACCATCAATTGGCCCGGGGACGCCAGGGATGTTAAGCGTTCCGCTTCGGCGGATGTTAGCGCCAACGGCTTTTCACAGAGCACACGCTTACCCGCGGCGAGGGAGGCGGTAACCGCATCGACATGCAGATGTGGCGGCAAGCAGATATCGATCAGGTCGATCGAATCGTCGGCAAGCAATCCATCAAGATGCTCGCAAACATTCATATCCGAGACATCAAATTGCTCGCCCGGTGGTCCAAAATTACCTTGGATGCCCCGCCAATCCCCTGATCGCTTCGTCGCACTGCGACTGGCAAAGCCCGCCATCTCCGCAGTATTACTACGACGATACGCCAGAGCGTGAATCCAGCCCATAAAACCGACACCAACGACCGCTGCACGTATCATTAAGCTCTCCTGCTCAAACACATAATTCGAATGGGATGTTCCGGGTCATCTTCGAGAACGACTGTCTCCTCGCGATAATCCCATGTCGTACCTTCCTTGCCGAGCCACTCGCGAAACTCATTGCCGATGACCCGCTTGGGATCACTGAGCAACAGCTGACCGCCATCAGCCAAATGCTGCTCTGCGGTGATCAGCAGCGCCGGCCACAGCTCACGAAGATACGTGACGTCACTTCCTAGAATGAATGGAAACTGCTCGATGCCGCCGTCCTTACCGTTGCTCGCAAGGATTTGATCTTCACCTAAACGCAGCACTCGAACGTCCGCCTTGAGCCCCAATCGTGATAAACTCAGACGCACCAAGTGCAGCGGATCGTCCACGCCGTCGGTCATCGTCACATGAGCACCACGCAGGATCGCAGCAATCCCCGCATGCCCTGTTCCACAACCGACTTCAAGGACACGCTGACCGTTGATATCGACACGGTCAAGATAGCGATCCAGCCCGGAGGCCGCTCGCCATGTCGTCGCCCAAAACGGATCGATGACGCCCTGCTCACCTTCGTCCTGCCGGCGGCAAGCGTCCAGCAACATTCCATCGGGATCCGAGGCAGCCGCGAGGGGCCGCATACGACCGGCAATCAGCGTATCTTCCCAGTGCCATGGAAACCCCAGTGGCGTGGTTGTGGTGTCGGTCGTCATTGTAAGCGCTCCGCAGCAGCCTCAGCAAAGTACGTTAAAATTCCGTCAGCACCGGCGCGTTTGAAAGCGAGTAGACTCTCCATCATCACCGCATCGCGGTCCAGCCACCCCGCATCGGCCGCCGCTCGCAACATCGCGTATTCGCCACTGACCTGATAGGCAAACGTGGGTACGCCGAAGGTCTGCTTGACCCTGGCCACAATATCCAAATAAGGCATGCCCGGTTTCACCATCACGCTGTCAGCACCCTCGGCCAAATCCAGCGCCACCTCGTGAATGGCTTCATTGGATTGCGATGGTGACTGCTGGTAGGTTTTCTTGTCAGCCGCGCCGAGACTCGCCGCCGACCCCACCGCATCGCGGAAGGGACCATAGAAAGCGCTGGCATACTTGGCCGCGTAAGACATGATCTGTACCTCCGCATGCCCCGCCGCGTCGAGAGCCTGGCGAATACTGCCGATCCGTCCGTCCATCATGTCACTCGGGGCGATCACGTCGCAACCTGCAGCTGCCTGGACGACACTCTGTCGGCACAGCACCTCGACGGTTTCGTCGTTGACCACCTGCCCATCGCGGACCAATCCATCCTGCCCGTGACTACTGTAGGGATCCAACGCAACATCGAGGATCACCCCCAAGGCGTCACCAACGGCCGCTTTGATCTCACGTGTAACACGACAAACAAGATTGTCCGCGTTGAATGCCTCCCGAGCGTCCTCGGTTTTCAGACTTGGGTCCGTGGCGGGAAACAACGCGATCGCGGGAATCCCCAAATCCACCGCACGCCGAGCCGCCTCGACCGCCTGAGTGATGCCAAGACGCGATACCCCCGGCAGACTCGGTACCGGTTGGGTTCCCGAACCGTCGAAGACAAACAATGGCCAAATCAAATCACTGACGCTGAGCGAACTTTCACTCGTCAAGCGGCGGGCCCAATCGTGTGCCCGCACCCGTCGCAGGCGAGTGGCGGGGAACGGTGCGCGAGGTGGGAATGTCACAGAGAGAGGGGGAGTGTGGGAGAGGGAGAGTGCGGGAGGTGGGAGCGGAGGATTTGGAACCGTGTGTTCTTATTTCGCTCGTACGACGACATCGTCAAACTCGTTCATATCGTCGAACGAACCAATCCCAATCCGCCCACTTTGGAAGCGTTTGTCCGTGGTCTGCATGAGCGGCGTGGTCATGTCGTCAAAAAAGACGTCGATGCTGCCACTCTCCGCGTCACGGACGAGACGTACTTGGTGCCACGCGTCATCCCAGGGCGTACGCTTTTCATTTTTCGTCAGCGCCAACCTCGGGGCTTCGTCAACGACCATGATCTGACCACTATGAGGGTCCGGTTGCGCCCCCAAATGGACGTAGTAAAAGTGCTGGTCGTCCTGATAATCAAAAAACACGCAACAGTCGCGATGATTGCCAGTATCCTTCGTGCTGCGAACCCGGAATGAAATCTCAAAATCTTCCAGCTCGAGGTCTTTGATCAGAGCAACGTGGAGAGGACTTCGCACGGGAGGGGCGTAGGCCGACTCACGAGCGGTAATCTCGAGCGTATGATTTCCATCTTTTTCTGCCATTCTCCACGTCGCAGGATCGAGAATCTCCCAGCGGTCATGTCCCGATTCAAAATCGTCTGCGAAGACAGCCTTCGACTGAGCATCAGGATTGGTACCCTCTTGCTCTTCGGCGTGACCCAGACCCAGGGACTGCACGACGGCCGCTACGCAACCCCAGATCATCAAACGGCGGAAATTCGTAGGCATGGTTGATGCAATTCTCATGGTGCGTGGCGTGCGGAAATACGGCCAGTATTGTAACCTATCGCGAGTCAATGAGAATCACCGCTGACGTCCGCTCCTCTCGCACATCTTGTCATGGCCAAAAAGACACGTATCCCGCACAAGTTTCAACCTTGGATCGAGGCGCGAAAAAAATTCCATCTGTCGCACGCCCATATCCAGATGGCGAGAGAACTCGGACTCAGCCCCAAAAAGTTTGGCAGCTACGCCAATCGCGATAAACAGCCCTGGAAGCTGCCGTTGGTCGAATTCATCGAGTTTCTCTACGAGCGTCAGTTCGACAAAAAGATGCCCGACGAGGTACGAACAATGGAACAAATGGCGGCCGAGCATGTTGCCAAGCGTGCCCAGAAGAAGGCGGACAAACTCGCTGCAGAGGACCATTCAGCTGAACAACAGACCTCGGCAGACCAGCCAGGACCTGACGCCGCATCTCTGTGAATCCCCTTCGCATTACTTCACGCCAACCGCTGCTTTCTTCGCGTCCGCCGAAGAAGACCGATCGTGCGTTCTAGCGAAGGAGCCCACATGGCTTCTAAATGCTTTTCCGCCGTGACCTGCTTCACCTGCCCAGCGAAACGGGACGGCTGACACCGCATCAACGCTTGCCAATAAACGGCTGGCGAACGTCGCCATGGCACGGTGGCTGACGCGAGTCCAAATGGCCGGCTCAGGCAACGCAACAATCCACGCTGTCATCCCACACCAATTGCCAGCCACGGCCGCACCGCGCACGAAGAACGGCCAGCGACTGAAATGGCTGGCCGTTGCGATATTGAAACGAGTTCGAAGGAATCCCAACAGAGCGGGATTATTTCTCTTCGGCTTTCTTGACTTTCTTTTTCTTCTTCAGCGAGATCTTTTGGACCCGCGTCTTAGCCATACCGATGATGTCGGCGCTCTCGTCAAATCGATCGAGTTCCTTCAGACGTGCAACCCGTTCGGCACGGGTCAGTACGTTGCGACTTTTAATGGCCCCGGCTTGCACCTTGAGGCTACGATCCATGGTCATGGCAGCGAATCTGAAACAGAGTTGGAAGGAAATGGTGGTGGTGATGCATTTGGCAAGTGGAGTAGTGTAACGAACCGCCCGCGGTCTGACAACCTCAACGCATTCGCGAAATAGGGGAGCTCAGCCACGAAATAGAGGAGCTCGACCAATCGAACGCTGCACAGGTGAGTTTCCAAGCACCGTCCTCGCCAGACCCCCCCAGCCTGGGCAGAGGCGCCCCTGCCCCGCGGGCGGAAAACCCCCTGCGATCGGCACAATCGTTAAATCTTGCCATCGTTTTGGCCGATTTCTATCGAAAGGGCGACCGTTGCCGCCAATGCAACGTCAACGGCACCGGGCAGATCGTTCAACACTTGCTCCGAGACTTCTAATTTTTGTCGGTCACTATTTGTGCTGGGGGTGATGTGTTCGGGAGAGCACAATTCAGATTCGGGTTGATATCTATCAGCATTCTCATGCTCTCAGAGATTGCTGCGCAGTCACCCGTTCGGCTCCCCCCCCACCGAACCCGAGCCACACCGTGAAGCTCACACGGATTCCTTGGAAAGCCTGATGCAGCGAGTTAACTGGCAATCAACTCCTGACCTGCCGCTGGATCTTGTCGACAGCGGGCACAGCAGCAGCCTCTCGCTGGAGTCCCTCGAGCCGGTCATGGTGGCCGACCCGGTGACAAATTCATACGCCGCCGAGGACGGATTCGTTATCTCACTGAACTCCGACACGGTTTCCCGGAGCTTCCGCACTGTTCCGTACGACCGCGAGTCACTCGGCAGCATGAGCAACAACTTTGTCGCCCAACCAGACTTCGTCGGCGGAATCACGATCGTTAACGACGACATTGCGATGAAGATTGGCGGATATGTCAAAGCCGATTTGATTCAAAGTTTCAATCCTATTGGGTCTACTGATTCATTCGTCACGACCACCATCCCCACCGATGGCAGCACCGGCGAGGACGCACGCTTTCACGCCCGGCAAACCCGGCTGAGCGCTGACACGCGTTGGCGTATCAACGGAAAAGTCGCTCGTGCTTACGTTGAAGGCGATTTTTTTAGTGGCATCCCCGACATCACCAGTACATTCCGGCTGCGTCAAGCCTACGGCAACATCGGTCGTTTTACGGCGGGGCAGACCTGGACAACTTTCACTAATCCATCGGCAGTGCCGCAAACACTGGACTTTGAAGGTGGTGCGTCAAACGTGAATCGCCGTCAGGGTCTCGTCCGCTGGGACCAACCCGTCGGCGACGGGTGGAAGATTGCCGTAGCTGTGGAGGATCCACAGGTAGATATCATCACGCCCGTACTCGCAACAGGCGAAGCCCGAACAGAGACTCCCGATTTTATTGCGTGGCTACGTTATGAACAGGACAATGCTGACTTTCAGATCGCGTACCTCGTCCGTGAGCTTGGCTTTCAACCAGACAATGCGCCCCTGTTGAAAAGAACCGCGTCGGGATTCAACTTTGCAGGCGCCGCGATGATATTCAAGGAAACCAAGATTTATTCGCAGATCCTCTTTGGCGACGGCATCGGCAGCTATCGCGGCTCGCCGGACGTTGTTGCGACAGGTCCCACCACCGCATCGCTACTGCCTGTGTTCGGATGGATGATTGGGGCCAAACAACAATGGTCTCCCAAGTGGACATCAAACGTGACCTACAGCGCATTGAGCTTGGACGATGTGCCTGGCCAAGCCTCGACGAACCTGCGTGACACGACGTATTTTGCTGTCAATCTCATCGCCAATCCGTACGAGCGCGTGTTCGGTAGTATCGAGTATCTCTATGGCACCCGCACCGATGTCAGCGGCCAGTCAGGCCAGGCCAACCGAGTACAAATATCGTTTGGGTTCTTCTTGCCCTGATCTACTCGGTTCTCTTGCCCCTTCCCGAATCCCTTGACGAGATTGGCAGAACGTCACGCGGTGCACAGAGTGTCGGAGCAGCTCATGCGAACAAAACTTCAGCTCGACGTTCCATGTTCGCAAACAACTCTATCTCCCAAGCACCGGGATCGCTCAACGCATCGAGTATGGAGCTCGCCTCTGCCTACCATGATTTCTGCGAGTCTCGCGTTTACTGGCAATAAACGAGTGTCGCCAGCGAGTACAGCATGCCGTTGGCGCTGAATGTCAATTCAGCAAACGCGGCATGATGGCCTGTCTCGCGTTGGCTGATGCCGACCCAATCCCCGTCCTTCGGCGTCATCGAGGTGGGCTGCCAAACGCTATCGCGAAAGTCGAGCGAATCTGAGAACGCCTCCCACAGGGTTGCCTTGACTGGGGTGGTATCACTGCTCACCGTGAGACGAACTTCCTCGTCCGTGGTGGATGCTCGCCATGTGAGCACAGGGAGCTGTTGACCGGTCGCCACCGCTTGGAAGAATACCGCCAATGTCTTCAGTGCTGGCATTCGACCGCCACCTAAATTGTGGCCCGCGTTGGGAACGCGATGGATATACTTGTCGCCTTCAAGCCGATCCCAATAGAGATTCATTGCATCGGTTGCCCAATAACGATCATTGGCACCGACGACCAGCAACTTAGGCATCTGCAGCCGCTGACGATACTGTATCGGGTCCATCATTTGCCACAGCTTGGTCACACGCTGAGAGCGTGGCTGCCCATCCGAGGGAACTAAACCTTTACTGGTGTAGGCGTGGATCTGCTCGCTATGGGTGCCCCACATTTCAAGCTGATGCTTCATCTGGGCGGGGAAGTCGAGCAGGTCGATCACAATCGGCGCGGTCGCGATGATTCGCGAATCAGTCGCCGCCGTCAACCAACTCGTCCACCCTCGCTTGGACGCACCTGCGATGACAAAGCCATCTGGCCGCGGCCAGCCCTGTTCGACAGAAAACTGTTCGAGCGCATCCATCGCCTTGGTGGCACTCTTGACCATCGGAAACAATAACGGCCACGAGGTATCGCCGGTTTCCAAGTACTTCAGCCAGGTTTCCGAGATCAACTCATCTTCGCGCCGACCGTCGAGCAGTGGTTGGTTGGGCACTTGATGTAGCATCGCGACGCGTGCTCCACACAAATTTGCCAACGCCGCACCGATGGCCCTGTCTCCAATGCCGGGAGCCTTGCCCGTGCTGCCGCCGGTGACAAACAATAGCATCTTGTCCTGATGGACAACGTGTTGCGGTTGATAGACCACCAGAGAATGCGTCCAAACCCCTCCTTGCCAGCGTTGACTGGTGAGCTGGAGTTCGACCACTCGCGAGTTTTCGATCTCGATATCACTAACGGTTTCCCACGCAAAGTCGGGTTCGTCTCGCGCCAAGAATGCATCGATTTCGCGAGTTGCCGAAGTCGCAGGACTCGCCCCATCTTCTGCGAACGCCGCGTGTACACCGCTGACAAGCGTTACGGAAACGAGCGAGCAACAGACGACACCTCTGAGCGATAAGTTGAAACGGAAAATGTTCAGCGCCTTATAAAAGAGTGAATAACGAGCGGGGTAATCACCGCGACACCGCGTTCAGTCCTGGTTCTTCTTCTTGGTGCGGCGTTCCAGGTACTGACCGGCCCACATCACCCAGAAAATCATGCCAAACACAACCCCACCCACCAACAAGGCGCGCAGGACATCGTGGGATTTAAAGAGGACGAAGCCAAACACGATTGCGCCCAATAACCCACCACCGGCCACCGGCGACATTTGCTTGTTTAGTGGCGACTCGCTTTGATCGCTTTCCAGTTTCTGTTCGTCTTCGGTCATTGATTGCTAACGAGATAGGGGTCTAACGGGATAGGGGTATTGTGAGCCGAGACGTGTCAGCGGCCGGACTCCGCACGCCACCCGGTGCAACGATGCCTGCTGCCTGCTGCCCAGTATCATACTGCCCGGTGCGGTAAGGCACTCGGCTCAGACATGCGGCTCCACGGTCAATTCAATCAACGGCCTGCCACGGCCGGGTGTCGTTTAAGTGAGAAAATAAATTAATAGTGGCGCTGCCGTCTGGCAATCTACGACTGTGCTCAATCGTCCCAAGTCAATTCGTATTCCGGCGTGGCGTTATTTTGTCGAGATCGAAGGCAAACGATAAATCGCATAGGTGGAATTGCGTTCGTTGCCGTTCGGATACACCTGCACGAGCGGCAACTGTGGTCCAACAACACGACGGTCCACCACCATCCAGTTAACACCGTATTTGCGACGAAACTCTCGCAATCGATCATAGCGGATTGTCACACGCATGGTGGATAGCTCTATCGGATAGATCTCGACAAATCGTCTTGCCCACTCTCGTAAACTCACCACGTCTTGCGGAATGTCTTTCCAATTGACCACCTCGGCCCGCTCAGCGTACCACTTGAACGACTGCTGATGCCGAGGAGTTAATAACACTGCGTCCTCCGGTGTGTTGGCACGAACGAAGCGGCAGACGTTGATCCAGTCCTGCATCGTCTGACGTTGCTCAGCGTAATCCGCATTGCGACGCAGTCCGAGCAGACTGTTGCTGTGGGAAATGGGCACGCCCCCGCTCATCCAACGCCACGTCGACCAACCCGCTAAACCGCATGCACTCAAAAAGATCGCAGCGCTCGCTAGAAATACCACGCTCCTGGCATCGACACGGAGTGACCCCCAGGGTCGCCTCCGAAACGATAACCGACTGACAGCGTCGGGTACGTGGGTGACGTATAGCACTTTCGCGACACTGCATCCGAGTGCCAGCGGCGTGATCACATCAGCAAGTCGACACCAATAAAATCGCAGCAGTTTCGCAGCCAAATCCGGTGCAACAGCTGGCAGCATCCCGATGAACAAACCACAAATGCTGATGAGCATCGCGCCGATGGTAAACGCCGTCAGAGCGGTGAAGGCATCACGCTGGGGCAGGGAAGCAAGCTCATCTCGTCGGTACAGCCAACGCTGGCCAACAAGAAAGCCCAGCGTAACGAGCGTCAGCATACTATGCCGGACGTACCAGTCGCGATGAAACGCGGAAGGCAGAAGGTGGTGTGAAAGACGGAAGTACGTGTACACGCGGGCTGCCGAGGTGGATTCAGCTGCCGAGGCTCCCCACGACATCGAAACGGCCGGAATCAAGCCCAGCAGTGAGATCGCGCCCCCAGCAAACAATGCGGGCGTGAAAAAACGAGCCTGCGAGTGCGCTCGGTCTCGCCGCACGCGTTCGAGCCACACGAACGCGATCGCACCGGCCACCACCGCCCACCCGCCCGTCAGAACATGGAAAGCCGCGGCGGTGCCGAACAATAGCCACACCCGACTCCACCGGCGATGCAGTAATTCGGCGATCCCAAACAAGACGAGTCCGAATGCGGGGACCTTGGCTTCGATGCCACCGACAACCCACTCACCGGCGAGATTCCCCTGCTCGATTCCCGCGACCCAAATCACCGCCACGACAGCCGCCAGGATTGCTGGCAAACGCAGGGCTGAACACAACCGGATCAAGCCCGCGGCAAGCATTCCCCAGCCAACAATGCGTCCCATCCAAGCCGTCGTTGACAGCGACCACCACTTCGTCGGCCATCCGAACACCCAGTAAAACACCCAATGAGCTTTTCCTGAGGTGACAAAGAGATCCTGTTGGCACCACGCTGGATTCCAAAAGTTCTTTGCCTTGGCGAGGTAGTGCGCCTCGTTCACGCTCGGCGGCGCGTCGCCTGCGTAGACGAAGAATAATCCCATCAAGGCGAACCACGCCATCATGACGTCGATTCGTCGCCCTGGCCGCGACGCCGAAGCCGACGGCGTCCCCGTTTCAATGGGTCCGGTCGAGCTCACGGCGCCGACTCTACCAGTTCAGCGGCAAAACGAATGGCAGCAACCATGCTTTCGCACGACGCAGTGCCTTGCCATGCCAAGTCCATGGCGGTGCCATGGTCAACGCTGGTGCGCACAATCGGCAACCCCAGCGTGACGTTGACGGCATCGTCAAATGACAACGCCTTCAAGGGAATCAAGCCCTGATCGTGGTACAAGCAGACGTAGACATCGATGCGTGCTCGCATGGCGGGGGTGAACGCGGTATCAGGCGGCAGCGGCCCCACGACGTCCCAGCCCGCGCGGCGGGCAGCATCAATCGCCGGGACGACAACCCGTTCCTCTTCCCCGTGACTGAACATCCCATGCTCGCCCGCGTGCGGATTCAAACCACAAACGCCAATCCGTGGCGGCAGCAGACTGCCCCGGTGAACATTTCGCTTCGTGATCGCGTCGCCCGCCATCGCGATCGTTCTCGCCAGGGATACCGGATCGAGCATGCCGGGCACATCTGCCAAGGGCACATGGATGGTCTCGAGCACGCAGGCGATCGTGTCGCTGGCCAACATCATGCGGACGTCCGCAGGTCCGCCGCCTTGCGATGGGAGATCGCCTGGGCAGGCCACTCGGGCGGCCAGCAATTCGGTATGACCAGGAAAGTCGATTCCGGCTTGCATCCACGCTTCCTTTTGAATCGGGCCCGTGATGATCGCATCGACGTCGCCACGGAGGGCCGCATCGATCGCCGTGCACACCGTTTCATACGAAGCTCGCCCAGTCGCAGCGGAATACCGACCTGGCGTGACATCATCCGCATTCACATTACCACAGTCCACGATGTATCCGGCGGCGTGGGCAGCGACCGTCGCAATCTGATCCAGGGCGATGGTAGGCGGCAGCGGGAGACCGAGAGCCTTCGCGACCCGCGCGAATACCGCTGCATCCCCCATCAACAAGGGCACGCCAGAGGCGCGAACCTCGGGCCGTTGCCACACGCGCAGGGCAACCTCAGGGCCGATGCCACCCGCATCGCCCATCGTGATCGCCAGTTTGGTCCCAGGGTCACTCATTAGCCGGGCGGATCTCAGCGATAATCTCCTTGGCACGCTCGGCGTCGCGTTGGAAAACCTTCACCTGCACCCATCCAGGTGCTTCCGCACGAAACCCTGCCGTGAATCCACCCACGGCGGTCGCTCGGATGCCAGCATCGGCCAGAACATTGACGATCACACCGGCAGCAATCTCGCTGGACCGCTCGGCTACCGAGACCAAGTGGGCCTCGTTAAGATCGTCGTTGCTTTCATCGACAGGTGTGTTCATGTTTTCTACTTGTGGTGATATTGAACGCGTAGCGAAAAACGTGTCCTCGCATGAGCTTGCTCCGACACGGTACAATGAGGATACCATGAACGAACCTACCATTATCCTATCAGGCACCGATCCTGATCTGCCCAAGCCGGTCCCGCCGGGGCTGAAACGATACACCGGATTGCGTGAGATGGCGCGGGGGGCTACCGCGGTATTGCAGTCCGCCTTCGATCCAGTGACCGGTCGGACCGTCGCGATCAAAAAATTGCTCCCCGAGAAGAAGTTCGATCGAATCGAACGACGTCGCTTGTTGCGGGAAGCCCGTGTGACAGCGCAACTCCAGCACCCCAATACTGTCCCCGTCTACGATATCGGCGACGACGATGTGGACGGCATCTATTTCACGATGAAGCGGATTTCGGGTGAAAACCTGTTCGAGATTCTCAAACGCATCGCCCGCGGTGACGCTGCCGCAATCGAAGCCTACCCGATTTCCTGGCGGTTGGAGATCGTCGAGGGCGCCTGCCAAGCCCTGGCCTACGCCCATGCCCGCGGGCTGATTCACCGCGACGTCAAACCGGAGAATATTTGGGTTGGAAACTTTGGCGAGGTGATCTTACTGGACTGGGGTGTCGCGAAGGTCTGGGGACACCCGGACGACAACCATCCCCTACAACAGAGTTCTCTGGCGATTCGGCCCGAAGCGGTGCGGGAGGAGATGGACTCCCCCCAAATGCAAACGCTCACCGCCGGCGGGCAGCGGCCTGGCACACCTCTGTACATGTCACCCGAACAAATTGTCGGCAATCGCACCATCGATGAACGCAGCGATGTCTTCAGCGTGGGTGTCGTGTTGTACGAAGTCATGGCGATCCGCGAACCCTTCCGCGGTAAAACGATCGATGAAACCTTTGACAACATCCGCCATCGCGAGATCGAACCACCGAGCGAACGCTCGCCCCAATACAACATCCCCAAAGCCGTTGATGACATCGTCGCCAAAGCCCTGCAAAAGCGACCGGAAAAACGCTACCAATCGATGCGCGAACTGATCTCCGATCTAAAAGATCTCGTGTGATCGCGTACGGAAAACAGCCGGTTCACTATCCATGTGCCGCTGTCGGTGAGATTCACACAGACATCCCCGGGCAGCCCCGGATCAGCGTGCCCGGGACGGAGTGCTTGATCGTCGAAGGCGATAGTGCCGCAAAGTCGGTCGATCAGGTCCGATGCACGCAACAGCAAGCGATTTTGGCCCTGCAGGGAAAACCACTCAATGCGGCCAAAGCCTCACGAGCGACCGCGATCAACAACGAAATTTTCCAGCGGATCTTTGAAACCCTGCTCGGCCGTCGACGCGGCGGCACAATGGACGCCGGCGAACTCTACCGGCAACTAGCCGACCCCGCAGCGTGCGTCTACGAAAAACTGGTCTTGCTGATGGACCCCGACGCCGACGGCATTCACTGTGGCGTCTTGATGATGGCATTTTTTCGGCGTTTCGCACCCGACTTAATTCGCGCAGGTCGAGTGATTGTCGTCCGGCCGCCAATGTTTGTATTTCGCCTCCCAGATCAACCTCAGCTCGACGTGCCGCAGTGGCCGGTTGCCTCCAGCCCCGAACATGCCGCCGCCATCGAGCAGACGCTTCGCGAGCACAACATCGATCGCTTTGAAAAAACGCGGCACCGAGGCCTGGGTAGTCTCGACAGCTGCCTACTACGACACTCCAGCGTCGATCCAACATCACGCCGCGAGCATCGCCTCACCGTCCCGGAAGTCGACACCGCTATCACCATGTTTGGCGGCTGATCTGTCGTCTTTCGCGCCGGGAAAGAAACGTTTCTCGCAACTTTGCCAACAGACGTCGATTCCATCACTGATCGTGTTTAACTCGCTGGTCCCATCCCCAGCCTCCTGCCCAGCGCCGAGAACGATTCGAACGAACGTAGGATGGGACCATCGTCCCGTCCGGCCCCTTTCTTCGGCACGCTCGGGACGACCATCCCCTGCTAGGGATCCAACAAAACACTGCCTAAAATAAAAATATCGCCAACAATTGTTCACCACACCAGGCCCCTGCCTGGGGACGCAGTGGCACCGCAGACGCCGCCTGCTGAGCACGAGGGGGAGGCGGCGCGCCCCAGGTGGTGTATCCCCACGCGTACCAAGACTGTCCTCATGCCAAAGCACCTCCCGAGGCTGCCGAAGTGAGTTATCATTGGGTGAAATCGTCAGCCACGGTTGACTTGTAAAACTATCACACGGATATCACCTGCGATTGGCCTCCATGCGAACACCTGCCCACCACCGCCTCGTCGTTCTCGCTCTGCTCTCCTGCGGTTTCGCCGGTTCACCACTCGTGGCTGCCGATGCATCCAACAAAGAGAAAACGCCAGCGAAACCGAAATTTGTCGATGGCGAGGCTGCCAAAGTCCCTGGGTTCTCCGACTCGGATTATTGGATTCGGCATGACCTGTGGGTGGAGACCGAGTTTGACTCTGACGAGGACGGCAAACCCGATCGCATGCACGTCGATGTCACCCGGCCCCGGCAAACCGACTCGGAGGGACTGAAGCTGCCGGTGATCTATGAAACCAGCCCCTACTTTGCCGGCACCGCACCCGATTCCGACGACTCGATGTGGTCGCCCAGACAAGAACTTGGCGCAACACCAACCCCCAGACCCACGATCGGCCCCTTCGAACGCTCGGGAGTCCGTCCGATCATCTCGAAAGACCTCGTCGCTGAGTGGGTGCCGCGTGGGTTCGTCGTCGTCCACTCATCTTCGCCGGGAACGGGCTTGTCCGAAGGGTGCCCGACGGTGGGAGGAGAAAATGAAGCGCTCGCTCCCAAGGCCGTCATCGATTGGCTTTGCGGCCGAGCAAAGGGATTCACGACGCCCGATGGCGATGAACCAGTGACCGCCTATTGGTCGACCGGCAAAGTCGGCATGACGGGCACGTCGTACAACGGCACCTTGCCGCTGGCGGCCGCCACGACAGGAGTCGAGGGACTCGAAGCGATCATCCCCGTTGCTCCCAACACATCTTACTATCACTATTACCGTTCGAACGGTTTGGTCCGCCATCCGGGCGGCTATTTAGGCGAAGACATCGACGTGCTCTACGATTTCATTCACAGCGGCAATCCCGAACTTCGCGAACACTGTGATTGCATCATCCGCGAAAAAACGATGTTAGCCAACATTGATCGCGAGTCCGGCGACTACAACGACTTCTGGGCGGGCCGTGACTATCTGAATCAACTCGATCATGTGCATGCCGCCACACTGATGTCGCATGGCTTCAACGATTGGAACGTGGTCCCCGAGCACAGCTACCGAATTTCAGCGGCGCTCAAAAAACAGGGCGTGCCCGTCCAGATTTACTATCATCAAGACGGACACGGCGGACCGCCACCCATGAAGATGATGAATCGTTGGTTCACGCACTATCTCTTCGGTGTGGATAACGGTGTCGAGAAAGATCCGAAATCCTGGATCGTCCGCGAGGGCAAGAAGCACGATGAGCCAACGTCTTATGCGGATTATCCAAATCCCGATGCAGCCCCGGTGGATCTGCACCTCGCTGGCGGTGCTCCGCAGCAGGGCAAGTTGTCGTTGGCGGAGGACGAGTCGCATGGCCGCGAGACACTCGTCGACAATTTCTCGTTTGACGGTGAGGCATTGGCCAAAGCGGATTGGACGGAACATCGGCTGATCTATGTCTCACCTGAACTATCGAAACCGGTGCATCTGTCAGGAACCGCCTCGATCCAGATTCGGCTGGCGTGCGATCGACCGGCCACCAATTTGTCGGTATGGCTGGTGTCGCTACCGTGGACAGACCGCGCCCGTGGCGGCCATATCAACGACAACCTGATCACGCGTGGGTGGGCGGATCCTCAGAACGCAGAGTCCATCCGGGAAAGCAAACCGCTCGTTCCGGGTGAATTCGTCGACATCAAGTTCGACTTGCAGCCCGATGATCAAATCATTCCCGCCGGTCAAAAAATCGGTCTGCTGATCATGGCGAGTGACCGTGACTTCACCCTGTGGCCCGATCCCGGCACCAAACTGACGGTCGATCTGCCCGCCACCAACTTGACGCTGCCTGTCGTCGGCGGCCCAGCGGCATTGGAAGAGGCATTCACCCCCAAGCCAACTCCCGAGCCGAATGCGGACAAAGGGAAGTCGAAGGAGTGACGGCGGGGAATCAAGAGGTCCACCGCCCTCATCCACGACCGTTTTTGATGCCAGTCACGCGTGTTCCCAGCGCGGGCTCTGACCTGCCCACCGTACCGCATCACGCCCGCATTTCCGAGCTGATTCTTCGTAGGTTGACGCACCAGGTCCGTTCTCTGGCCGAGAATTTGCACAAACTTTTGCTTGACCCAGCAATCCGGTCCCCAGATACTCGACAGACGCCAACCGGCGACAACATTCCCTCGAACCGGCGATAACGCCCCACTAGTCACCGAGGGAACCGAAGGTCCAACCGGCGATAACACCCGACGATCTACTTATCGCCGCATCGCCGCCGCACCAACCGACGATAATTACCTCGTTCTGGGATACAACGGACTCACGGTCATGGACATGAAATCGCTCAATCCGCTCAGTCTTCTTGAGAAGCTCATCAATGAGCATGGTTCGGCTGCGATTCGCGGCGATCAAATCGCGCTGCTCCGAGATCAATTGATTGCAACGACGAAGCGCCGTTCTGAGCTTGAAGCGGAGAACACAAATCTGCACGAAGAAACAAAGGTGCTCAGCCAACGAATCGAGGATCTTGAAACCAGGCTCAAAGAACTTGACCATTTGACATTCTCCGAAGATCACATACGAATTCTTGAGTTCCTGTCCACACACAACTTGGCGATTGATACTGACATTGCAAACTCAACTGACTTGCCGATTCTTACCGTTCAACATCACATCGACGAACTGCGTGAAAACAAATGCGTCTCTGGCGACTCCTGCCAGCATGTTGCGGACATGGCAGCAGGGCGACGCACTCCTACGCGATGGTCAGTTGAACCTCGCGGAAGGTCGGTTCTGTTTGAACATCAACAACAATAAATCCCAGAACAAACAAATGCACCCGAGTTGCGGATCGGGCGTTTCCTGAAATCAAAGTCTCTTGGCCGCAACCGGGTGATTTTACGCGTTCTCTCAACTATTGGCTACAAGTCTGGAAGGCAATGACCGACCCCAAGAGCACCCAACGCATCAGTCAGCTCCTGATCCTCTTGCCGGGTGTTACGAACGCCAGGTTGCGGCGATCTGATGCTTCGGCTGCGATCAACGCCGTCGTTGGTTGCGAATCGCTCGTTGGTTTTGATGCGATCGCCAGGTGTGCCGCTGGAGCCAACGTAATAGCTTCTCTAGGTCGTTCCGAATCGACGAGCTTCCGAAAGTTAGAACCTGTCCCGTTTTGGAATTGCGAAGTCCGTTTCGATGACGCAAAGGTAGAAAGTCCGTCGGTGTGCGAGCGTTTTGGTTTCTATGTCGCTTCATTTCTGTATAATGAGGCGATCATCGACGACACCTGCTTAGATGAGTTGGAGATGGCATGGTCCGTGCATTTTTCGAGAGAACCATGAAATGGACGGGAGTCGCGTTTTTTGGTCTGCTTGCACATCGTGCGCCCGTCCCGCGTGATGTCCGCCGTTATCCGATCGAGCTATGGACTTTTCTCGCCTGCTAAAACAATCTGATCGCCGATCTCAAGCGACTGCTGCCACATTCCTCGCTGGTACGGGTGGCGACGGAATGCCTTACGTTGAATTGACACTTCAGCGTTGCAAAGAACTTGACCTGACATCTGATCTCGACATGTGGGAGGATCGATTGTTTCAAGGTGGAACGCGAGGACTAGGCACTGTATTGAATGCCGCTGGATTCGACGACTCCGATCCATTGCACCGCGATGTACTCAATTGGATTGTTGGTGTAACGCGGATCCCGGTCGCCAAGATTCGAGCAATTGGCACTTGGGGGCTCGCAGACATCGGCATTCCGCCACAGGCTGTGATGGATCGCTTGATCGAGCTGTTGGCCGAAGAGCCACCAAGCGACGATGTTAACGTCGCGACCTGTCGTGGAACGGCGTATCGTATGCTAGTGCGTCTCGACTGGACTGTCGCTTCTTCGTTTATCGGACACGCTGCGTGCAATGATCATTTGTCTGCGCTCCGATCTTGGCGTTCAGCGATGCTTGACAATCCTAGCCCTGACACTCGTCGCATATCCGAGATTGACTTTGAATTGATGCGAATTGAGAATTTCGGATAACCATGGCATTCACACGGAGCGGCGCTTGCGGCCGAAGTTGGAATGGACAACTTTACCCTCCCCGCTCGGTGATGCCGGACGTTATTTGATTTTCGTCCGGCGTAGTTGACGATGGAGCTTACTGCCAGAAACTCGACCCTACATTCAATGTTAAAACGCTCTTCTTTGCTTCAATTGTCATTCGTGGTATCGATCGCCGCGATCGCGTTTGCTCTCGCCGCTTGGCAGCACCGCGAACCAGTTTTCCCGATCATGACTGTAGTCCACCCTGTTGCTTCGCCGTCAGGCGACAAGGTCGCTTTTGTGGCCATCCGCGGCGGACAAGGCGCAGGAGCGTCATCAGGAGTTGACTCTGATACGATCAGCTGCCAGTTGTCGGTACTATCGCGTACGAATGGTAGGATCAAGCACACGCAAGCTGAAGTCGGCTTCGACCCATATCCAATGACCTGGGGATCAAGCGAATCGAACTTGATCTTCGTTTCCAAAGCTGAACGTGACCGATTTCCTGGGCTCTTTGGTTCTTTGAAATCACTTAATTTGCGTTCATCCCAAGCGGCACAAATTTCACCAGGATATGTCGACAGGCCACGAGCTAGTCCTGAGCTTCAGTACATCGGATATATCTTTTCCAACACGACGACGGGCGGCAGTTCACTGAAAATCCAGCACCTGCAGACAGCGCAAGAAACGGAAGTGCATCCCGAAATAAATGCGTATCACTGGTGCTGGGGTCCTAACAGTAACTGTATCTATTACCTCAAGGACAGCGGAAATGGCGGGCTTGCGATTGCACGGTATGATTTGAACTCAATGATTGAAATGATCCTGTTTTCCGCAATCGAAACCGACATTCACTATCCATCGCACTTGATCGTATCACCAGATGATTTACACCTTGGCTTCCAGTACGGCGACAACTTTCGTCTTTTCGAGATCGAATCTGGAGCTACCGCTCGGGGCTTTAAGTGCGACTACTACTTCCAAGACTTTGTAAACTTTGATTGGAACAAAGCTGGCATCTGCTATCTTGACTCCGTCGCAGGAAAACGCGAAAAAGGCCCAGTACGCCTGATGGTGTACAATCCAGACACTCGGATTTCATCACTGATTGCGACTGAAGCATTTGCATATCCAAGTTGGCTTGATGAACGGACCATTTTGGTTCGCAAGGGCGATAACGAGCTCTGGGCCTACGATGCACTGAACGGCAAGTGTTCCATGCTTTATCGTCCGGCATGCAAATAACCAGTAAGCCTTTGACATCGCGAGGTACGAGCCGATGTTCAAGGGCTTTGTTCGGTCCATCCGGGTTTATCGTGGGTTTCGCAGCGGTGAGCCAGGTGTGCGGGATTTTCAAGGCATGTCGGTGGCGTCCGAAATCTTTGTCATGCTGATGCAGCTGTGGTAGGATCGTTTCGCCGGCAGAAGCGGAAGCAAACTCGAATGGCGTGGACTTAGGGCTTTTCTTCCGGTTTCACGGGCTCGACCGTGATCCGCTTGGCTCGGCTGGGGCGAGGTTTTTTCATCTTGGGATATTTTGATTGATTTCGGCGTTTGAGCTCGCGAGGCTCTTCGCGACCGGGTCGATCTCGGACCAACCGGGAAGTTGCCGACAGCACGATCCACATCAGATCGTGGGACGTTTCAAGTTCATCGCCGAAAGCTCGGGGACACCGAAAGCTCGGGGACACAGCACTTTGTCAGGCTAGCCGCCGTTGCCCCACATGAGCTCGATCGCAATTTGGGATGACTGCTGTGCCATTGGGGCCGGCCCGTGACAGCTTGAGCCAGGACTTTGTCTCAGCAAAGCGACATCGGTGCGCACCCCATCTTCATCGGTTCCTGCAACCGGATATGTGCACACCAATGTCAGCAAGATTCGCTACCCGCTCGTCGTCAGCAGCTCGCGAGCCCGGCGACGAAGGTGGTAGCGGCGGTCGGTCCGGTGACAGCGCATCGAGTCCACACACTCAGGACGACCCGCCACGCTGCAGAACAACCGTCCGAAGTCCTTCACCAGTTCACACCAAGTCGCCCTGTCCAGGCCAAGCCGCACCAGAATGGGCGGCACACCCGCAGCGGTGCGATGCTTACCAGGGACGGTTTGCCGGGCCGTCCAGTCTAGAAGCTCCAAGTAATCCGCAGCCCGCATGGCCAAGAATCCTTTGTCGCTACAGCGTTTTCCCGATGCACTCTCACACGGGCCCACCTGATCGGACGGCGAAGCTCGGGGACACAGCACTTTGTCAGGCTAGCCGCCGTTGCCCCACATGAACTCGATCGCAATTTGGGATGACTGCTGTGCCATTGGGGCCGGCCCGTGACAGCTTGAGCCAGGACTTTGTCTCAGCAAAGCGACATCGGTGCGCACCCCATCTTCATCGGTTCCTGCAACCGGATATGTGCACACCAATGTCAGCAAGATTCGCTACCCGCTCGTCGTCAGTAACTCGCGGGCCCGGCGACGAAGGTGGTAGCGGCGGTGGGTCCGGTGACAGCGCATCGAGTCCACACACCCAGGACGACCCGCCACGCTGCAGAACAACCGTCCGAAGTCCTTGACCAGTTCACACCAAGTCGCCCTGTCCAGGCCAAGCCGCACCAGAATGGGCGGCACACCCGTAGCGGTGCGATGCTTACCGGGGACGGTTTGCCGGGCCGTCCAGTCTAATAGCTCCAGGTAATCCGCTGCCCGCATGGCCAAGAACCCTTTGTCGCTACAGCGTTTTCCCGATGCACTCTCACACGGCCCCACCGGGTCGAACTGCTCGTCAATCGATACTGGCGAAAGAAACGCATCGCCACGAATTGTCGACCGGCGGCTCCGCGCGTCATCAGCCTCCCCGCCGTTTGCCTCACTGCAAGGCTCCCTAGCAACAGCGGCTTCCTCTACCAACGCTTCGATCCTGCGTTGTACCGAGGTGTGATCGCTCTGCTCCAGCGTTTCCGCAATCGCTGCACGGATTGGATTGAGATCCACGTACGCCGCACAGGCCAGCAGCGAGGCTTCATCGGCCAATCGTGTAGCGTGGTATCGATCTTGGAAAAATCGGCCGGTCTGCTCGTCCTCGCGATTTGCCCGTGTCGCCACCCGTTGGCACAGCAACCGCATCCACCAACTGAAACTACTCAGACGCTGGCGGATTTCCGCGCGTTTGACAGGACACCCGGCGATGGACTTGATCTCGGGATCAGCCGGTGTCATCGGTGAACCATCAGCTGTGCGGCGGTGGGGGCACAGCATCAACCACCGCCGTGCCACTTCCTCATCACTCCACGTTGCGACGACGTCGGGGCGCGAGCGCAAGATAAGATGAAAATGGTCTGACAAAATCGAAAAGCCAAGCAAGTCGATCCCAAAAAAGGAAGCGAATTGTCGCAAATGCTCCTCGATCCAGACCTTTCTGTGGTCGAAGTTCTTACCGGAGAACGGATCGTCTCCCAACAGAAAGCACCTCCGACACACGCGAGTGTACACATGGGCGATGGCCACCTCATCGGGATCAAAGATTTCACAGCGTGCCATTCGGGACATCACCCACCTCGCATTCTCAAGAACTTTGCCGCCAGCCTTCAGAATCAGCCTATCCCCCTGCATGGATGGAGTCAAATTCTTCGCAAAAGTGCTGTGTCCCTCTTGTGGTGTCGTGTCCCTCTTGTGGTGTCGTTGCTTGGTGAGCTGCAGCATCGCACCGATGCCGCCCGCTGCGATTGAGGTGGTGACCTGATCCCGGGCGCGCTCAGGGCTTATTCTCGACCTGGGTGAGTGGATTCAAACTGGTTGGGTGTTTGGTAACCAAGGCTCGAGTGCTTCCGATCTTGGTTGTAATAGCTGAAGTAACTTCCGAGTTCGCACTCGCCTTCAGCTACAGTCTCGTATTCGGTCATCTCGAGTTCAGTCTTGATTGTTCCAAAGCAACTTTTCATGACTGCGTTGTCATAGCAGTCGCCAGCGCGACTCATGCTCTGTCGAATCGATGACCGCTTGAGGATTTGGCGAAAGCGGATGCTGGCGTACTGGCCACCGCGATCGCTATGGTGGATCAATTCACCGCCAGGCTGTCGAATCATAATCGCATCCTTCAGACTTCCAATGACCAGTTGCTCGGTCATTGTTACATCCATTTTCCATCCGATGAGTCGTCTTGAAAATCGATCCATGATCATGGACAAGTAGGCGAAGCGGCGATCTGCGAGTGGGACGTGCGTAATGTCAGCGACCCACAGTCTGTTGACCGCGTTGAGTTCGAAAGAATCCAGGAGTAAGTTTGGGCTGTACCCCAGCCGGTGCCGACTGTCAGTGGTCTTTGGCTGAAACGACTTGGGCTGAATCGCCTTTAAATTCTGCATTTTCATCGATTCCGCAACCGTTCTTCGGCAAACGATGATGCCGCGGTCAGCTAATTCACTGGTGATACGTCGGGATCCATAGCGTCGCCGATGCTTCCAGAAGATGTCGATGATTATCGGGCAAAGCTCTTCTGCTCGCGTTGATTCATCTAGTTCAGTCGCCTTTTGGAATCCGTAAAACGAGCTTCGTGAGAGCGACAGAACCTGACAGACCTCGGTGGCTGATGCATTCGTCGAATCAATCACTTCTGCCGCCGCGACAAGTCGATCATTCAATCGCTTCGGCTGAAAATAGATAAGGCTTTTTTTAAAATGTCACGTTCTCGCTCGACTCTCTTCAGCTCGGTTTCAAGGTCTCTCACTCGGCTGTCGAGCGACGAAGCAACTGGACCGCTTTGCCGCAACTGCTCTCGCTTCCATCGGTACAACAAGTTTGTACCTGTCAGGCCGAGCCGTTCGACGATTGAACTCGCGGTATGACCGTCGAGCAACATCTGAACCGCATCGTTCTTAAATTGAACGGTGAACTGACGTCGTGACTTGATGGTGTCTTTGAGGGGCTTCTTGCTCATTCTGACAATCTCCTAGAGCGGCCATCCTAAGCTCTGAGCGCGCCTGGGATCAGGTCACCACCTCAGATCTTGCTGCTTGTCGGCGAGTTCGTAACTGATGGCAGGCGGTGTGATCATTGGCGACGACCAAGGCCCCTCGAACTTAACGATTCGACGTCGCATTTTTCGCTTGCGTTCTTTGGCTTTTCGTCGTAGCTTAGCGTTCACTCGAAACCCTCGTTTGCGTGCGTGGAGGGTGCATTCCCATTCTACGGACATGTTTGCTAGCAAATTGCATTCGTCTTTGCCCCGTTTTCGCCTGATTTCCCGAGGTTAGAATTGATCGCTTTGATGGATCAATTCTAACTCGTGGCAAGGATGCTGGTGACCTAATGGAGGGAATGACCGTGGATGGATCGCATGGCAAATTGATCGAATCAAATCAAGAAATGATTCTTCGCTTTACTTCTCAGATCAGTGTCGACGCAGTGCAATGGACACAGCAACTGATCAACTGCCCAGGCGACCTGGAATCCATCGAACGCAGGGTGCATCGGGCGTACGCTCGCGGAGCCGACTTGCTGGTTGCTGGCTTGATGGCGGCGACTATCAAAGAGGGCAAGGTTTTGGAGGCGGCTGAACAAACCAGGAGAGAATTTTCTCGTCCGCTTCAGAAGGGTCGCGAGCGCTCCGTCGCCGTTCAACTACTCGGGGGCATGATCGTTTGGGCGGTCACCTTGTACTGCGCTCCCAAGAAGAAACGCTTTCGTAAAGACGACGCGCCGCGGGTCGGGCTAGACATTACTTTATCGCAGTTCGGATTTGGCAAAGGCGTCTCGCCCGGGTTGCAAAGCAAGGTGGCCCGTCAAATGGCGTTGTGTCCTTCGATCGCGTTTGCTCACAAGGAGCTAACTCGTGAGGGGATTGATCTCGACATCAAGACAGTCAAGCGAATCACCTATCAGTGCGGTGCAGGATTATTGGCATTGCGACGACACCGCATTGCACTGTTGCGGAGCAAGCAACTCAAAGCGTCCGGCGAACTATCGGGCAAACGCGTGTCGGTGCAAATCGACGGCGGGCGAATGAAAATTCGTGGCGAAATGAAGCTAAAATCCACTGTCATTGAACCAACCGATGAAAACGGCTTGCTGACTGGTAACGCACCAGGACGTTCCAAGAGCACGCCACGTCGAACGTTTTCGGCGGATTGGCGTGAGCCGAAGCTGATGACGATCTTCATCCATGACGAGCATGGCAAGATGGTCAAGAAAACCAAAGCAACCATCGACGGGACGCTGCTTGGTCCTGATGCGATCGCCGAGGTGGTGGCAATGCATCTTCATCGGCTTGGTGCGGCGGAAGCCCTCAGTGTGACGTTCGTCGCCGATGGTGCTCCCTGGATCTGGGATCGTATCGACCGCATCATCCAGCTTGCCGGACTGAAGGATGTCCCGACCTATGAAGTCTTGGATTGCTGCCATGCAGTGCATCACATTTCGCAGGCACTGGCTTCATTGGGCCTAAGCGTCGAGGAACGAAACCCGTTGTATCGTCACCTCCGCAGCCAGCTTCGAAACGGCCAATGGCAACAGGTCGTTGACGACTTGAATGAACTACAAGGCACCGACAAACCGAACGTAGCACTTGCGACTGAGATTTCTTATCTTCATCGTCACGGCGAAGCGGGGCGTTTGAAGTATGTACGCTTCAAACAACTTGGTCTTCCTTGCGGAAGCGGTGCGATCGAGAGCGGTATCCGTCGAGTGATCAATCTACGGCTCAAAAGCAATGCGATGTTCTGGAAGAGTGAACATGCCGAGTCGATGCTTCAAGTACGCAGCCAAGTGGTTCCTGATCAATGGGATCAAGCAATGTCGGACCTATCGGAGTTCCGTCGCACCGAAGCCCATGACAGCTGGGACTGGGAACCGGAAAACATGAGCATCAAAATTGAAGACTCTCCTGCCTTGGCGACCTAATCCCGTAAATCGCTTGTCTTCAGCGTCCTTTTTAGGGGAATGCACCCTTCCAGGATAGCTTGAACGCAAGTCGTCGGCTGTCATCAAAAGATGTTCTTCTGAAACGTCGACTGGCACGTAGGCCACCGGATCAATCAGTGCATCCAGCAGAATTCGAGTCTTGATCGAACTGCCGCTGCCGAATTCAATCAGCATAACACGCCGATCAATTTGGTGTGCGATCGCGTCTGCGTTTTCACTCGTGATGGCGAGTTCCGTTCGCGTCAGATAGTACTCGTCGAGTTCGCAGATCTCATCAAACAGTCTTGATCCGGCACCATCATAGAAGTATTTGCAAGGCAGCGTTTTTTTCGGTTTCTGAAGTCCTTCGATGACGTCGGCAAAGAAGTTCTCGCTGGCATGATTTTGTTCGAGCGTATTGATAGTGTCGGTCCCGTTAAATCAATGTTGAGAAAATACCCAGGCACGGACGGTGCTACTCTTGTGCTGAGTTAGCCTTGAGTCGGTCAAAGTATGCTTTCCAGCCTTGGTGCTTGCGACCAGCAGCAAGGCAAAAATGGCTTTCGTTATTCACGGCTCCGTTGCGGATGCCTTCATAGATGCCCGCAATTACCGTGCCGAGGAACTCGCCGAGTTCTGCAATGCGGTCTTCGCGATACTCGCCAACTGTCATGGTGCGATATTTCAGCTCCGTACCATACGCGTCGTTCAAGTACTCGGCCAACTTTCGCTGTGTGATCGCTTCGCCGTGCAGATTGTACGTCTGGCCGTCGTGCTTCGATTCCGTCAACATGCGGGCGTAGGCAAAGGCCAGTTCGCCGCGAGTTGTGTAGCCGCACTTTGCGTCACCAGCGCAGTTTGCAATCTCACCACGTTGTTTGTAGGTCTCGATGTACTCGACATCTGGTTCAATATAGATACCGTTGCGACCGATCACCCACTGAAGGCCGCTGTCGCGAACGTCTTCTTCCGCCTGGCGATTACTTTGGACAACAGGTGAGAACGCAGTGCCTTCTTCTGCGCCTTGAATGCTGGTGTAGACAATCTTGCTAACACCCGCCTCCTTGGCAGCTTCGATGACGTTGCGATGTTGACCAATACGCTTCGTGGGAGCGTCCATTCCAGAAACGAGTAACAATGCGTCGATACCGCGAAGTGATTCCCGCAATTGATCGCGCAACGTGTAGTCGCCCTGGCGTACTTCGACACCGAGCGATTCGGCTTTGCTAGGAGTGCGTGCAAGTCCGATAACGTTCTCTTTGCCGACGATTTCAACGGCGGCGTGGACAATTGATCCGCCCAAGTTTCCGCTGGCGGCAGTGACGGCAATTTTTGTCATTGAATTCTTCCTACTCATAGATTTGTGCGTGGTCGACGAGGGTAAGCTACCAACTGATCGCTGCCCGTTGGCTTGGGCTTGTCCAATTCAACATCGAGCAACGACTTCGGATCGTCGATTGGCAAGTATCGAGTGAGTGCAACAGCTCTCATCTTATTCTGCTGTGTGAGGATTCCATTACTGCTGAGTTGCTCTTCGAAAAAATCGGCGGATCAATCGTCGGATTCCAAGCGTCACCAGAGCCGGCACGCCCATTAAAATCGCAATTTTCAGCAGGGGACCAATGAACCGGATTGCCCCACTGGGATCACTTCCTTTCACCCCCTCGCCAACATCGGACGCGGCCCCCGCCCTCATTCCCGCCGCCCACTGAGTCTGATAGAGTGGTGCGATTAGTAACACGACGATGGAAGCAGCGACCACGATGAACAGGATTGGCCGAATGGTCTCGCGTAACGCTGGCATTACGGATCAACTCCTTCCGCGGCGCTAGATTGTCTAAGTCGGTGCAAAACATACTTTTTGACATTGGTCGCAATCCATTTCCAGTGCATCGCTAAATGGATTCCAATCACGAGCATCAGAAGGTTGGCACTGATGTCATGGATAGCGGACCAAAATGGGTCAATCGTGAAACGAATTCCCAGTGCTGGCAACGCCGCTTCCGAAATGACCACTCCTGAAAAAGTCGCCGTCACAAACAGGAAAAACAGCATCCAGTCCAGCACATAATTGAAACGAGCGTGACCGGGAGTCGGATTGAAAAAGCGTCGAGTCGTGTTGACAATCCACTGCCAAGCGAAGATTAGATGCAGGAAAAATGGAATGATGATCAGGAAGCTCGCCCACTCATGGACCGTGATTCCAGTCGCCTGCGGCGCGAGCACCAGTACCATGCCGACAAACATGCAGAGATCGAGCCAAACGCGTACTCGCGCGGCGTTCGCCTTTCCTTTCTGAGTGGTTTCTTGTTTCGTCGCGTAAATCTCACTGGTCCCTTTATGACGCATCGCTTAATTGAAGACTGGCTCGGCAAGTCGTTGGCCCTACCTGGTTCCGCCAACTTGTTCGCTGTCTAGTCGTTTGGCCTTTTTGTGACCCTCATCGGATTGACCAAGCTTCCAATAGCTCGATAGATAGAGGTGTGTTTTCGGAAGATTGTTATGCTCTTGCAAGAAGGTCCTCAGCACACGCATGCTATTGAATTCACAGGCGGCCCAGACGGCGGGTTGTCCTTCCAACCAGGGCAATGCTCGAATCTTGGAAGCAAGGAACAAACCATCGACCTTGGGGCGTGAGTTGATCTCCCAGTGCAGTTCAATGTTTCGCGGATGCGTCAGTTTTTGGATGTCGGCACGACTGGGAACTTCAATTACAGCGTAGCCGACAGCGTCCTCCGGCAGTTGACTGAGGTGGACGCTGATCGCGGGAAGTGCGGTCATGTCTCCCGCCAGCAGAAACCAATCGGCGGAATGGTTGATTAGTTTTTTAGGCCCCGGTCCGGCGACTGTAATGCGGTCTCCTGGCTGAGCGTCGATCGCCCAGGTTGACGCCGGACCCGGCGAGTCATGCAAGACGAAGTCGATATCAATCTCGGTTGGTCGCTGATGCCTTACCGTATAGGTTCTCAGAAGTGGCTTCTGGCCATCGCGTTGAGGAATTAGCAGCTTCAAATAGGCGCTTTCCTGGTCAACGGGGAATGCCGAAAGGGCATCGCCACCTAACGTGACGCGCAGCATATGCTCGGTGATCGGTGCGGAACGAATCACTTCCAGTTCCATCGTGGTGCGACTAGCCATGGGTTGAATCTCTGCTTCTGGAGGTATCGGATGGATTCAAGTTTTCACTCAAACCGGGGGCATCTTGAACGATCGCACTCAGACCATGCCGCCATTGGCGCGCAGGGTCTGACCGTTGACCCAAGCTCCATCCGGCCCAGCGAGAAAGGCCACAACATTGGCAATGTCTTCGGGAGTCCCCAATCGTTCAAGCGGCGACGCTTTCGACAACTTCTCGACTAACTCATCGGACTTGCCTTCTAGGAACAATGCGGTGCCCGTCGGTCCGGGAGCGACTGCGTTGACCGTGATGTTTCGTCCGCGCATTTCCTTCGCCATGATCGCCGTCATCGTTTCGATGGCGGCTTTGATGCCCGCATACACGCCGTATGTTTCAAACTTCATCCCGACGACCGTGGTGGAGAAATTGATGATCCGCCCGCCATCCCGCAGGCGAATTCCAGCCTCGCGCATGCCGTTGAATGTGCCTCGAAAGTTCACAGCAACCTGAGCGTCAAAGATCGCGTCGTCGCAGTCCGCGATCGAAGCCAGTTTCATGATGCCGGCGTTATTCACCAGCACATCGACACCACCGTAAGCTGCCTCGGCGCTGTCGAACATCCGTTTGACCGCGGCGGAATCGGAAACGTCCGCCTGGACTGCGATGGCATGACCGCCTTCGGTCTCGATTGTGTTCACGACCTCGCTCGCGGGATCCTTACTGCCAGAATAATTGACGAGGACGTTGAACCCATCTCTGGCCAGACGCTTGGCGACGGCTGCCCCGATCCCACGCGACGAACCGGTGACGATTGCAGTTTTTTTGGTTGTTTCATTCATGTCAGTCGACCGTTGGTGTGTGCAGAATAGGGTTGTATCAGGTGTAGATGATGCCACCCATCAAACAGCATCGGACTCCTGCGTTCCAAAGAGCTTCTGATCCAGCGAGAACTCACCGGGCCCTGTGACAAAGATCACGGCATACACAGCGAGGTAGACCGCTGCCAGTTCTTTTACCTTCCATGGGTCACTGCCGTGAACCAAGAAGAGTGCAACACACATTGTGAACGCAAGGTTCAAAACGGCGAATCGTGTGCCAAGTCCAAGGATCAATAGTACCGAGCAACCGACTTCGGCACCGATGGCGCAGAGAAGGCTTAGCTGATGTCCCATTCCTAGCGGATCAGGGAAGCTTTCAGCCATCGCCGTAAAGCCCATCAACTTTTGAATGCCATGGACAAGCATGAAGCAGCCAAAGGCAATGCGTAAGCCAAGCATGCCGAGTGAAACTTGTTGGGGGGTTCCAAGTAATAGTCGTTGTTTCATTATCTTGTTCCGGATGATGTTTTCGTTTTAGTTTCGCGAATCGTAGCGGACGACATTCAATCGTCGTGTGTTGCTTAGTTCAGTTCAGCTTTGCGAGACGACAGATTCCAATGGATCGTTAGACGTCCCTCGTTCAGCAACCATGGTCGCACGACATACGACCGCGCTCCCTTCGCGTGCATCGGATCGGCATCAGCAATTTTTCGGGCCTCCGTAGTATCGTCTGCGCGCACGATGATCATTTCCTCGCCTTCGCAAAACTTTTCGTCCGATGTCCAGAACGGGCCCGCACCAAAAAGTATCCCGTTCTTTTCGATCTTTCTCTGGTAGTCGAGGTGTTCCTCCAGAACGTCCATCATGGGAGCAATCCCATTGGTCAACGTGGTGAAGATTGCATAGAGCTGCAATTGCATCATGCTGGTCGTTGCGTTCAACGATTTTTCTTTTGGAAACGACTCTTTGACCTTTGCGGAACTTGCTTCCTGGCCCAACGAAACTTTTGCGTTTCCCGAGTTTGTCGACACCTTGGTTGCTCGACCGGCATTGGAACCAGCAGGCAATTCATTGAGCCCGCTTTGCTCCTGTTCCGCTGCTGGTTTCGGCTCCTCACGAACTTCGCGAGCGACGGTGAGGGAATAGTTGCGTGCGGTTGCGTTGACCAGCTTTCGAGTCGCGGCGTTGTCTTGTGCGAACAGCGGGGTTGTTAGAAGCAGAAGTGTGATTGAAAAGTATCGTTGAATCATCTTGGATTCTTTCAGGGGAAGGGGGAAGATCGAACGTGGCGGGGGCTTCCAGCGGTAGCATTCACTGGGAACTGCGACTGGAAGCCCCAGTCACTTTGAACAAAGAGTGACTAAAACCACAACTCGCTCAACTGTCCGGATTCAAGCTCGTTGGCATAGCTCAAATAGTAGTTTCGGTTAGGCGCGTTGTACTCGCGTGCCGCCAATTCTCGCAGCGCCTCGATTTTCACCGTGCGGGCCAGCTTTCGATCTCCATCATCCAGCCATTTCAAATGTTCCGAAAGCTCAAGTGCCCATTGGTAATCTTGATTCGCCAGTGCGGCGTTCATCTGTTCGGTTAGCTTATTTATGCCACCCGCCAGCTTGGCAATCTTTTGCGCCTTGACCTTGGGTTCCAACGGATTCAACGGATTCAACGTCGTCGGATTGCCGTCGTACCATCCAAGCAGCCCCGCATAGATCGCTCGCACTGCATGAGGAACCGATCCATAGAACTCGATGAGGTACGGTTTGTCTTTCAAATGCTCTGGCAACTTGACTTCGTGAGCGAGTTGGTCGGGACCTTTGCCGGCGTTGATGCCTCGCACCGTTTGGTCGTACACACTGCGAATCGCTTCGCTGTAATCCTTCAGTGCCGTCGTCGCCGCTTCCTGTCCTTGGATCGGCATCGTGTGGCCAGGAACGACAACGTGTGGTTTCAGCGCGGCCATCTTCCCAACGCTTTCGGACCAATTCAGCACGTCGCGATAGGCCGTGCCCCGAATCGCGTACAGGTTTGGAAAGGAGCTGTAGAAATTGTCGCCCGCCAGCAACACCTTCTCCTTCGGGAGCCAGATAAACATCGCATCGTCGGTTTCCCCTGGGCCGATGTGGAATTCGATTTCGACACCCGCGATCGTCGTTTTGAGTCCGCTGCTGGGAACGGTAACGGTCGGTGGAAGGAATCCTTTGCCGCGGTCGCCATCGTCGGTACCCGCCGGTGCAACACCGCGGTTGGTAATCTCCGACGACGAGAGCTTCCGTCCGAACTGGCGAATATTTCGCTTCTGCGTTACCGGATCAACCGCTTTGTTGACGCCCTCGGCCGAACCAAAGGTCTCCGTGCCATAGATGTCCGGTTTCTCATCGCCGACAAAAGCACTGGCTCCACCAATGTGATCGCCATGGCTGTGAGTGTAGATGATCGCCTTGACCGGCTTGTCGCTGTATTGCCGAAAAGCTTCAGCCGCTTTGGACGCACTGGTTGGACCGAAAAGAGTATCGACGATAATCACGCCGTCCGTTCCGACGATCATTGAGGTGTTCGCTCCGTGGAACCCAACCGCGGTGTAAACGTTGTCCGCAACTCTGACAACTCCCTTCTCGAACTGTTGCTGCTGAGCATTGAGCATCCGAAGTGCCGTGTCGGGCTCGACCTGCGTTTGTCCGCTGGCAACACCAGCGACCGTTACCATCAAGAGGCAGAGAGTAGCGAAAAGCTTTTTCATAAGACTATTCCTTTGAAATGTGTTTAGTTAAGTTTTTCTGCATCTTTCGCAGAACGTTTTGCGTTGCTTTCAGCTCCGACTTCGAGATGCCCTTCAATGTGGTTTTTCGCAAGTCGTCTAACAGCGGCAGGACGGTTTGAAGTTTTTGCTCGCCTCGGCGAGTTAAGCCGACCATCACGATCCGAGCGTCTTCACTCGATTCGGTCCGCTCGACAAACTTCTGTTCAACGAGTCGATCCAACTGGCGTTTCACGGTCGTTGGATCACGAATCATTAGTGACGCCAGCTCGTTCATGCTCAGCGGCTGGCCGGCATCCAACAAAGTGATCAATGTTTGCGTTTCCTCTGGCGAAAACGGCCAACCAGCACTCTTCAGCACCGCAGCCATTCCCGAACGAATCAAATAGGCGACACGCCCGATCGCGAATCCGGGCGAGGATTCAGAATCGAAGTGCATGGTCGCCTCCGGAAGAATCCTGGATCGGGCCGGTCGTAGGCCCAGCAAAGATCGGCCGATACCAGTCGAAGTAGCAGTAAATCAGCAGAGCACAGGCTCCGAAATCGGGAAGCCCGACGACAAGGTATTGATGAGCAAAGAAAATGACGTACAGCAAGATATTGAACGCATAGGGAAGCGCCATCAGGATCGCGAGTGGCGTTGTCCGCGGGAAGAACATCAGCCCGCCAGCGACCGTTTTGAGCAAGCCAACCCAAAAAATCAGGTAGCCAGTTTTCTCAAGCGCGAGCATGAATTGATCGAGCTCAGTTGGCGGATCGCCCACCGGGTACCCATTCATGCCGAAACCCATCGTCATGATCCCGGTTCCGACAAGGAACAACGCGAAGAGTATCCGCACGACGAAGGCGAGACGCGGGAGTCGAACGCTGCGTTTTTCTAAAGTGGGCATATCACTCGATTCAGTCGCGGACGGGGCATGTAGCTGTATAGTACAGCTATATGCCTGCGAGTCAATGCTTATGGAGGAAAAAACAGACGCCCGATCACTCAATCCAGTATTTCGGATGGTCCAAGGCTTTTGAGCAGCGAACGGTTCCCCCGCAATTTTCGATCGTTCCGGGCGTCAGCTCCGTCACCATCCACGCGTCTGCGTTTTGAGGTGCGATTGGGTAAGCTGCTTGGACACCCTGGACACCTGCGGGCAGGAACCCGAATCGGGAATAGTAGTCGGGATAGCCCAGAACGAAGACGAGGTCGACGCCAGATTCCTCCAACAGGCGTAACCCGGTTTCGATCAAACGACCGCCAATCCCCTGACGTTGTCGATTTTGCACAATCGCCAGCGGTGCGAGAATCCTTGCACTGACTTGGCCATGCTCCGGTTCGATACTCGCGGACGTAAAGAGTAGGTGCCCAACAACTTCGCCGTCCGTTTCAGCGATGAGCGATAGCATCGGCTCGCCGGAATCGTCATCGAGCATCTCATCGACGAGCTTGGCGATCACTTCTCCATCGCCCGCGCCAAAGGCATTCATGTGGATCGCTAGAATCGAATCGCGATCCTGCTCCATGGCGTTGCGAATCTTCACTTCGGCTTGCGTCACGACTGGCGGGCCAATAGCACGAGAATGCAACTGCCGTCGTCGATGACGTTGATGCCGGCTTCACGTGCCGATTCACTGGCCTGCTCGTGTTCCGCCCCTGGCTGCATCCAGATGTGCTTCACGCCGGCTGCGATCGCATCGGCAATGACTTGACGTGTGACTTCTGGTGGCGTGATGATCGACAGTGCTTCGGGGACGATGGGAAGATCAGCGATTTTCGGATATGCCTTGTGGCCTTCGATTTCTTCCGTGATCGGGTTCAGCGGATACGTCTCGCGGCCGGCGGCAAGGAGGGCCTTGAAGACCTTGTAACCGTACTTGTGTGTGCGGGCCGAGGCGCCGGCGACGGCGTAGGTTTTCGCGGCGAGAAACTTTTCGATTGAGTTCATAACGAGTTTCGAATCGAGGGTTGGCTCTGCATCAACAAAGCTTGCAACTACGGTTTCAACAATGCTCTATCGCGTTAAACTAACCGCATGGAACAACTGCGTGAACTACACTTCGATGATCTGAACGCGGCGGTTGACGAGGCGAGGTCTCTTCTGAGGAGCGGCTACAACCGCAGTGGCAATTGGTCGCTCGGGCAAATCTGCCGCCATCTGGTACTCGTGCAAGATCCGAGCGTAGATGGTTATCCGAAGTGGATGTCGCTGTTTGCGTTTTTGCGCCCTGTGATGCGACGGATTCTCTTGCCGAAAGTTCTTAGCGGTGATTCACCTCGCGGAATTCGTACAGCTTCGATGTTCGTTCCGCCGGCGGAACTGGATGACGTTCGAGAAGTTGAGGCTTTTGCTGCGAGCGTGGCTCGGTTCTACGCTCACTTTGGTGCCTATGCTCCGCATCCAGCGTTTGGGCGATTACCGCGTGAGAGGATTGAGCAAATTCACTCAGCACATGCAGCTCATCACTTGCGTTTCCTAGCACCTCGCGACTGATGTTTTTTCGCGTCCAATGAGTACTTTCGAGCCTGAGCGGTGTTTCATGTTCGTGCGAGGCATCGTCGGCCAAAATGTTTTTTGCGGAAGCTGACATTTTTGGCGAACCAGCTGGCCACGAGAGAGTCTATTTCTCCGAACACACAAGTCACATTCATGGACAAGCGAGTAACGAGCTTTCTGATGTTTTTACAATTGAATATTCAATCCAGTCGACTCGAACAGATACACGAAGGCAATGCGTTCGGCGGGCAACCGTTGAATATTAATAATGCCCCGGCGTATCCGCGTCTGATGTGACACTCGCTTTCATTAGCGAACGACTTCTTCATGAAGGCTCGGTGTCACGCAGACACCTGAGCCTTTTTTCGTGTCTGCATTGCAGCGGGCAACCCCACAACGAACCCAATTTGGGCTGGTAGCCACGGTAGTGAACCATTTTCACTATTCACCCTTCACTCTTTTAACTTCATTCATGGGGCGCTCGTCCAACGGGAAGACGTCTGCTTTGCAAGCAGAAAATCGGGGTTCGATTCCCCGGTGCTCCACTGACGGCTCGGTAGGCAATTGGCAGACCACCTTGGCTTAGAACCAGGGATGCTGTGGGATCGAGTCCCACCTGAGCTACTGACAACGGCGCGGTACGCAAACCGGCAAAGCGGCGAATTTCAAACGGTCGTGATTTTTAAGGTTCGACTCCCTCACCTTCCGCTTGTTTGAAATGGCTCGATGGTGAAACGGACATCATCTCTGGCTTCTAACCAGAAGTTCCGGGTTCGATTCCTGGTCGGGCTACTGATGCGACAACGCCAGCCGACGTGGCTCGATGTAGAAAGGCACCGCTCTTGGCTGTAATCCTTTTTGGGCGTGCCCCATGCTGGTGCGAACCCAGTCGTCGGCTCTTGTGACTATGAATGAAGAAAACAACCAAATGACTCGCGGGTGTGCTGGACAGCATGGCAGTCTTCGAAACTGTCGGACCAGGTTCGATTCCTGGGCGGGTTACTCAAAATGTTCTCGGAGTGTGCCGGAATAGCACGCGACTTTGCGAAGGTCGTAGACCAGGTTCGATTCCTGGCGAGAGCACTGACTGATCGACTGCAGACTCGGATTACATCTTGAAAATGTGAACCATCTGAGTTGTACCTTCGCCGATTGGTCTTTACCCACATCAACACCTTCACACTCAAACCGGAGCAGAACGATGCGATACGAACATCTGTATGACGACGACAACGCCCAATGCTTTCGAGCCGATGAGCAAACGTCGTAAAGGCTACCCGTCGGAAACGAAAGTCAAACGCGGAGTCCGAATCATCCAAGGCAAGCAACTCAAGGAAAAGCTCGGTCGCAACGACCTATGCCCATGTGGCAGCGGTCAGCGATTCAAACGCTGCTGCCTACGATCGGGGCGTCTGTGATGGCGTCAATCGCGACGACTACTTTTAGGGACGACGACTGAAAGAACACGCTCGCGGCAAACCCGCGAGCGACAAAACGCTGGAGCCAGATGGCTAGGCGGCCGGCTGCAACCCGGTTTAAGTGGGTTCGACTCCCACCAGCGTTTCTTGATCGACCAACTGACGAATCGGAATACATCTTTGCAAAAGAACCGTCTGATTCAAAACCTTCGTTGGCCGATCACAACAAAAGGTTCAACTGCCTGCTGGGAATACATGAGGAGCCTAAGGTAGCGATGTCGGGCGACCGGCTAGTGAACGGCGCCGGAGTCTCTTGTAGACGAAGGGGCCAGTCAACGATCAGCAACCGCTGAAACGGACGTTCTTACCCTCTCAACAACAACTTCGTTGGACTTTTACAAAACATGGCGACTGCCGGCTTGGAATCCATCCACCAATGATTGCGTCCAGTGAGTCTGGAGATCGTGAAAACACGATCGGTAGGTTCGATTCCTACACGTTAGTGATCTGAGTCATTACCTCGTCGCCATTAACAAAACACGACTGACTGCCGATTTGGAGTACATGGGCTTCTGTGGCCTACGGGCCTTGCGGGTTCGAGTCCCGCCAGCGATCGCAAGATTGTTGTGGTGGAATTGGAAGACACGCAGGATAGATTCTCTGGTCAAAACTTCGTCAGTCGTTTTTGATCCAGCTACTCGCCGAGTTTGACCACCTGATTGATCTACACGAGACTGCGTCATGGCAGGAGACGAAAGAGCGAGTTTTTACCAAGATCGCGACTACCAATCTTCGACGCGCAAGATCAGACTTGGCTGCCCCTATCAAGGCGGCAACCACAGACCGAGTCTGGGCAGTGATCTCAAAATTTGCGGTTGAGCTGATTTGTTGTACGACGGAAGGCTTGGATTTCAAAAAAGAGATATTCTCCGAGAAGGTCCGACTGGACCTCGAACGCATGGGAGAAAAGCCATGCCGTAAAACAGCCCATCTTCAGATCTACCACGAGATGGGAGATGACAAAGAGGTAATCGAAGTCCTTTTTCTACTGCGAAATCATGGCGCACATGGAGAAGATCCCAAACGCAAACAAGATTGGACGCGAATCGAGAGATTCGTGGCCGCGATACTTGGAAAGCGGTATGGAAAGAATTCGCGGCACAAGAAGCCACTCCAACTGACGGAGTATGAAGGCAGCGAAGTGAAGCTCAAGATCCTGCAACAACTCTGCGATGCAATTGGGAAGCTGAATACGTCGCGTTGACGACGCATGTTGCAACACGTTGTTTGATTAATCCAAACCCGAACCCGTGAGCGAGGGGTCTTTTGGAGCCAGCGGACAATCCGACACTTTCGCTTTCGGGTTGCGGGAAACCGACTGCCTTTTCCGGACGGATTTCCATTATGCCCGTTACTGGTTGACATGAACACTTCATCTCATTCAAACGGAAAAAGAATTTTGAATAACAGCCTCGCTTGCCCCAACTGCAATCACGAGATCGAACTCACCGAATTGATGCGGACGCAGGTCGCCTCTCAGATCCGTGGCGAACTGGATGTCGAAACTACGAAACTTCGGCGACAACTCGAAGATCAGCAGAACGAGGTTGCCCTGCAGCGTGAGTCGCTGGAGAAACAGCGAGACACGCTGGCTGAACAGATCCGTCAGCGTGTCGACGAGCAGCGACTCTCGTTGCTGGCCGAGGCAAATCAAAAGGCTGCTGCGGCCGTCGCGGTCGAGATGGCTGATCGCGACGCACAACTGAAGGAGCTGGCAGAAACCCTCAACACTGCTCGTACGAACGAGTTAGAGCTGCGTAAACAACAGCGCCAGCTTCAGTCGGAAAAGGAAGCGTTGACGCTGGAAGTAGCTCGCCAATTGGATGCCGAGCGAAACAAAATCGTTGAAGAGACCAAGTTGCAATCGGACGAAGAGCATCAGCTGAAGCAAGCCGAGAAAGACAAAACGATTTCAGAGATGGCAGTAAAACTGAAGGAACTGCAACGCAAAACCGAGCAGGGATCACAGCAACTTCAAGGTGAAGTTCAGGAACTCGCGCTGGAGGATCTGTTGCGTACGTTGTTTCCGGTGGATTCGATTGATCCGGTTGCAAAGGGCGTTCATGGCGGCGACGCAACTCAAAGGGTCTACGATACAAGTGGCTTGTGCTGCGGCGAGATGCTTTGGGAGTCAAAACGCACCAAGAATTGGAGCAATGCTTGGCTTGCCAAAGCACGTGACGACCAACGGGCAGCACGTGCAGGATGCGTCGTGATCGTCACTGAGGTTTTACCGCCGGGCATCCGCAGCTTCGGCTTGATCGACGGAGTTTGGGTTTGCAATTGGTCCTCCGTTGCCGGACTCGCTACCGCGCTCCGTGTTGGGCTCGTTGAGCTCGGAAAGAGCAAGCTGGCTGTACAAGGGCAAAACGAGAAGATGGAGCTTGTCTACAACTACCTAGCAGGACGAGAGTTCCAGCAACGCGTGGAGGGTGTGGTCGAGGCGTTCGTGACCATGCAGACCGACTTGGAATCTGAACGGCGATCCATGCAACGGATTTGGTCGAAGCGTGAAAAGCAACTGCAAAGGGCGTTGCTGAACACTGCCGGACTCTATGGCGATCTGCAAGGCATCATCGGTACGTCGATGCCGACGATCGAAGGACTTGCAGCTCCGGCTATCGAGTACTCGGAGGTTTCGGTTCATCAGGCCAGTGCCAAGCCGCTGACCAATCCGCCGTTGGTGTAAGACAGGCTACGAACTGGACTTAAAGGTGGAGGAATTGTCCGTCGCGCCAACACTGAAAAGTCATCCTGATCGCTACCTTCGATCTTTTTGGATTGCCGTTCCCGATTTGACGGCTCTGGTGTGGTGTTGATCGTGTCCCGGCAACCTATACTCGCAGCTTGTGAATAACGAAAACCAGGGCCAGAAATAATACTATGACCGACCAACTGAACCCGGAAATGCTGGGAACCATTTCCATTCATCCGGACATCGCTGATTGCTTGAACTACGCGTCCTGGCAGAATTCTGTCCCGCTGCTGAAATCGCTGCATGTTCAAAACGACACCGGTGAAGCGATTCAAAATTTGCGGTTGTCGGTCGCGTCTTCGCCAGCGTTTATTCGGCCCAAACAGTGGGTCTTGGATCGGGTGGATGCGAAATCAGCGAGTTTGCCACGCGATCGTGATTTGCAATTGGACGCTGATTACTTGAACGGACTGAACGAAGCCGAACGCGGCATTCTGACGTTCACCCTCACCTGCGGTGATGCGGTGGTCGCGACGGCCGAGAAAGAACTGCGCGTGCTGGCGAGAGACGAGTGGGGTGGTTTAAATTCGGGTGGCGAGTTGTTGGCCGCGTTCGTGATGCCGAACGATCCGGCGATTGCGAAAGTACTGAAAATCGCGAGCGAAGTGTTGGCGAAGCACGGCCACGACTCGGCATTGGATGGTTACCAAAGCCGTGACCCGCGTCGTGCGTACATGTTGGTCGCGGCGCTGTGGTCCGCCGTGGCTTCACGTTCATTAACCTACGCAAACCCACCATCAAGCTTTGAGTTGGTGGGCCAGAAGACACGTCGGCCGGCCACCGTGCTGGCGGATGGATTGGCAACTTGCTTGGACAGCACATTATTGTTTGCCGCTGCGATCGAAGCCGTTGGACTTAACCCCGTCGTGGTGATGGTCGAAGGCCACTGTTTTGCTGGCGCGTGGCTGGTTCAAAAGACTTTCGGACAAATGATCGAACGAGACAGCAGCGAGATTCGCAAAGCGATCGCGGCAAAAGAACTTATCACGTTTGAGACGACTCTTGTCACGGGGCAGACGCCGGCACGGTTTGAAGACGCGGTGAAAGCCGCCGCTGCATCGACGAGCGAAGCCAAAGAAAACGAATACCAAGCGACGATCGACATTGGCCGGGCGAGGACCGCTCAGATCCGACCACTCGCTTCGCATCAAGCCGCATCGCAATCTACCGACGAGTCGCAAGAAGAGCGGGGGCCGCTTCCGTTGCCAGCAGCACCAGCGATCAATGACATAGAGTTAGAGGAATCCGATGACAAACCTGTGACACCGGAAGGTCGCATCGACCGCTGGCAACGAAAATTGCTGGACCTTTCGCTTCGCAATCGTTTGTTGAACTTCAAGCCGAACAAACAATGCGTTCCCATTCTTTGCCCAGATATTTCACTGCTCGAAGATCGTTTGGCAGCAGGCAAAAAACTACGATTGATCTCACTGCCGCAGCACAATCCGCTTGGTGAACGAGACGCGGAAACGCACCGGCAACGAACTAACCAAGATCTTGATACGGAGTTCGCACGCGGGGCATTAAATGACGATGAAATTTCGTGTGTGCTTTCTGAGCAAGAATTGTCGGGGCGATTAACCACGATCTATCGAAACGTCAAAAATGACCTGGCCGAAGGTGGATCAAACACTTTGTTTCTCGCGGTCGGCTTTTTGAAGTGGAAGCAAAAGCCGGATGACGCCAAATCCTATCGAGCCCCGTTGCTGCTGGTCCCGGTCAAACTGACTCGCAAGAGTGCATTGTCGCCATTCCACCTGACGCTGCATGAGGACGATGTTCGGTTCAACGCAACGCTGATCCAACTGCTCAAAAAGGACTTTGATCGCGACCTGTCCTTCTTTGAGTCGGATCTTCCGTGCGATGAAAGCGGTGTCGATGTCCCGCAAATCCTAGAGAGAATGAGACGTGAGGTCCGCGACATCCCTGGCTTCGAAGTTGTTGACGAATCGGCGATTGGAACGTTTTCGTTTGCAAAATATCTGATGTGGAAAGACCTCGTCGATCGCATCGGCCAATTGAAAGAGAACCGAGTTGTCCGTCACTTGATCGACAATCCAGAAAAACCGTTTGAATCGGCAAGTGGCTCGATTCCGAACCCGCAGCAGATAGACGCCCAATTTGAACCCAAAGATATTTATCACCCACTACCCGCAGATTCCTCTCAGTTAGCAGCCGTCATGGCCGCATCGGAAGGGCAAGATTTTGTGCTGGTCGGGCCGCCAGGGACGGGCAAAAGCCAAACGATTGCGAATATGATTTCGCAGTGCTTGGCGATCGGAAAGACAGTCTTGTTTGTCGCAGAAAAAACGGCGGCCTTGGACGTTGTTTACCGGCGACTAAAAGAACACGGTCTTGGTGATTGCTGTTTGGAACTGCACAGCAATAAAGCCGAGCGTCGAAAGTTCCTCGGTCAGTTAGATTCTGCGTGGCAAAACAATCGACGAGCCAGCCAGAACGACTGGCTCAACATCAGCGAACGACTGAAAATTCGCCGTGACGAATTGAACGCCTACGTGGTTTCGATCCACCGCTCGCATCCCAACGGATGGACCGCCTTTGAAGCAATGGGCACCTGCGTCAAAGGAGGCGACCAGCCCACGCCCCACTTCGAGTGGGCTAGTACCGCCCAGCATGACAGCGATGCCTATCAAAATCTCGCTCGCACCGTCGACAAACTTTCACTCACTTATGGCGAAATTGACCTGACGTTAACGCTGCCGATGGTGAAGCAAACTCAATGGTCCGCCTCGTGGGAACAATCGCTGCTGGCCCAGTGTGGACAGCTGAAAACTGTGGCGACAAACTTTCGCAATGCAATGGGATCATTCGCGAAGGCAATCGGCATCGGTCAGCGGCCGGATTGCTCGATTGCCGAAATGGATGGACTCAATCGGCTCGCCAAGGCATTGATCGATTGCGCTGGCGAGGATGTTCGGATTCTGTTTCACAAGCAGTTTGCAAAATTCCCAGCCGCAAAATCTGAATTAACGCATGCGATCGATGCGTACAACGGCGCGGTGGGAACCATGAACGCCGACTATGCAGATTCGATTGACGCGATTCCGCTAGACGAAATCGATAGCGGTTGGCGGCGGGCGGTTTCGTCTTTCTTTCCGATGTCGTGGTTTGCGAAGCGGAAGATGACTCGCCTATTGCAGACATACGCGTCCAATGGTGTTGCGAATCCGGCTACCGATATTGCGAAAATCCGTAGCATTCGGGAACAATTGGCAACCATTGCGGCCAGTCCGTTGGCGGGCCAAACGTCTCACTGGGATGCGACGAAGACAGACACACGTAAGGTCGCCGTGCAATTGGCCAAAGCTAGCGAACTACGCAGCGCGATCGTCGCGGCAGGTACATTGCTGGGCAGGACGAACGAAATCTCTAAAGCGGTTCACCCACACATCAATGGGAAGAACGTCGAATCGCTGGTTTTTGTTACCGCCGCCGAGTTCCTCAAGGCGACCCAGGCGTTCTCGGTCGGTGCGAAGGCGTTCGCGGAAGTCTCCGGAAAGATGCCGTTGACAACAGAGACTCAGGAGATCATCGAGACCTGCATTGCCACAGCACGCCAGATCGAAACGAATCGAGGCAGCCTGCAGCGATGGACGTCTTGGTGTGAAGTGAAAAAGGCGGCTAAGACCGCTGGACTGAATCAGTTTGTAAAAGAGTTGGAAGCTGGCGGACTCGAAGCAAAAGATTTGGCCGATCGTTTTCGCCTCGCATACGCGCGGTGGTGGATTTGCGGAGTCATTGATCGCGACGATGTGCTTCGTTCGTTCCAACGTTTCAAACACGAGGATGCAATTGTCGATTTCCAATCGCTCGATCAACAGGCTCGCGCGGCAGCGTCATCGCGGGCCAAGCAATCCATTGCTCACAACTTACCTGTCGACGGCATCCCAAAGAAGAGTGAACTCGGTTTACTACGGCACCAAATCGGGTTGACCCGTCCCAGTAAGTCGATTCGTGAAGTGATCGGCTCGATGCCCGAGTCGTTCGGGAAGCTGGCCCCCTGTCTGCTAATGTCACCGCTTTCGATCGCTCAGTACCTGCCCGCAGACCAAGCGTTGTTTGATGTCGTGATCTTTGACGAGGCGTCGCAGATCACGACCTGGGATGCTGTCGGTGCCATTGCTCGCGGTCGCCAAACGATCATCGTTGGCGACCCCAAACAATTGCCACCCACCAATTTCTTTGGTCGCACGGATGACGACGAAACGAATGATGGGATCGAAGATCACGACAAAGACTTGGAAAGCATTCTCGACGAGGCGAAAGCATCTGGTCTGCCGACGTTGCAACTAAATTGGCATTATCGTAGTCGCCATGAATCGTTGATCGCATTTTCAAACTGGAACTACTACGGCAATGAACTCGTGACGTTTCCTGCGGCGGAATCTGAAGACCGCGGTGTGTCGTTCGTCTATCTTCCCGATGCGATCTACGACCGCGGGAAGAGTCGAACGAATCGCAAGGAGGCTGAAGCGATTGTTCGCGATGCAGTCGCACGAATGATACGCAATCTCGAGTTGCCGGAGAAAGAGCGACTGACGTTTGGCGTGATCACATTCAACAGTCAACAGCAGTCGTTGATACAGGATTTGTTCGACCAAGCACAACGTGATTCACCTGAGCTTGATTGGTACTTTGCCGATGAACGCATCGAGCCAACCGTGGTGAAGAACCTGGAGAATGTTCAGGGCGATGAGCGAGACGTTATGTTGTTTTCGATAACGTTCGGAAGGGATATTTCAGGCAAGACCATTCCACTAACTTTCGGGGCATTGAACCGCGACGGAGGTGAGCGGCGCTTAAATGTTGCCATTACTCGAGCACGCCAAGAGCTGATCGTGTTCTCTTCGTTCAAGGCAGATGAGTTGAATGCAGAACGTTCCAAAGCTCGCGGTGTCGGTGATCTGAAAGCTTTTCTCGATTACGCGGAGAATGGTCCCGCAGCTATCGCGGCGAGGAGCGAAGGAAGCGTTGGCGGTTTCGATTCGCCATTTGAGGAAGCCGTGGCCGAAGCTCTGGAATGCAAGGGCTGGCAAGTGGTTCCGCAAGTTGGCGTGTCCGGCTTCCGCGTTGACCTGGGGATCCGACATCCGGACAAACCGGGTGCGTTCCTCGCAGGCGTTGAATGCGATGGAGCAACCTACCACCGCAGTGCCGTTGCCCGCGACCGTGATAAGACGCGGCAAATGGTATTGGAAAATCTCGGCTGGAACATTGTGCGAGTGTGGTCGCCCGACTGGTGGTACGACGCCAAATCAGCCACCGAGCGAATTGACCAACAGCTCACGTTGTTGCTGGAAGATGCAAGAGCTATTCCGCAATCGGTTGAAGTGGATACAGACAAAGCGGGCGATCAAGAACCTGCTCTCAGCATAACTGAAGAGTCAAAATCTCCGATTGAAAATTTCATGCCGGTCTCCACTTCCGAGCCTGATTCGAAGGTCTACTACGCACGGATCACCCTTGCTGATGCGGTCGGCAATCAAGATCGTTTTTATGACTCGTCGTATGATGAGGACCTGAAACGAATGGCGATGGAGGTGCTGCGAAATGAAGCACCGATCCGTGACGACGTGCTCGCCAAACAAGTCGCCCGTGCTCACGGATTTTCTCGAACGCACGCCAATATTCGTTCCCGGATTCTTGAACTGCTCGGCGATGTCGTATCGACGGACGAATCGACCGGCCGATTTCTGTGGGCCAGCGAAGAACCACAGTCAGTAGTGAACTTCCGACCTGCCAAATCAGACGACGATCGACGCAGCGTCGATGAAATCTCGATCGCAGAGTTAACGGGACTTATCCGGCAACGGCGACAACTTCTCGCCGAAGACGATCCAGCAGTTTCTCTCGCTCGAAGCATTGGGCTCGCACGCCTATCACAATCAGCCCGAGAGCGAATTGAAGAGGCGATTCGGTCAACGGACCCAATCGAAGGCTGATCCAGTTAAGTAGGCGTAACCGTTTGCCCAGATGCGAAATGCGGGAAGATGGCGTACCGACCATGAGTTTGAACAAACAACCGCAAATTGACATGTGGTGGGACAACGGTTCGCGAATCGTTGCGTTCCCTCATCGTCCTGGCGAACCGGATCGGGCGACCGGATTGTGCGACAGCGATGACGCGCACAACGACCTCTGTCCGGATGCGGCGATGCAGTTGGGTCTAACTGACTTTGAAGAATACTTCAGCGTGCTACGTGGCTGCGTGCTCTGGTCGCCGACGAAGAAGACCAGCATCATCTATCACGGCAACGCGACCACGCCCCAGCGACTCCAAAAGATGGGCGCTGAGTTCTCGCTCAACGACTGGAAATCGCGTACCGACACCCACTACATGATGGGCGATGCGAACGATGACCTGTTCGAAGATTGATCGAACTCCGTATTCCGCATTCACGATCTACTAAAGCATGAGCACAAGCAAGCACATCTGTCTGTTGGGTGATTCGATCTTTGACAACAAGATCTACGTTCCCGACGGCAACAGCGTCCACGAGCACTTGCTCGCGAATTTGACATCGCCCGACACAGCTTCGCTGATTGCCGTCGACGGGGCTGTTGTTGATTCAGTTTTCAGGCAAATCGAACGAATTCCTGAAGCGGCGACCGACTTGGTGATCAGCGTCGGCGGCAACGACGCTTTGTACTTGCAATCGTCGGTGATGGGAGAAATAAGTGACAGCGTGTACTCGGCGTTGGGGAGAATGAAGGCGGCGATTGCAACGTTCGAGCGTGAGTATCAGCAGGTGATTGGCAAACTGCTTCAGTTCAAACTGCCCCTCACTGTTTGCACGATTTACGACTGTGTGCCGGGACTCGACGATCCCTCGCTAGCCGGCCTAGCGATCATCAATGACATCATCACCCGGACGGCGTTCAAAAATAGCCTCGACCTAATCGACCTGCGTTTGCTCTGCAACGATCCGACGGATTACTCGCCAATCTCACCCATTGAACCATCGCACGAAGGTGGTGCTAAAATCGCAGCGGCGATCGTGCGAGCGGTTACCGGAAATTCAGTGTCGACCAAAGTTTTCTGTTAGGTCCCGTTGAGATGTGGACTTAATCGGGCGAAGAAGCAAACCGCCATCACGCACCAATCCCAGGGCAAGCATGAAAAAGATCAACAACGACTACATCTACTCTGCCACAGATCTTTCCAATTTTCTGGCTTGTAGGCATGCGACATCGCTCGACATGCGACGTGCTGACGGCGAGATCGAAGTTCCGTTTCGTCACAACGCTCGACTCGAACGACTTGCTGAAAAGGGACTGGCTCACGAAGCCGCCTACTTAGCGATGCTCGATCGGCAAGGTTTGAATGTCGTCGAACTTCGTGACTTTGACGATGCGAAGCAAATCGAAACGACGGCTGATTTGATGCATCAGGGTGTGGATGTCATCTTCCAGGGATCGCTGGCCAAAGACTCCTTCGCGGGACGCAGTGATTTTCTGATTCGAGTAGATGAGCCGAGCAAATTGGGTGATTGGTCGTACGAAGTCGCGGACACCAAACTTTCGCAAGATACGAAGGCGGGTACGATTCTTCAGTTGTGCCTTTACTCGGACTGCGTGGCCGCGATTCAAGAACGGCGTCCCAAGATCGCTCGAGTTGTGAAGCCCGCTGCATTGGATTCAGAACTGGAATTCGAGCAAGAGACGTTTTGTCTCGATGGTTATTGGTCGTACTTTGATCTCGTCAAACGACAACTCGCCCGAGCAACTCTGGACGACCGGCTTCATGAACTTTACCCTGAACCGTGCAATCACTGTGACGTTTGTCGATGGTTCCCGCACTGTGACACTCGCCGCCGGAGTGATGATCATTTGTCGTTTGTTGCTGGCATCCAAACCAGCCAAATCGCGGAAGTTTGCCGACAAGGCAACAATACACTTCGGTCGTTTGCCGAGTCGGCCGACCCGATACCTGAACGTCCCAAGGCGGGTTCGCGCGAGTCGATCATGAAGGTGCATCGACAAGCCAACACTCAGTTGCGGGGACGCGATACCGGTGAACGGATTGTCGAATTCCTGCCGATTGACACAAGTTCCAACGACGAGGAAAGTGCAGCCAAGCCCATCGGTTTTTTGCGATTGCCCGAACCCGATCCCGGAGACGTCTACTTGGACTTTGAAGGTGATCCTCACGCAACCGACGGCGTACTTGAGTACCTGTTTGGTTACGTTTCCCGCGAGAGAGAACATTTGACCTACCACTCCGACTGGTGCCTTCGTCGATCAGAAGAACGAACCGCGTTCTCGAAACTCATGCGGTTTTTGCTCAGTCGACGCGATGGATTTCCCGACTTCCACGTCTACCACTTCGCACCCTATGAACCAGCCGCAATGAAGCGGATGGCCATGCGTCATCAACTCTACGAGGCGGAACTCGACGAGTTGCTTCGTTCAGAAACGTTTGTTGATCTCTATGCGGTCGTTCGGCAAAGTATGGTGTTGAGCGTGGAAAGCTATTCAATCAAGAAGCTGGAAGCATTCTACGACTTTGAACGGCAAGCGGATCTGCGGGAAGTCCGACAGGCGTTGAACGAAGTTGAACACGCGATCGAAATGAACGGCACCTCGATGTTGTCCGAAGAAGCGATGGCGCTCGTGCAGGCGTATAACGAGGACGATTGTAATTCTACTTGGGGATTGCATCGGTGGGTCGAGTGTCAGCGCACGCTCCAGATCGCCAATGGGCTTGAGGTGCCTCGCCCTGCGAAGAAGTCGGGTGACGCCAGTGAAACCGTCAGTGATCGAAATATCGAGTTTGGAGCGGTGCGTGACGCATTGGAAACGTTAGCCGGTGATGATCGACAAACCGATGTCGAGCAATCTCGCTGGCTGATGGCTCACTTGCTTGAATACTTCTTTCGAGAAGACAAAACCGCTTACTGGGAATTGTTCCGGCACATGGATCTCGAAGATGACGATTTGCTATACGAGAATGCTGCCATTTCAGGACTGGAGTTCATCGAACAGCGACCACCTATCGGCAGAGGCACGATTCCGAGTTCGGTTTATCGATACCCACCACAGGAGCACACCGTCCGTACCAAAAACAATATGCAGCATCGAGATGGGCAGAAAGTTGGCGAGATCGTCGGCGTGAATCATGCCAATCGGACGGTTGAGATTAGGAAGACAAGAAAAACCGTGGACTTTCACCCCTCGTCGGTGTTTGTGCACGACATGATCGGTGCCGAGCCGATGCCAATGACACTGTTGGAACTTGGTCGTGAGATCGCCGAGGAATACTGGGATCCAAAGTTCATGCCATCGGCGCGTTATGACCTACTGGCTCGACGACCGCCAAGGTTGATTTCGCTGACGCTTCCTCTTGCGGGTGACGATGTCGACGTCGCCATCGCACTTGCCGCGGACATGGACCACAGCGTTCTTCCCATTCAGGGTCCGCCCGGTTCAGGAAAGACACATGTAGGCGGACATATGATCGTGGAACTCGCTCGTCGTGGTTTCAAGATTGGTGTCACGGCGGTCAGTCATAAAGTGATCACGAATTTGTTGGTTCGTGCCGCATCCTTCGATAACGCGGGTGAAGTCTCATTTGCCCAGAAAACAACGGCGATCAACCAGGAAGGATCTGAACACATTCAACTCCTCAATTCGAATCCGGCTGCCGTGGCTGCTGTTGCCACTGGTACCGTTGTTGGAGGAACTGCGTGGCTTTGGTCTCGTGAAGAAATGAACCAGAAACTCGATTACTTGTTCATCGACGAAGCGGGACAAATGTCGCTAGCACAATCGCTCGCTGCCATGCGTGCCGCTAAGAATGTAATCCTTCTTGGCGACCCCCAGCAGCTGGAGCAACCCCAGCGAGCGGCTCATCCCGCAGGTTCGGATGTCGCCGTCTTGGGGCATTTGATCGGCGACGAAGCCACTATCCCGAATGACCGTGGACTGTTCTTGGCTCAAACTCGCAGGTTGCATCCCAAGGTTTGCGTGTTTACGTCGGAACAATTCTACGATGGTCGATTGACCAGTCACGCAGATTGTTTTGAAAACGAGATATTGGGCGACCATGAATTCTCCGGCAGTGGATTACGATTGGTGGCTGTCGACCATGAAAACAATCAGAACCGAAGCGAAGAAGAAGTTGAGGTCGTCCAGGCGATCGTCGAGGGACTTTACGCATCATCGGCGTCGTGGAAACGAATCGACGGTGTCCAACGCCGAATCACATCCGAAGACATCTTGATAGTCGCCCCCTACAACGCACAGGTCGATGCAATTTCGGCAGCCGTCGGCGATCGCGCAAGAGTGGGGACCGTCGACAAGTTCCAGGGCCAAGAGGCTCCGATTGTGTTTTACAGTACAGCAAGTTCATCCGCGGCTGACGCACCGCGTGGGATGGAGTTCTTGTACGACCCGCACCGGCTCAATGTGGCGACCAGTCGGTCGAAGTGCATGACAATCATGGTCGCGTCACCGAAGTTGTTTCATCCTCAGTGCAAAACGCCAAGGCAAATGAAACTCGCCAACGCATTTTGCCGATTTGCGGAGTTGGCCGAAGTTGTTTCGATCACTCCGGCACGGGTTTAACAGCACGGTACGATGTTGATTCGTCAGTTCCAGAGATCCGGTCGGATGCCGGTCCGTTCATTGAACGACTCCGACAGAGCTTGTCGGGACCGGACAAATGACTTGACCAAGGTTAGAATGGTCGCATGCAACCAAGACAACTCAAGACATTTGATGATGCTTACCGATTCGTGCTTGAACAGAAAATCTGCACGGTCTTCGGGAGCAAAGGATCACCTTACCCACCATTGTGGGACAATACTGGTTTGTCCGAAGCGAAACCCGAAGCGGGTGGATGGAGCCCGAAGGTCACTGCGGTTTGGGATTGGAAAACTCGCATCCCTCAGACCTACCCCGACGATGTGTTCTATGGCAAAGTCATCGGGGGCGATGCAGTGCTGATGAAAATGCAGCACTTTCGTAATGAACACTATCCACAGTTCCATAGGCCGGTTGATCATCTGGGGCAACTTGAACAACAGATCTTTGAACTCATTCGGTTAGAACAGGCGTACACAGGCGAGCTTCGCAAGCGAGCAATGAACCGCCTTTCCTGTACTAAAAGCCAATTTGAAACGGCCCTGAAAAAGCTGCAAATCAGTCTAAACATTGTCCGCTCGAACGACCCTCGCTATAAGAACGACTTCTGGTTCCCCATGAGCGAAGTTCATTTAGAGCTTGTGAAAGAGCAACCGTAGCCTTCGACAAACAGTCGTTCGCGTTCGGCGATGGGTGTTCAACTCATCGCTTGGAACGCAGACGCAGTCGAACAAGGAGATCGTTGAGCGCGGGTCGGGCTGAGGGCATCTCGGGGAGGGTCGATTGCTCGTGAGCTGTTTCGAGCTCTTTTGTGAGACGTTCATACTCGGCCTCGTGGAACTTCAAATCGGCAGCGCTAAGCGTTCCCTTTTCCGGACCGGTTTGCTTTTGGGCAATGAGGTCATCGAGGTAAGTGAGCTTGGCGTTCTCGTTCAGCGTGACCAGGTTGGCCTCGACAACGCCGGTTCGCATCAGGTGGATGCCGGTCAGCAAGACGCGATACACGTAGAGCAGCGGTTTGACTCGCGGTGGTGATTCTTTATTGAACAGTTTCCACTGGGTTGCAGCGAAACCGAGGTAGTGATGGGAATGGTGCCGGGTGATGCAATCAGTCGCAATCTGCTTAAGTTCTTGGTGTTCTGACGTGGTGAACACGACCAGTGGCGAGAAGATCTGTTCGAGAACGTAGCCGCTGCGGCGCAGCATCATCGCGAAGAACTTTGCAGCGTCGTGGGTAACGAGATCGATTTCGAGGCCATCGTAGATGCCCTCCTTCTCGACCGCTTGTTTTCCCCCTTTCTCATTGGAACCGTCAAGACCCACCACGGTTTCCAATGGCAATAGATGCACGCCGCGCAGATCGAAGTCGGAATCGGGTGAGGGGAAACCATACAAGTGGGCTCCGCTGATCGTGGCGAACATGAGCGGAAACGGATGCGATTCGACATGCTGCATCATTCTGTCTTGGTCGCGTCGGTCATGGCAGTTCGCTGTGGATGGCTCGCCGACGAGCCTCGACCAAAAACGTATTGATGCGTTCGTAATCGGAGCGATCGGGCAATTGGGTGGTTTGGAATGCGGACTCGAAGTCACGCTGCAACTTTATTCGCCAAGCATCGGCCTCTGCAAATGGCATCTCACCTCGCTTGATCGTGAGCAGCCTCTCGCGGTGATCGCCGACATGGACGCAGACGGTACCTTCATGTAAGACGTTCGTGCCGGAAAGCAACAATCGAATCAGGTGCATGACGTGCTTCCACTTCACGCGGCCTTGATTGCGGATGTCGGTTTGCATTTTCTTGAATTGCGAGGCGACGTATCCCGAATAGGTTTGAAACACAAGCTTCGACAGAAATGCGTCTCGCATGGCAAGCAGTTCTTCGCCGAGTGATGTGACGTCTTCAACGATCGGAGAATAGAGGCACTCCAGCACGTTCGGGTTCGCCTTGAGCGCCAGAACGATGAACTTCTGTAGCTCCCAATAGACTTCCTGGGTTTCGTCATTTTCGAGTTGCTCGGGCACGCCGTATAACGACCACTGCAGTTCGGCTGGCGGCAAGTAGATGCCTCGTCGATCCGTGTCGGACGCATCATCCTCCAATCCGTACGCTCGCGAGCCGATGACACAGCGATAAATCACACGTTCGTACAAACCGGCACTCATCAGCGGTGAGTCGTTGACGCGAATTTGATCGCTTTTGAAATCGGCAAGACGCGTTAGTTGGTCGTGATGAATCGGTGCTTCAAAACCATCACTGAACTTGACCCTGTAAGCGTGCGAACGATCGACAGGCGATTTCACGATCACACCAACGGCCCCCGCCGGATGAGCAATCCGATCATTCGCCGCCATCACTTCTTTGCGTGCGACGACCTGAGTGCCGGTGCAGTAGATCAGTGGTAGGGTGTCGTGATGGTTCATACTCGGGCGATCGCGAACTCCGGATTTGATCTTCCATTGTAATGCTTGGACGGCGTTTGATTCTCCGTGGTTCGGAGGCGGTGACAATATGGCTCGGTTTGCGGTTACACCAGTATTCAATGACACGTGAACAAATTTTGGAATATCCAGTGGATGTACAATTAACAGGCAAACGAATCGTGATCGCAGGAGGCAGCGGTTTTTTGGGACTTTCGATGGCCGAAGCGTTTGCCGGCGAGGGTGCGGAGGTTTCGATTCTGTCGCGAACAAAGCCGAAGGCCAGTGGTCGCTGGTCGCATCTCTTATGGGACGGCCGAACGCTTGGTGATTGGACAGCGGCGTTAAACGGCGTCGATGCGGTGGTGAACCTGGCGGGCCGGACGGTGAACTGCATCAAAACGCCGAACCACAAGGATGAGATTTTGCGTTCGCGTGTCGAGTCGACTCGGCTGCTTGGCAAAGCGATGCGGGCTGTCGAGTTACCGCCGCCAGTCTGGGTGCAGATGAGCACCGCTCACATTTATGGCGATCCGCCGTCAGCCTTTTGTACCGAAGAGTCGGCAGAAGGAATTGGGTTGGCGCCGACGGTCGCTCGGGCGTGGGAGGCCGCGTTCGCCGAAAGTAAGCTGCCACAGCAGCGTGGCGTGGTCCTGCGCCCGAGCTTTGTGGTCGGCCGCGATCGTGGTGCCGGCGGAGGAGCACTTGGGACACTGAGTCTGATCACGAAATTGGGACTCGGCGGCAAGGTGGCTAGCGGCACGCAAGGAAGGTCGTGGATTCATGAAGACGACATCAACACAATCTTCATTCGAGCGATCGTCGACGAGTCGATGTCGGGAGCTTACATCGTGTCGTCGCCAATCCCAGAGAGCCAAGCGAACTTCATGCGGACCCTCCGCAAAGTCTTGGGAGTGCCAATCGGCTTACCGGCGTTTCAGTGGATGGTTCGCATTGGTGCACCCTTGTTCTTGCGGACGGATCCGGAACTAGTGCTGTATGGTCGCTATGTGATTCCGAAGCGTTTGATGGATGACGGTTTTGAATTTCGGTATCCTGAACTCGAGCCAGCGTTGAGAAATTTGCATGATCGAAAGAGCTGATCGAAACTGGCCGGTGCCAAAGCAGCCTATACTCATGCGAACGTCGCGGTCATATTTGCTTTTCGCCCACTGGCCGGTCGAACCAGAGAAAGCTACTCGTTGCTTCCCAATCGAGTGACGCTTGATAGTGGTGGCAACGCTTGGATCGATTCCTGAAAGTGGACTGTTTGGCAATGGGATTCGCTGGTGAGTTTTTTTCGTGAACAGCGCGGTGACTCAGTTCGTCTGGGTGCGAGCGTTGTTCTTTGACCAACCGCGGGATCGGACTTGGGCGTCGGCTTGGCACAAAGACATATCCATCTCTGTGAAAGACAATTCCATTGCCTCAGGTGGGCGGCCGCACAAAAGCGAGCATGTTGCTGCATCACTTCCCAATGCTTCCAACTAGCGTGGAGGTTGGCGAGTTCAAAATCCGGCAAGGAATCTCGTGTTCAAATATCAGGATGGGCGGGAATATCACCGTGCAAATTGAAAGAAAGCGAGCGATCAGGGAGGCTCTTACCACACTCGCATCAAGCCACGCGATCGTGGCTCAGCAAATCGAACTGGCGATCGAGCTTCTCAATCAGGAAATCCAGTCCGACGAAGAGTCGTTGCCATTCCGTGTCGTTCAACGATTTGGAATCTTGCACAATTCGCTCGTTGACGTGGACTCCCAATCGGTGATTTGGAAAGGCCAGAGTTGCTTTCTCGGAAACCGGCTACTCTTTCGATTCTTTGAACGGATCTCACGCTATCCAAATCAATTCATCTCTTACGACGTGCTGCTCGACGACGTTTGGGGAGGGCCACGGGAAAACTCAAGTATCCGCGGCGTCGCAAAGCGTCTTCGAGATCGACTCGCGCTGGGAGGCATGGCGGAGTTGGCCAGTGCGATCGATGGCTCTAATGCTGGGTTCTATCGTTTGATTCTAGTTTGACCACTGCTTAAAAATCAAACGCAAATCAAACACAGAATCATGGATAATCAAACCGAAATCAAACAGCGATGGGACATACTGGGTGTGACGTCACGGCCTATCTGCCGCATCTCACCCAACTTGCCAAAGGCACGGAGATCCATTTCCATGTACGCAAACACAAATCAAACGGACGCGAAACCAGTCCGAGCCGCACAGTATGTGCGGATGTCGACCGAACACCAGCAGTACTCGACGGCCAATCAGGATGACATCATTCAGGCGTATGCAGAAAAGCGAAACTTCGAGATCGTAAAAACGTACGCCGACGAAGGAAAGAGCGGTTTGAGCATCGCCGGGCGTCGTTCCCTCCAGACGCTGATCGCTGACGTACAGAGCGGCGTGGCGGATTACAAAGCAATACTTGTCTACGACATCAGTCGCTGGGGGCGGTTCCAAGACGCCGACGAAAGCGCCTATTACGAGTACCTCTGTAAGCGAGCCGGCATCTCGGTGCACTACTGCGCCGAACAATTCGAGAATGACAGCGGCCCAACGTCGACGATCATCAAGAGTGTCAAACGCGCGATGGCAGGCGAATACAGTCGTGAACTGTCGACGAAGGTCTTTCAAGGTCAGTGCCGCCTGATCGAACTCGGCTACCGACAGGGCGGCCCGGCGGGGTTCGGACTTCGCCGAATGCTAATCGATCAAACGGGCAAAGAAAAAGCACAACTTGCTCGCGGCGAATGCAAGAGCTTGCAAACCGACCGAGTGATTCTGGTGATGGGGCCAGAGCAAGAAATCGAAATTGTGAATCGTGTCTACCGCATGTTCGTCGTCGAAGGACAGCGTGAGCTACAGATTGCAGAGCAATTGAACTCTGAGGGTATCACCACGGACCTCGACCGACTTTGGAATCGAGGTACGATTCGCCAATTGCTCACGAACGAGAAATACATAGGCAACAATGTTTACAACCGAACGTCGTTCAAGTTGAAACAGCGTCGAGTTTGCAACGAGCCAGACATCTGGATTCGGAAAGACGCCGCTTTCGAGGCGGTCGTTAGCCAGGAACTGTTCTATACCGCCCAAGGGATTATCCGTGAGCGAGCTAAATGCTACAGCAACGAAGAGATGATCACCTGCCTGCGAATGTTGATGGAACAGAGCCCGACTTTGTCAGCAGGCCTAATTGACGCCGCGGACAACGTTCCGACTTCGTCGACCTATCGGACACGGTTCGGGAGCTTGATCCGCGCGTATCGACTGGCAGGCTACGAACCTGAACGCAACTACGAGTACATCGAAATCAATCAAAAGCTCCGCGAGATGTATCCCGAATTGATCGGCGATGTGATGGCGCGTTTGGGGGCCGCTGGCGCGTCCGTAACTCAAGATGTGGACACCGATCTGCTCATGATTAATGGGGAATACAGCGCATCGATGGTGCTGTCGAGGTGTCGGCAGACCAAGGCCGGGTCACTGCGGTGGCTGATTAATGTTGAACAGAAGGTGGCCCCGGATATCACCATCCTCGTGCGGATGGATTCTGCCAATGAGAACGTCGCCGACTACTACCTGCTTCCGATCATGGACATACAAACGCCACGATTGCTGTTGTGCGAGTCCAACGGCGTTTACCTTGACACATATCAGTTCGCCAGCCTTGACTACTTTACGTCGTTGTCTGAGCGTCGAAAGTTCGAGGTGGCAGCATGAACATTCCTGACGCACGAGAAATTCGAATGATCCCCCTCGATAAAATAACGGTGGTCAATCCCCGTGTTCGAGGGCAAAAGAAATTTCGCCAAATCGCGAACAACATCGCCAATATCGGTCTGAAGAAGCCTATCACCGTCACGCCCAAACCGGGTACTGACGACGAGTATCTGTTGGTCTGCGGCCAAGGACGATATGAAGCCTACGAAACATTGGGACAGAAAGAGATTCCCGCGATCGTCATCGAAGTTTCGGAGGATAAGCTGTTGTTAATGAGCTTGGTGGAGAACCTGGCTCGAAGAAATCCATCGTGTGTGGAGATGGTCCATGAAATCGGAGCGTTAAAGGAACGCGGGTACTCGTTCGCCGACATTGCCCGGAAGACCGATCTGGCAGTCTCGTACATTCGCGGCATCGTTAAGTTGATTGAGCGAGGTGAAGAGCGACTGGTGATGGCCGTGGAGCGGGGGCAGATCCCGGTTAGCGTCGCCGTCACAATCGCGGTCGCCGACGATCACGATATTCAGCGGGCGCTGACGGAGGCTTACGAGTCAAACGACCTTCGAGGGAAAAAGTTGCTTGCCACACGCCGGTTGATCGAGAAGCGGCAAACCGATGGGAAGTCGTTACGCAGTGGGCCACGACGCGCTGTATCTCCCGTGTCGGGAAAGAAACTTTTGGAGACTTACCAAGCCGAGTCCGCAAAGCAGCGTCTGGTCGTCCAGAAGTCGAAATTATGTGAGACACGCTTGCTGTTCGTTGTCTCCGCCATCCGACAGCTGGTGGAAGACAAAGTCTTTGTCGACCTACTACGAACGGAAAATCTGGACACCATGCCCGCCTATTTGGTGAACGAACTCACGAAAGTGACGCGACTCGTATGAACACCAAAGTACAACTCGCATGCGAGTCCTTGGTTCGCGAAATACCGCTGGCAAGCATTCTTCCCATGCGAAAGATTGCAAAGAGTGTCAAAAACACGGTGAAGTACCGGCAGATCCTGGCGTCGATCAGACAGATTGGGCTGATTGAGCCGCTGGTTGTTCATCCTCAGAAGGGGAGCGGAGGGCAGTTCATGCTGTTGGATGGCACCGTTCGATACGAGGCCTTGATGGATCTGCAAATCAAATCGGTAAAATGCTTAGTCGCTCTCGATGATGAGGCGTTTACGTATAACCACAAGGTGAATCGGCTAACCGCCATCCAAGAACATTTTATGATCATGAAGGCTGTGAAGGGTGGCGTCGCCGAAAGCCAGATCGCAGATGTCCTGGACATCGACGTTGCCTTGATCCGTAAGAAGCGGGACCTGTTGGTTGGGATCTGCGCCGAGGCCGTGGAATTGTTGAAAGGGAAGAACGCGACGAGTGCAACGTTCATTCAGTTGCGAAAGGTCGTTCCCATGCGGCAGATTGAGATGGCCGAACTGATGTGTGCGACAAGCAACTTTTCGGACAGCTACTCGAAATGCCTAATTGCGGCCACGCCCGCCGATCTGTTGGTTGACAAAGCTGCCTCACGGGAGGTCGGCGGGCTGTCGTCAATTGACATGGCTCGTATGGAGCGAGAAATGGATTCACTGGCCAGGGACTTTAAACAGATCGACGAGGTCCACGGGAAGAACGTTTTAAACCTGGTCATTTCAGTCGGGTATCTCAGGGCCCTTTTGGACAACGCACGCGTAGTCCGCTATCTGGCTGCCAACTATCCCGAGATATTGACGGAGTTGCAGAAAGTAGCGGACTCGCGCATGCTCGAAGGTGAGACCAAGCAGAACTCACCGGAAAATGATACGCCACCGGCGGATGACGCGGAATCGTCTTAGGCTCGATGGCGTTACTGCCAGCCACCGATCTATCGCGTGGGGATCAGCGGTTGCGTAGGTGCACGGATGACAACAAAATCAACGATTCATGCGCGCCCGCAGATGTGGGCGCCGACCACTCTTTGATATCGTTTTCACGTGTTTTGCGGGGTGAAAGCGCGATTCCCCCGGGGGCGAGAGCCTTTTTGACGGCGATTTTGCTAAATTGGAAGCAAAAACTGGCCTGGGTGGTGATGCCCGATTGATAAAGATCGCCTCGTGGTTGATGGATGGAAATGCACCCGAATTTCGGTCGAATCGGTGTCATCATTACTTGAGAGACCACTTAGCTCTTAGAACTCGAACCAATTACTGAATGATGCCCAAAACCCGCGACGAAGACCACGACGATCATCCGATGCTTCTCCGATCTGAATCGCACCTTGATGCATTGTCAGTCGAAATGAAGTGGGAGACGACCCGTCGTCAACCACTTTACTTTGTGCTTTGGAATACGTGGAGGGCTCTCCAGAAAAATCATGAAAGCGAAGCTGAGTCACTGTTCCTGAATTCCCCTCTCTGCCATGGTGCCGGGATTATGCTCGGCATCAACGGAATCCCTTCCGATCCAGCTTTGGAACCCAAAGAACTGTTCGATACCGACACAAATTTACTTTGGCTGAAGCGTTCTGCTAGGCCGGTAACCTTTGGATTGCTCGCAAGAATGCTGGGAACGAAACTCAGTTCAAGTGACTTGAAGACTCTATCAGGCATGCTTTTGGACGCAGCAGAAAGCGAAGCGGGATCGATGGAACGAGATCAGAAACTGTCGAGTTTTACTGGCCTCAAATGCCCGGATCTCGACGTGTTGGTCGACTTGCCACTTCTTCTGTACAACCCCTCGGCCCCAAGTAAGGAGTTCGTCTCAGACATTACAAATTTACGCAGCGCAATGCGGAGCAAACTCGGTATCGAGGATTCCCGTACGAGCGAAACAAAAATGCGATCGTACCTGGCGGCATGGGACACACGAGAAGGGTGGCGCGATGGCGTGTACGATCGCTTGGCTCCGATGACTCTCAAAGATGTCGCCCGCGAACTAGGCACCTCTGATCGAAATGCCAAGTATGCCTATCAGCAGGGATTTCAGCTTATCTCCGGGCATCCGTTTTCATTCAGTAATTGGATGCGGCTGATGGGGGTGCTTCACCTTTCCGGCTATCTTGGCCGCGATGTCAACTCGGTATCGCTTTCTCGACTTCGACATGCCTCATCGGTTCGAGGAACCGACGATACCACCTTGTCGTCGAGTCAACAAAATCCTGGGACAAGTGTTCTGGAGAACTTCCCCAGCAACGAAGACGGATTCAATGTGACAAGTGCGATTGAGCAAATCCGAGATATGATCCGATCAGGACGCGAAAACGATCAGATCCTTGCTGAGCTCGAATTGGAGGAGGACGCAGAACCGGCGATCAACGAACTGCGGTCAATCATCGAGATGGAAGGCGGCTGAGTATCCGCCTCCGAAATAGCGTTGCCGCTATTTCACCCTCCGGAAAAGTGGAAACATATCTTCGTTTCTGCTATCGGTCACGGCATGAGTGACTCTGCGTTTCGTTCTCCTAGTGCCATGCGCAATCCCGACTGTTCCGTCAATTCTGATGAACGCGGATTATCACCCAACGAGTTTGCCAGCCGTAGCGGCCTGAGCCTCTCCACAGTCCATCGGCGATTGAAGGCGGGCCTAATCCAAAAATGGCAAAGCGGTGGCACGAACTGCCGCATCGTGATCCCACCGTGGGAACTCTACCGCGTGAACTCGACCGCTTCAACCCAAGCGTCTGCAGATCCACATGAAGACAAATCGACCGAGGAGCGACCACCGAGGCAGCTAGCTGGACCCAAACCAAAATGGTCGAAGCGTGCCAGAAAATAACAAAAGGAGGCTCCAATGCCCAAGAAACCGAAGTACCAAACGGTCCGCTGCCAGTTCTATGAATGGCGATTGATCCAGCGGAAAGAAAACGGCGTCTGGTACGCCGACGCCCGAACGACCTCGAAGAATCGCGGGCGCCATTCCCTCGGGACCCGCGATAAGGAAGAAGCGCTGGAGCAGCTGGCCCACCTCGATCGCGTTGTTGCGGAGGAACGTGGTTTAGTTGAGCCCAGCGACCAACATGATCAGCACTCACCGCTAGCAATCGCGGATGGTCGCAAACTGTTTGATGATTACAACGGCCGTCCCGTTGGACTGGGCGGAACGAAGAAGTCGACGCAAAAACGCTATCGAGCGATTCTAGACAAGTTTGAAGTGTTCGCCGCTGCCAAAGGAATCGAAGATTGGCAAAGCGTGAAAAAAGCTGTGCTGATCGCGTACGCGAAACATCTCGAAAAGAACGGCTATGCTCGAAAAACGATTCTCGGCGAGATCACGTTGCTCAAGACAGCGGTCAAGTGGCTAATTGAAGAGGGGCATCTTTCGGCTGATCTCATTAAACTGCCAATGAAGAAAGCAGATTGCGAACGGGCTTACTGCTACACGTCTGAAGAGGTGATCGCGATTCTTGAACATTGCAAGCGGTCGCCAAATCTTCGCTGGCTTCTGAACGCGATTATCGGGTTGGCATGTACTGGAATGCGAATCAACGAACTCTGCACTTTGAAGTGGTCAGACATCAGGTTCGATCGGCAAATGCTGACGGTGGCAGATGAAAGCGGATTTGCCAACCAGAGTGATAGCCATCGCTCCAACAAGAGCAGTCAGACTCGACACTTGCCCCTTCGTGCTGAGTTGCTTGCCGTTCTTGAATCACTCCCGAGGACCGACCAATACATATTCCATGGGCCTCGCGGCGGTCGCTTGAAATCTGACACCGTGCGCAACGTTCTTGTGCGTGAGGTTATCACACCACTGATGAAGCAATTCCCAAAACAGTTCGAGAACGAGCGAGGTTTTGAAGATGGCCGGCTTCACAGCTTTCGACATTACTTTTGCAGCGTGTGTGCCAACACAGGAATCCCTGAGCGGATCACCATGAACTGGCTTGGCCACGCGGACAGTGAGATGGTGCGGCACTACTACCACCTCAACGATGCGGAGTCTCGCCGCAAGATGGATCAACTGAACCTGCTCGGGGGAAGTGACGGGTGTTCCGCCACCGACGATGAGCAACCTATGAACGAGGAGTGATGCCAAGCCGATAGCCAAGTGGTCAAAGACATTGACCGGTGAGACACACGATTTTGTCCCAGTTTTGGCCCAGTTGACTGGGCCAATAAAAAACACCGCCTAAAACCATGGTTTCAGACGGTGTTTTTTGAAAAGCGGAGGACACGGGACTCGAACCCGCAACTCCTTACGGAGCAATTGATTTCGAATCAACCTGCTTGCCAATTCGCTTATCCTCCTGGTTCGGAAACCAATTTTGGTTTCTGACTGGGCCCTATTCTGACGTTCTCAGCGGGATCGTCAAGCCGGGTGGCTACTCCGAAAAGACGGTGCTTCGAACTTCTTCTTCGAGGGATTTCTGGCCTGCGATGACTTCGTTGAACGTTTGGGCATCGAGACTGTATGTGATTGTGTCAGTGAGGGCGTCGACGTGGGCGTTGCGGGTTTGACCGGTCAATAAGGCGGTCTCGCCGAAGAAATCGCCCTCTTTTAGCCGGGCAACTTCGCGGAACTCATGGCGGTCAGCATCCCGGGGCTGGCTGACGACGACCTCTCCCTCGCGGATCATGTAAAACCGGTCTCCAACGTCTCCGTAAGTGACGATCCGGTCACCTGGCGCATGTTCGTCTCGCTTCATTTTGCGCGCGATGGTGGTGAGGGTACTGACGGACACCTGCGAAAATACTTCGCAGCGTTTCAGCATCTTGCCAAGTAGCGCCGCTTCGTCCAGGTTCGTGTCTTGAGCGATATTTCCGAAATCCATCTTCACGATTCGGTCAGCGACGTCGAGGATGCGGTTGTCGTGGGTGACAATGACAATCGCCGTTCCCCGTTCTTGAGCCTCCCGCTGGAAGAGCTCGACGACCTGCCGCACAGAATCTTTGTCCAGCGCGGCGGTGGGTTCGTCGGCGAGCACAATTTCGGGTTGATGGACGAGTCCGCGGGCGACGGCGACGCGTTGTTTCTGACCTCCCGAGAGACTTTTGGGTTTATAGTTGATGCGTTCGCCCAGCCCCACCGCGGTGAGCATCTCGGAGCAGCGTTGATTCTGTGCACTACGAGAAGCTTTCGCTGGCTGCAGTTCCAACGCCATCCGGACGTTCTGCAACGCCGTTAGTGAGCCGAACAAATTGTGGGCTTGGAAGATGAATCCGAGTCGCTTGCGGACGGCATTGATCTCGTGGGGACGGGCATCTCGGAGGGGTTGGCCGAGGATATGAATTTCGCCTTGCTGGATCTGGCGGATTGTACCGATCAGTGTAAGCAGCGTGGTTTTTCCCGACCCGCTTTGGCCGGTCATGATCACGATCTCGCCGGGCTGGACCTGCAGATTGTTGTCGTAGAGCACTTGTTTTCGCGCATCACCTGTACCGAAGTAATGGTTGATGCCGCAGACGTCGATCAACGCCGACCCGTCAAAGCTGCGATCAGCTTCGACACTCTTGGATTTAAAACGCCGAAACAACTTGTCGGTCGCCGACCTGCTGGCGTCGGCGTCGTGGGCGTGCACATTCGTTTGGGCGTTTTCGTGACTCACGCTTACTTTCGCGCAGTAAGGAGATGGAAACGGCGTTACACTGAGATCATTCCCGGTTGGCCGGGTCGAGGAGGGCTCCTGGACTCACCCATTCTACGGTCTGACCGTGAATGACTCCATCGGGAGCGGATCGGTAAGTATTTTACGGTTGGCGGTTGGGTTAGATGCGTTTGAGAGGGGGCTTCCCGAGGATGTGTCTGAGGGGGGCGTTCGAGTTTCGGAGAGACTCGGCTACTCATTTTGTTGTTCATTTTCTTATTAAACACGATTTTTCGATGCGGTTTCGATTCATCCACGCCCCACTGCGGACTCTCTCATGTGCGACTGGGAAATTTCGGGTCAGCGTGTTCGTTGGCGTTGCGAGCGTGACGATGATGGCGGTGATCGGTTGCGATGGTGGGATCGCCGGTTTCTTTTCTGGTCAGCCACCGCGAGATCGACAGGCGACCAGTGCCGATGAACCCGGCCTGACCTTCGTCGGTGCGCAGGGACAGCTCGCGCCGCAGGAGGGTGTGTTGGCGGTGATGGGGCCACCGGGCGATCGTGTGGCGAAGATCGCCGTGGCGGAGGGAGACATGGTCGCTGCGGGGGACTTGCTGATCGAACTAGAAAGTTTGCGTGCGAAGAAGATTGAACTTGATGTTGCGGAAACGAAACTGGAAGAAGGACGCGCCCAATTTCAGGCTGAGCAGGCATCGGCCACTGCTCGTTTGCAGGTTGCCCAGGCCAAGTTGAAGCAGGCTCGGACCCAGGTTGAGCAGTCGCGTGGGAAACTGAAAATTGCGGAAGGGCCTGGCGGCAGTCTCGATCTACTCCGGCGGGCCGCTGAACTGGGGCAACGTAAACTAGATCAGCTGCGTTCGGCTTCGAACGACCCTAAAACAGCACGGTTGGTGTCGGAAAACAAGCTCGACGAAGAGTCTCTAAGAATCAGCGAGACGCGTGCTCAATACGAAGCTGCCAAGGTGGATGCCCAGGACGCCATTGAAACGGCGGAGTTATCGGTTGCTGCTGCCGAGCAAGAGATCATCGCTGCGGAGAAGTCGATGTTGGCGGCCAAGGCCTCCGGCTCGCTAGCGTCGCTGGAGAAACAAATTGAATTGCTGCGTCTCTACGTCAAAGCGGCCCAGTTGGTCAGCCCTACCGCGGGGCGCATCTTGTCGATCGATACCATGCCAGGCCAAGCCACCACGACGATGCCACTGATGCATTTAGCGGACACGAGCAAGATGGTCTGCATCGCTGAGATAAACGTGGCAGATCTGGGACGCATCGAGCGTGGCCAGACCGCTGAGATCGAGAGCCCGGGACTCGCCCGTACTCTGCATGGCACTGTCCGGCGAATCGAACCCATGATCGCGACGCCCGCCATGCCCAGTCCATTCCCGTTGGCCCCGGTCGATCGTTATACGGCGAAGGTGATCATCGAGATCGCTCCACCCGACACCGCCACGGCGGCCGAGCGGATTGAAATGCAAGTAAATGTGCGGATTTTTATGGATGCCGACAATCACGCTGCTAGGGATTTACCTGCTGGGGGCTCATCGAATCCCCGCAGTATGGATCCAGATGAGCATCAACCCATTGATGGTGCGCGGTCGACATGAATGCCGTGACGTCTCGGCCAGAGGAGAACATCACACCTACGAAAACCGATACGGATGATTCGGCGGGGGCACCCGGGCCTGTACCGCCGTCACGACGGACTCACTTGGCATGGCGAAATCTTGCCGATACCCCGATCCGCACCATCGTCTCGCTGGGTGGAATCGGATTTGCGATTCTGCTCATGTTCATGCAACTTGGCTTTCTCGGCAGCGTAGGTGACACCGCGACGGTAGTGTATGACCGGCTGCGTTGCGATGTGATTGTGCGGTCTCCAGACTACCTCAGTATTTATGACCCCGCTTCCCTCAGAGGGGAATTGCCGAAGTGGCTCGCTGGGCTGCCGGAGGTTCGCCGTGTGATTCCGCTGGATATCGGCGTCACTCAGTGGCAGAATCCCCAGGATCATTCATTTCGAGCCATTGCACTGATGGGAATCGACCTGGATGAACCCGCATTCGTTCTGCCGGAGTTGAGTGCGGGCACGCGTGCATCGCTGCGACCTGTCGGAGCGGTGCTGATCGACGATGCCAGCGGTGCGGATTTTGGTCCGCAGCAGGGGGGCCGGTTTGGTCGCGATGATATCGGCGTGACGACCGACGTAGCGGGCAGTGAAGCGACGATCCAGGGGACATTTGCGATGGGGACGGGGTTGGCAGCCAATGGAGCATTGCTGTCGTCCCGCGATACATTTCAAAAATTGACTCCAGGGGGACACAAAAACCGTGTCTCACTGGTCTTGATCCAGCTCGCTGATTCCGAGCGGATCGATGCTGGATTGCAGGCCATCAATCGACGTTTGCAATCTCTCGGCGGCACATCGGCCTATGCGGTTGCCATCACGCTTGACCAAGCCAAGTCCAGTGAACAACAGATGTGGTATACGCAAACGCCGATCGGCATGATCTTCGCCATCGGTGTGGCATTGGCAGTACTGGTCGGGGGCGTGATCAGTTACATGATCCTGGCGGCAGACGTCACGGCGCACCTGAGCGAATACGCGACGCTCAAAGCGATCGGGTACAGCAACCGGTTTCTGATCAAGACTTTGCTGACGCAGTCGTCGCTACTCGCGGTGCTCGCGTTTCCACCTGCCTTGATATTGTCGCTCGTTCTCTACTATGTGACGTCAATTGCCTCAGGCATTGCGATCGACATGACTTGGTTGCGAGTTGCCTTGGTGCTGACACTTTCGCTGCTGATGTGCAATGCCGCGGGCGTGTTCGCATTGCGGAAACTATTGAAGGCCGAACCGGCGAGTTTGTTCTGAGACGAACAGTAGCCTGTGTAGAGTTATGAGCTATCTGCTTAAAACTCATACGTCTGAGAGAGCGTCATGGGCGTCCCCGCGTTTTCGATGTCGAGCTCGAGTTGCCACAGTCCCGGGCGGCGCATTGGTGGCATCGCGAGATAGCGGCCTGCTCCCACATTTTTCATCTCAAATCGTTCGACTTGATTGGCGTCGGCATGATGGTAGACGCTGCCATGAATTTTGAGGTCAGCGATCGGCTGGTTGTTGTGATCACGCATCACTACATCGACTGCTCGCAATCCATGACCGTCGGCCACGTCGGACACATCAACTCGCGTTTTCCAGCCCATTTTTTCAGCGGCTCCCGCAGCGGCATGGGTCGAGTCCCAGTCAAGCGCGGCTTGATGGTAGTCGGGGACGACCGCGAGGGCGGGGTCCCCGATCGCCAGTGATAGAGCTGTGCCGAGGATCGTGAACTGAATCGCGAAGAGCAGCAGCACCAAACCGATATAAAATCGTTTGGCTTTGCGTTCGGCCGTCACTTCGTTTGCTGATTTATTTGACATCATTGGTTTCTGTGATCGTTATCGAAGCGGGCGGGATTTTTCATGGGACATCCCGAGCGACTCTAGGCGGGCGCGGAGCGTGGTTCGTGTGATGCCCAGGTGTCGGGCGGCTTGAGTCATGTTATTGCTAGTCGCTTTGAGGACTTCGGCAAAAATCTCTTTCTCTGCCATGCTAACCAATTTCCGATGGATATCCTCGCTTCCCGATGCGAGTAGCTCGCGCGTGAGAGCAGGAAGATCGAGTCCGCGGTCATCTGCCTTGTTGTCATGTGTCGCCGTTGTGGTGCGATGCGGCGTGTAGTCTTGCACACTTACAGGTGGGTGAGCCGGTAAGATGACGGGACCGGTGGCTTCGAGCAAGGCATATTTTACCACAGATTGCAGTTCTCTGACGTTCCCGGGCCAGCGATACTGCGAGATCAGCTCCATCGTTTCAGCTGCGTAACCGGTCACGTCTTTGCCAAGCTCTGCGGCAAAACGACGCAGAAAGTATTTGGCCAGCATCAGGATGTCGTCACCACGATGGCGCAGTGGCGGAAGCTCGATTGCGTAGACATTGAGACGATAGAACGAGACGATAGAACAGATCGCTGCGGAACTCCTTTAGCTCGATCGCCTGCTCGAGGTCGCGATTAGTCGCAGCGATGATCCTCGCATTGGTGTGAATAATTTCGGTACCACCGACTCGCTCGAAGGACTGATCCTGCAATACCCGCAGAATCTTCGTCTGCATCAGGGGCGTCGTGTCGCCGATCTCATCGAGGAACAAGGTACCGTCGTTGCATAGTTCAAACTTGCCAACCTTTTTCCGATCTGCGCCCGTGAACGAACCTTTTTCGTGTGCGAACAATTCACTCTCGAGCAGGGTCTCCGGGATGGCGGCGCAATTGATGGCGAGAAAGCGTCCCGAGGCTCGTTCGCTGTATTGGTAGATCGCGCGCGCAATCACTTCTTTTCCAGTCCCGCTTTCGCCCAGAATCAAGGCCGTCACGTTCTGCCGTGCCACCCTTCCGACCGACCGATAAGCCTCTTGCATCGCCGCACAGTCTCCGATCAGAAGATCGGTAGACGCATCCTCTACTTGGTCTTCGCCAGGTTGATCGGGCACGATGGCTGAGGTTCTTGCCATCCGGCTCGTTTCCGCCGCATCCTCGTTTAACGGGATCAAGGTATCGGGATACGCGATTCGGCTGGCCAGAATGAAGCGGTGGTTGGTGCACGATGCCACAGTGTCGTGAGTGAGGCCACTCGACCGGTGATCTTAAATCATGATTCCATGACTCAGCCGAACCCGATCGGGTGACCAGAATGCAACCGCAACGGACAAAGATTGTTCGCTGTTAAAAGATTGTTCACGGTTCCTCCCGAGGGGCGAGCAATTGACTCAGTGGACCATCCTCGGGCACGGGGTGCCGCCCATGGTCCGTTATCTGGTCGAGCTCCTGGTAGCGTATTTCGACGAGCTCCACCGTTCGATCGAACTCCGCTTGTAGTTGCTCATCTACCCACTGCTGTGCATCGTCGGAATCGAGCACATCCAGAATGGAGCGATACCGTCGTCCCTGCGTTTCGTAACGCTTCTTGGCAGAATCGAGCAGGAGTGTGGTCTGATCGCGGGTCAGTTCGATGCGACCTCGTTTTTTGACCGCCGTGACGAAGCGAGTCGTTAACCGTGGATCGCTCGAAAGTCGCAGGTGATCGAGTTCGTGGCGGACTAAAGGCGACTCCCAGAAAGTGTCGCGGTTGGGCATTTGCCGCAACCAGATTTGATGTTCGGTGTTCAACTCGATCTTGTCGTACCGGACCCCGATCGCCAGTCGCTGCGAGCGAGATGTGTCTGCCCATGCCCACCGGCAGCGGCTCTTATAAGTGAAACTCATGTGGTAGCGAGTCTCGGCGTCGAAACGCCTCTGGACATCTCTTGTCGGACGGCTTGGATTGGCCACTGAGGGCCGTTGGCCGCCAATCAAAAACGTCACGTTGCCTCGATGCAGTAAACTTTTGAATTCGTCGGGTGGTGCGGGGAGGTCGTCTAGCCCTAATTCACGTTGGCCGTGCGCGTTAACAGTGTCCGTTGCCCCGCGTGCTGGCGTCCACGAGGGGATCACCGTGACGATCGTTACCGTCAGTGCCGATGTTAGGAATGTTAGTCCATGCGAGTTCATGCAAGATCCACTCAGGCCGTTGACGTTCACTCCCGGTGGCCACCCAAACGCTTCATTTTAGCAGCAATTAAGATCAGTGAGACGACGATGATTGCGACACTGCAGGCGAAGTAACCGAGGACCAATACATAGTTTCCCGGGTAGGCTTGGGAAACCTCATCAACCCGCAACAGATGATGATCCATGGGCAACGCGAATAGAGCTCGAAATGGACTGCTCACGCCAATCAAATCCACAACTCGCTGGGTTGTTGCCGGCAGATTCAGAGTCGTGACGAGCGTATTCAAACCTGCTGGGACGACGTACAGCATGAGCAATACGACATAGGTCGTCATCAACGCCATCGACGTCCGGACCTGATAAAGTGATGCGGTGATCGCCACGAATGCATTGACGATTGCCACCATGACTGGGATCGCGAACATGCCGGCAACTAATCCCCAATTGGAATAGAAATCCGGATTCAGGAGCAGACCAAGCAACATCGGCCAAACCAGAAAACTGGTGAGGACAAACGCGACGCGGAACCCAACTACAAACTTTCCCCAAAAGATCCGCCAGGGTGAAAGTGTCGTCGTTAGCAGCATGTCGAGCGTCTGCCGCTCGCGTTCGCTCGTGAACGCGCCAGCCAAGAAGACGGGCCCGACGAGCAGGTTAAAAACGATCACGTAGACGGCGAACCAGGGAGCCAGGGGCGTTTTCCAGAACAGCAGTACACCCATCAGCGGAATTGCGAGCAAGATGCTGATCTGGATGACCAGTCGTAGCATCAAGGTGCCTTGGCTGAAGATTTCGCCGTGGATTTCTTTGTCGTACACCGGATTGGCCCCATCCTCCATCAATGAATCGCGGCGTGGCGGAGCAAACAAGCGGTCGGGGAATTGGTCGGGCTGGATCACCAAGCCAACTGCTTGGGCGGCTTCCTGTTCCAAATCCACAATCTCCTTGCCTTCGCTACCGACATCGGGAGGATAGAGCAACCGACTGGCCGTCGCCGCACACATCAAGATCACTGCTGAGATGGCAAAGGCGGGGACGACAAATACGATCACCTTCAATCGTAGCAAGCCGTCTGCCGCGAGGGCTTGCCACATCAGCACACCGCCGATCACCAAGGGCAGAATGATGAGGTAGCTGACGACGAGCGAATTGCTAGTACGAGAAAAATAGCTGCTGCAAAATACGCCAATCGATCCAAACAAAATTACCGAGACGAACAGTCCCAGGTATGCCGCGGCGACCTCGTACACGCTCACACCGCCGAGCGGTAGGAAGAGCACAATGATCGGCAGGGAGGCCACAATGAGTAATGCCAGATGGGTGAGCGCCGCCACCAGTTTTCCGATCACGATGGCACCTGGACGGAGGGGACTTGCCAGCAGCATCTCGTAGGTCTGACGCTCCTTCTCTCCCGAGATGGTGCCCGCCGCGAAACTGGGGGCGATCAACGAGGCGATGACATACTGACCCAGGAAAAACAGATCGACCAAGCGGCGGGCCGACGGCGGATTCTGAGTCAAGTCCAAGTGATCATCAGACGGCCACGCAACCCACGTGACCGCTGCGAGCAGGATCTGGTAGACCGCCAACAGGATGAACGCGCGGTTCGTCCGCAGATTCACCAGCAGTTCTCGCTGCAACACAGGGTTGTTTTTCAGTCCCCAGCCGGCGAGAAAATTCCAACGTGTTGGCTGCAGGGATCGGGACGCGTGCGTATTCACGGACTTCTCATGATGGTGGTGTCTACAACCGCGTTTTGGATTTCTCGCCGGCAATTTCGCTGACATAGCGGGGCACTGCGAACCCAGGCAACCTCGATTCTAGCTGTTCAATCAGCTCCCGACCACGCGCTGGAGATACTTCGAAGTGGGCGGCACCGGCAACGCGGTCGAGCTGATGCAGATAGTAGGGTATCACGCGGCAATCGATGAGCGCTCGCGAGAGCGATTCCAAGTCTTCTACGGAGTCGTTGACGCCTCGCAGCAGCACGGATTGATTGAGGACCGGAATCCCAGCATCCACCATCCGCTGTAGTGCGGCAGCGGTTTCACCATCGATCTCTGCGGCGTGATTGCTGTGAACGACCATCCATACCGTCAAGCGGGAGGCACGCAGACGCTCGATCAGCGATCGATTTACCCGCGACGGGATTACGATCGGCATTCGCGAGTGAATTCGCAGTCGCCCAATGTGCTCGATGCCTTCGATTTTTGAGATCAAGGCGTCCAAGGCGGCATCGGTCATTGTCAGCGGATCGCCACCGCTCAAGATGACCTCCTCGAGGTCGCGTCGCTCCCGTAGGTATGCCAAGGAGGGCTCGTACGCTTGGCTGCGTGATCCAGATTCCTGGTAGGGGAATGCTCTGCGAAAGCAGTATCGGCAGTGCACTCCGCAGGCTCCGGTCGTGATCACGAGCGCTCGAGCAGCGTATTTGTGCAGCACCCCTGGCGCGACGTTGGCTTGTAGATCGCCGACAGGATCCGCATGGAACCCAGCCACCTCGACCCCCTCGGCGTGGGTTGGCATGACCTGCATCAGCAAGGGATCCGTCTCGTCGCCCGGCCGCATGCGAGCGGCGAATTCTCGCGGAACGAAGACAGGGAAACCGTGGTTTTCGTCGTCAATCGATGTCTCAGCGGGCGTGGAGTCTGGCCCCCCTGCGATCGTTGTTGCCAGTCCCAGCATGCGTCGCAGCTCAGTGGTTGAGCGGATCGCCAGACGCATGGAATCGAGCCAGTCATCATCGGCGGGTGGAACCTGCTGCCCAGCGGGATCGGCGAGGTCCATTGAAGACATAAAATCTTTGTCCGCATGGGGTGGGACAACCTGACCCTCGCTCGTTAAACTCTTTGCCTTCCGATTCACAATCACTGACTTTCTTTTCCGTTTGGGAGTGGAGCCGCCCGTGGCAAGTTACAATACAAGCGATTTTCGCAAAGGCCTGAAGATCCAAATCGATGGCGAACCGTATTTGATGACCGAGATGATGTTCGTCAAACCCGGGAAAGGCAACGCCATGTACAAGTGCAAGATGAAAAATCTGATCCGTGGCACCACCCTTGACCGGACCTACAAAGGCGGTGACTCGCTCGAATCCGCAGACGTTGAAACCACCACCGTCCAGTTCCTGTATCGTCAGGGCGAAGACTACGTTTTCATGGATGGGGAAACATTCGAGCAGTACGAGGTCACCTCCGACGTCGCTGGCGACATCTGGAAATACCTGAAAGACGGCATGGAATGTTCCATGACGCTCTACAATGGCCAGGCGATCATTGTCGAAGCACCCCAGCATGTGCAGCTTGAAGTCGTGGAAACGGCTCCTGGTACCAAGGGCGACACGGCCACGAACGTGACCAAGCCGGCCAAAATGGAAACAGGTGCGGAGTTTCTGGTGCCTGGTTTCATCAAGGAAGGCAATGTCATCAAGATCAGTACGATCACCGGCGAATACGTCGAACGCGTTAGCAACTAGCAAAAACAATCCTTCGTGATCAACAAACGGCACCGGCTGACCCTCGTTTCGATGAGCTGTCTGCGGGTGGGTCACGACGAGTTGCTCGCCCGCGGAATGAGCCTGCCGGGACTCGCCCGGCGGGCCTCCGCACTTGCTCAGCTGCCACCGCTGGGATTGCTGACAATCGCAGCGACCGCGCCAGCGGATTGGGACATCGACTTGGTGAGCGACGATGGCAGGGACGATGAGGCGGATATCGTGGATCGGATCCTGCATCATCGACCCGATGTCGTTGCATTCTCATGCCTGACACCCGCAGTGGACCGTGCGGCGCGGATCAGTGCGCTGGTTCGCAGGCAGCGTGTCAGCGAAAAGCGAATCGTCACGGTTGTTGGTGGTCTACACGCAACGGCGGCACCCTCGCACTGTGAGCCACATTTCGATGTTGTCACCAGCGGCGACGGCGAAGTGACGCTGCCAAGGTTACTGTCCGACATCGTCGCGGGCCAGATGCAACTTCGCTACTCCGCCAATGGGAGCTACTGCCTAGCGAAATCGCCCACACCACGCTGGGATTTAATTGGGCCAGATGCACCGCCCCGCTATACCTTGCAGACGATGCGAGGCTGTCCGTGGGCATGTTCATTTTGCGCCGCCAGCCGCCTGCTGGGGCTACCACGGACGAAGTCCAATGATCAAATTGAACGCGAACTTGCCGCCATCACCGCGATGCGCCAGCGTCCGTGGATCGAGCTGGCCGATGACAACACATTCGCCAGCGACCGGGATCATGGGCCGATGCTCGACGCACTTCGCCAATGTGGTGCCCGGTGGTTCACCGAATCGGATTGGCGAATTGCCGAACGCCCCGATCTGCTGCGCCAGATTGCGGCCAGCGGATGTCGACAAATTTTGATCGGTTTGGAGTCGAGTGTCTTTCGCTATCGAGGAATGGGCGCCAAAACGGCGGCTTGGCAGCGTATGATCGATGCCGTCGACGTCATTCAAGCCGCTGGAATTATAGTCAATGCGTGTTTCATTGTCGGTGCCGATGGTGAAACGCCTGAGTCGATCGAGAGGCTCGGAGATTATTTGGAAACCGCCTCGATGGGAGAAGTCCAATTGACGCTGCAAACCCCGTTTCCCGGCACCAGCCTCTATGATTCCCTCAAGGCCGCCGGTCGACTTCTGCCCGGCGACTTCTCTCGCTACACGTTGTTCGATGTTGTCTATCAACCCGATCAGATGACGGCCGAGCAGTTGCAGAACGCATTTCACGATCTCGTGTCCCGAGTATTTCGCGACGATGTGCAGCGAAGACGCGACAAGATTCAAAAATCCATTCGAGCGATTGCGAGGACACGATGACCACCCTGAGACTCCGAGATCCACTGCTGTTCCTATTCGGCGTCCGATCGTCGATCCAGCGCGTGCTGCGTTGCCCGAAGGCAATCTGGCTGGCACTCACGTTGGTAGCGACTGCCGCTATCGCGCGAGAATATGACGCGGTGAGTTGGCTGCATGACCCGCGGGATCTCGTAGCGCCCTTTGCTGCCTCGCTATTGATTGGTTCCATCGTTTTTCTGTTCGTGATGATTGGCCTCGTTTCCATCGGTCGGAACAGCCCAAGCGTGTGGCGAGACTATCGTGTGTTCATGACGGGTTACTGGATGACCGCGCCGCTGGCGTGGTTATATGCGATCCCGATAGAGAGCATGGCTGATGAAGTAACGGCATTGAAGTTCAACCTGACGATGCTTTCGGTTGTTTCGATCTGGCGTGTCCTGTTATTCAGCCGCGTCGTTGCCATTCAGTTCGGTGTCCCGATGCTCGCCGTGATGTCATGGGTGCTTTTGCCGTGCATGATGATTGCGTTTGTGGCACTGTTGGCGGCAAATCTATCCATGGTTTCCATCATGGGCGGGATCCGCTTGACGCAGGCACAGCAGATTTTGGTGGACTACCAGGGCGGCGTCGCGATGATCTGTTACTACGGTGTGATCCCGACGCTTGTTATCGGCTTGGTGGCCATCGGTGTCCTCCGTGGGAAGCATGCTCCTGGAAATGAACTGCCTGCGCTCAACGGTCGGATGCGTCGTCGCGTGTGGTGGCTACCAATCACAGCGTCCTCTTTATTGTTGGCAAGTGCTGTCGTGTTCCAGCCGCGTTTGTACCGGGCTACCGAGGTTGATACGCTGCTCCGTGGTGGGCACGTCGTCGAGGCAATCGATAAAATGCAGAAAGGCGGTGAGCAAGTGTTTCCAATTGTTTGGGACCCGCCGCCTCGATTCCCTGACCGAGACAGTCAATCACCCACGATCGCCCAACTCATCGCTGGGATCGAAAACACCCAGTGTCCACGTTGGATCGTCGATAGATTGTTGGTGCAAGCTGACGAGATCGCCTTGCGGCAAGAGGGTTGGTATCAGGGAACCCGCGAACAGGGCTACCTTCAGAGGCATTTTCCTCAGCATGATCCAGAACAAGTCATGCACGCAATCGAGTCGCTACAAGAACTGCAGCGGCTGGACATCGGTGATGCGGCCACGATCGCCCATCGCGCAACTTTACTCCAGACACTCGCAGAGGTGCGCAAGCAAGCGGAATTCAATGCTGCCGAATCAGGCCCCCGCTCCGATAAGAACGAGGACCAGACACCTATCCAAGCCGACGATGACTGAGCAGACGGGAAAACCGTTCGCCGGTAGAACCAGACTGACTACGCGAATGCTTTGCGAAGCATGGCGAGACTTTTGGGGACTGCGGTTTTGTAAGATTCACCGCCTTCAAATTCGAGCGAAATATAACCGCGGTAATCAACATCACGCAAGATCTTGGCGACACGATCGTAGTCGATGTCGAGTGAATACCACGTACCGCCACCGTAGTACGTTTTCGCTTGAACGAAGACCGCTTCGGGTGCGAGCTGTGCGTATTGCTCGTACTGGTTCTCCAAAAAATTGCCAGTGTCCAGTGTGGCACGCAGCCACGGTGAATTGACCTTGCCCAGCACCCTCAGAACACCCGCGGCGGTCCGACCGAGCCCCCAGTGATTCTCCAGCCCGAGTACGACGCCGCACTTCTCAGCCGTTGGCAAACATTTCTCGAATCCCTCGCGAACCCAAGCGAATCCATCGTCATCGGTATAACCCTCCAGTTGCGGTTCGATGCCCTTGTTCGCCATCAATTCATCGAAGTCGCCCGATGTGCCCCAGCGGCCGGTATTGACGCGAATGGTTGGAATCCCCATCGCGTAAGCCAGCTCGATGCAACGAATCGTGTGCTGGACGTTCTCCTGACGCTGCACAGGATCGGGCGTCACGAATGATTGGTGTGTTGAAAGCCCACACAAACTCAAGCCCAGTCGGAAGGCGCGTTGCTTGATTCGCTGCAATGTCCCTGGCGATTCGTCTTCCATCTGGACATGCAGGATTTCGACGGCATCGAACCCTGCATCTCCCGCCAGATTCACACACTCCTCAATCGATAATTTGCTGTTGTCTTGATACCGCCAATATGAATAGGTCGAGACCGCAATCGGATTGGGGTGCCGCTTTCTCGCATCGGCCAATTCGGGTTCGCTGGCATTGGCGACCTGTGGCTGGCTGAGAGAACTAGGCAGCATCGACGCGGTCGCCAAGGCGGCGGTCGCGCTAGCGAGTTGTCGTCGCGTGAGATGTAAATCGTTCATCGGTGAATTTCCTGCAAGGCCGCGATAAAAGTTCATAGGACGAGCAAGTGTATTGTACCGATCGTCCCGGCTAGCGTTGGTCGGTTTCCAGGATTTGGGATGTTGCTGGTGCCGCTTGCATCGTAGTCTTGCTCAGCGTTTCACGGTACTGTCGGACCTTGCTCGGTATTGACACCAATGCTGTGTTTGCGGCCATTGCTAGCAGTACAACCAGGCCGATTCCTGCGATGGTCTTTGTGACCGGACCGTTGACCTGATCTCCCATCACATCCTTACTGCTTGCCAACCAGAGCAAGACGATTGCCACCAGGGGAGCCCCCACGACGGTCACCGCTTGCGCCATGATGATCGTCGGAGTCCGGTCAAAGTCGAGTACTAACGCAGCCAGAGACACAGTCATTCCGCTTAGCAAGACGAGAGTGGTCATGATGCGTGGCCAGCGGTCATGACTACCGCTGCCGAGACCCAAACCGTCCGACGCGATGAAGCCGCCCACCATCGAATTCACGAGAAATGATGAATAGGCTGCACAGAACAAGCCCAGGCAAAAGATGACCTTGCAGCTGGTTCCGAAGGTGGGTTCGAGCGCCTCGGCAACTGCCACTGGGTCAGCCAGCGTAACGGGCGAGCCCGTGTACAGTCCGGCGGCAGCGGTTGACATCAAAATGATCGTAATCAAGGCCATAATGACAGCACCCACTCTCGCATCGAGAATGCCAGTCCTCACCTGCTGCACGTCCCAGCCTTTTTGCTGGACCAAATATGCTTGGTAAAACGCCCCAGCAATTACAAACGTGGTTCCGATCAATGCCAGCAATGCCAAGTCGATCGTGCCGGCGCTCGGTATGAAACCCTTCGCCATCGCGACCGGGTCGGGGCGGAGTACCAATAAATTAATCGCGAAGCTGATCAGCATCACAGCGACGAAAAACATCATCAGCCGCTCCATCACCTTGTACAGGTTCTTAAACAAGAACAAGAACATGATCGCGATCGCATTGAAGGTCACCACAAGCGCCACGACCAACGGCTTGGAATCAACAAATGCCTCGAAAGCTGCGACAACCCCGGTATTGTTACTTGACTGAAATGCCGAACAGATGAAGAAAACGATGAAGCCAACCAAGATTGCCAGCGGGCGGCCTGCTTTGCGGCGGATCAGGTCGCATGGTGAAACACTCGATACCGCCCCCAGTTTGGCTGCCATCGTCATGTAGACGAGCATGAAAGTAACGGAAACGACGACGACCCACAGCATCGAGTAGCGGTAGTTCGCGCCCACGGTGGAACTGGTCATGATGCTGCCCGGACCAATCACCACGCATGCTGTGATCAAGCCCGGACCAATTCGTCGATACCAGGCTACGGGATGATCGGCGACAGCTTTAGAATTTTCGGACATGCAGATTCATTCGGCAAATGGCGGGGGCGGGCGGCACAGTTCGGCCGTGGACGGTTAGGATAGTGTTTGAAACAGCTGCCAACAAATAGGTGCGTGACATTGGCGTGAAATATCTTCCATTCAAGCCAACGATGATGTCGTTCAAGTTGCCGCGGTGATGTAGGATCGACGGCGTGATTCAAAACTATCTCCTTCCAAGAAAGCCTCTGATTTTGCATGACTTAATCGAAACCGAATCGCAGCTGGATGCGTTACTTTCCCAGCCGACCGATGAACTGGTTGAGTTTATGCGTAATCTCGACGGCGACATCATCATCTTGGGGATCGCCGGCAAGATGGGCGTCAGTCTGGGCCAGTTGGCTGCCGCAGCGATTGAAAAAGCAGCTGTTCCGAAGTGTATCTACGGCGTCGCTCGATTTTCCGATGCTGGCACGCGAGAGCGCTTGGAGTCCGCCGGAGTCAGGACAATTCAGTGCGATTTGCTGGACCGAGTTGAGATCGCAAAACTTCCTCGGGTACGCAACGTTTTGTTCATGGCGGGGCGTAAGTTTGGAACGGCAGGCGACGAACCGCTGACCTGGGCCGTCAATACGTTGGCACCTGCGAATATTGCCGACCACTATCGCGATGCCAACATCGTCGCGTTCTCGACCGGTTGTGTCTACCCACTCGCTCGCGCCGACAGCATGCCCGATGAACGCGTTGCACCGGCGCCAGTCGGCGAGTACGCTCAGTCGTGTTTGGGCCGCGAACGAGTGTTTCAGTACGCCAGCAACGTGTGGGGAACGCCGGTTTGTCTGTATCGCTTGAATTACGCGATCGACTTGCGTTACGGTGTGTTGCACGATATCGCGACGCGGATCTGGCATGATCAGCCTGTCGACAATTCCTCCCCAGCCTTCAATATCATTTGGCAGGGCGATGCCAATCAACAAGCATTGCGCTGTTTATCACACTGCACGACCCCGGCAAACATTCTCAACGTGACCGGGCCTGAGACCCTCTTCACCGAGGACGTTGCTCGTCAACTGGGTGAGTTGCTCAAAAAACCGGTCCGATTTTCATCAACGCCGGGCGAAACTTCGTACCTAAGCGACAGCTCTCAAGCGGTGAAACTGTTTGGACGTCCATCGGTCACTGCCGAACAACTCATCCGCTGGCAAGCTCACTGGATTAAGTCGGGTGGTCGTTCGCTGGGCAAACCAACTCACTTTGAAGTTAGTGACGGAGCATATTGAAACAATGAATGTTAGCGACCTGCCCGCCGCCATTCGTGCTGCCGTTCGCAGTGGACTGGTTATTCCAGCACAGCCTTTGGCATTGAATGCAGATCGACAGTTCGACCCAAGGCATCAGACCGCGTTGACGCGCTACTACATCGATGCGGGGGCTGGTGGTATCGCGGTGGGAGTCCATTCGACCCAATTCGCCATCCGTGATCGGGCGATCGGATTGTTTGAGCCGGTACTGCGACTCGCATCCGAAGTCATGGACGAGTATGCCGGCTCCCAAGACCGAGAACTGTTCAAGGTCGCTGGCGTCTGCGGGAACACCTCTCAGGCGATCGGCGAAGCAGAGTTTGCAGTGTCGCAGCGATATCACGCTTGCTTGTTGAGTCTGGCGGCGCAGGCAGATAGCAGCATCGACGAGCTGCTGACCCATTGCCAGGAAGTGGCTGAGGTCATGCCGCTGATTGGTTTCTATTTACAACCCGCCGTTGGCGGTCGCGTGTTGCCGTATGATTTCTGGCGTGAGTTCGCAGAAATTGACAACGTGATCGCGATTAAAATGGCTCCCTTCAATCGTTATCAGACGCTGGATGTCGTGCGAGCGGTTTGCGATGCGGGCCGTGACGAATCCATCACTCTCTACACCGGGAATGACGATAACATCGTCGTGGATCTATTGACTCCATACCGCATCGTCACTCCGCAGGGAATCAAGTCCGTTCGTATTCGCGGTGGTCTACTCGGGCACTGGAGCGTATGGACTCGTGCGGCAGTCAAGTTGCTCGATGAGATTCATGGCGTGCTCGATCGCGGTGAAGGCATTCCGCAGGAGTTGTTGTGCCGTAGTATCGAAGTGACCGATTGCAACGCAGCCTTCTTTGATGCTGCCAACGATTTTGCTGGTTGTATCCCCGGAATTCACGAAGTTCTGAGGCGGCAAGGATTGTTGCCGGGGACGTGGTGTTTGAATCCTGCAGAAGTGCTCTCACCAGGCCAGTCTGCAGAAATCGATCGAGTGATTGCCGCGTACCCTCATCTGAGCGACGACTCGTTTGTGCGTGAGAATTTAAACCACTGGTTACACTAAGCAGGGACAGCAACACACGGCTTCGTGCCTTCTCTTTCTACCCCAGTCTACTCAGCAGCGGTTGTGTTTTAGACTGTCGGTCGACGTAACAGTCTTTGGCCAGAACGAATGGGATTTGCCAGTCGATTGCACGGAGTAGTTTGGGGCATTGGATGCCGCCTATCGATCGGGGCGGACGCTCGACAGGTGTCGTTGTCCATCAAAATTTCTAAGCGATAGGTTTCGTCATCGAGTTTGCCCCTGGACACTTAAGATCTGTTACGACTGCGCGCTGAAATGTGAGCGAAACGTCAAACGCAGCATCGGATAGCCCTTGGGGAGAGGCGGTTCGTTATAACTATGCCTCTGCTCGGATGTGCAAACGGTCCGCGGTTCCACCCAATCTGTTCCCATTTTCGAAAAGGCTGATTCTATGAAACCTCCTTTGCAAAAACCTCGATTTGGGTTGGCTTGGACCAGCCTGTGGGCCGTAGTGATCGGCGGACTGTTGCTCGGCGTCGGCGTGATTAGCGGCACCGAACCGACGCTCATCGTGATCGGAAGCCTCTTCCTACTGATCGGAATCTTAATTTGGCAGGAGGTCAGCATTGGCCTGTGGGCGGGGTTCCTGGCTTTTGGCGTCATGGCCGTGCTACACGCCACTCGTATGTTGGGTGATTTTCACTGGCGTTTTCTCGTCTACTGTTTGGCATTCGCCCAACTTAGCTATGAATCCTTTCAGGGGCTTAGGCAACTGCGAGATGCCGAAACGTCTGGTCACGCATACTCACGATCGAAGACCCCATTGAATGCGGACAATGACGATCCCGAGAAAGACGAGCCAATGATCTCGCTGGTGTTGCTGCAGCGAAAACAGAAGTATCTGGAAGACATCATCTTAGCAAAACTTGTCGAAGCGGCTTGGGGAGGCGACTACTCCGGTGCAAGTGGTTCGGAGGCAGGCGATCCCGAAAACGAGGAGAGTCCGTCAGGCGATGGATTTGTGGTCGGCGAGAGTCCATTGTTCATAATCAAATCGCCAACTGGCATGTATTTGGTCCACAATATGGATGCGGACTACTGGGAGCATAAGGCGGAGGTGGTCGAAGCAATCGGCGAACTCCGATTGCGCAAAGCGGTGGCAGACCACCATGCCTGGCTATCCGTCGATTTACTGACTCCAGGCGATGAACGCCCTGATATGAACGCGGCGTATTTAACGGTAGCCCGCCTGCTCGTGGCGCTGGCCGACGAAGACACTCTGGCCGTCGTCCGGCCTGAATCGATGGACATCAACGTATGGTCAGACGAGATGGCCGACCGATTGCTGACGCCAGGCGCATATGAAGAACTCTCGCAACAAGACAACGCGCCAGTGATTCCGATTGCCGACGATGATCCTGCGATGCAAGCGGCGGTCGCGACAGCACGACACCGATGGCCTGAGTTTGTTGCCGCGTTTCAACGGAGTGGAGGATCACCGACTGTAGAAGATGATTCAAAATTCGTGGTCAAAGCACGTATCACCGAGGGAGGCTCAACCGAATTCATTTGGGTCAATGTGATTGGGCTCGAACCCAAGTACGTGCACGGCAGGCTCGCTAACGACCCCATCGACCTCGGTGATCTTGAACTCGGCAGCCAAGTCGAATTTCCAATCGCAGATGTTTGCGATTGGTGTTACTTCGACAACGACGAGCCCGTCGGCTTGTTCAGCCTCGAGGCGATTCGCCTGAGTCAGCAAGCCGACGAGGCGACGAATTGAAGCCAATTGAATTGCGATCTGTCGTTCTGCCGTACCGTCCGCCTCTCCGCTATTTCGAATGAGCTTGAGAGAAGAATGGGAAGAGGCGTTTGATGTCTTCCTCAGTCGGCTGGTGACCATATTCGCAAATCTCGAACACTTCAGCATACTTGACCGCGTTTCCGTCTTCTTCCCCATACCAACGGACGAGCGCATTGCGATACGAATCCGCTTCGTTTCCGGACCGAGCTTGCCACGTTTTTGTCACTTCAGCCAGCCGCAAGTCTCTCATTCGAGCCGGCGGAGCTTCGGCTGCGATTTCTGCGTTGCCAAGTGCACCGCCGTCAAACACTTGTGACTCCAGTTCAGCGATCGCGTTGACTTTCGTTTCGAACACGGCGTCAATCGAGACCGCAATATCGGGCGTGAATGGGTATGGCTTTTTAAACCGGTCGCTTGCATACAGGAAGACTGGATTCTTCTTCAGAGGCGGTGTGTCGGGACAGAAGAAAGGAACGGTGACCATAAACGAAGCATCCTGCACCAGGACGCCGACGTAGCGATGGTCGGGATGGTAATCCCACGGTCGGTGAGCAATCACTACATCAGCATTCCATTCACGGATTAGTCGCGTGATCGCGCGACGGTTCTCCAGCGTCGGCATCAACTCGCCGTCGTGGATGTCCATGACCTCCGATGTCGTCCCCAGAATCTCAGAGGCCTTGCGAACTTCTTCCGCACGACGTTTCGCAAGTGCGCCCCCGGACATCGCCCAATGGCCGATGTCCCCATTGGTTACTGAAACCAATTTCACATGATGGCCAAGTTTTGACCACATCGCACCGCAGCCACCCGCACGATATTCGGCATCGTCAGGATGTGCACCGAATACAATGATTCGCAATTTACCGTCATCTGCGGCATTGTCGCCAGCGACGACGGAGGCAACGAGCGTGAGGGCTGTGACGACCACGAGTAGAAAACGCATACTGAATCTCTCCTGAAAGGGAATTGAGTCTGTCGGTGAGTTGTGCTGCTTTTAGTGGGGTGTTCCGCTGGTCCACCACTGGATCAGCGGGAGGATCGGCGACTTTTTCGCGAGCGCTGCGCACCAGCGACCGGCTTGTCGATGAAAATGGGCATGCCTGCTTTCAACACGGCTAAGACCTGTTCGAGGTGCGGTCGGTCGTCGTTGGTCTTCAGCAAAACCATTTCGACGCGCTCGAGAAGTGTATCCATTGAATCAGTTATCTCGACACCAAGTTCGTTCATCTCCGCAGTGTATTCCGAACAGCGAAAAGTGAATTTCAAGATCCGCTCGATCCGTCCTCGCGACACCGCAATTGTTGGAGGTGGCGAGCAAGATCAGTCAGCCGTGACATTTGTTGTAACGTCAGATATTTGGAGATCGTATCCCAACAGGTTATTCGCGAGTTGGTTTTCTTGCCCGCCCACAACGCGGATCGATGCAGCATGTTCGGCCTCCTCGTCAAGGTGGCCAATGAGGCAATCGGAGACACGACTTCGGGACACGTTGTCTAGCAAGATGCCACAGTTCCCACAGTCGAGGATCGTACAGTTGGCGATATTAAAGTGACGGCTGTTCCGGATCACCATTGCCGCCGCTCCGGTTCCGACACCATCGATATGGTTTGCGCTGATGGTGCAGCCATCACATCGTTCAAACGTGATCGCGAGTTTTGCCGAGGAAGCATCTCCATACAAGTAGCGTGGATTGCGATCGAAGACATTACCTGACATCACGATACTTCGCGAGTCGGCCACCTGCACATTCGCTGTGTACCCTTTCCAGATGGTGTTTCCAGTTATCGCTACGCCACGCGCGTTTTTAATATCAATGTTGTACTGCACATCGGACAGAATATTATTGGCGATGGTGATGTTGCCGTGGCGACGCTCTGGTGTGAATTCCTGCGGATTTGAATTCGCGTCGATGCGAATATTTGCAGAATTGGGAGCGTCGTGGGTGTGTTGGATCGTGCACCCGACAATGGCAACTTCACCGATTGAGCCTTCCCCGGAGACCAATAGCACGTTGGCGGCCGGCTGCGATCCTTGGCCGCCCATGTTGCCTTCGATGTCACAGGTACCGATGTGGACGTTCCGGACATCGCCTCCGCGAATCACGACTCCGCCCTGTTCGTTGTAACTGATATGGCATCCGACGATATTGGATTGATGCAAGTTGACGTTGTCATAGAACACACCCACGCCACGATTCTCGTAGAGATGGCAGTCTGATAGCACGACGTTGCGGTTGCGATTGACGAGATGGATGCCATGCAATGCTCTCCGGACAACCACGCGAGATACCGTCAATTGCATTGTGCCGTCGGCTTCGATCCCACAGGCATGCTCGTGCGCACCGACAATCTCAATTCCGTCAATCATCGGGGTGCGCTGGTTTTCCCAAACGTTGTCTTGGACAGTGTGGGGCGCTGCGGTACCGCCGTGGGTACCGACGATTCGAAAGGCCGGTCCCGCGCCCGCCATGATGACCTGCGGCGTTCCATCGCCGACCAGTGAGGTTGGCCCGACAAGCTCAAGATCAACGACAACCGGCCGCGTGATGCGATACTTTCCTTTGGGAAAATGGATTGAACCGACCCGTGAATCAACAGCACGTTGGATCGCAGCAGTGTCGTCAGCCACGCCGTCGCCGATGGCACCGAAACCACGAACGGTCTGTTTATCTGAAGGGCGTTCTTGCTGGGCAGGTTGTTGAGCGTTCGCAACACCCCCGAGGTTCACCTGGAGCATTGCGAAGACGAGCAAGAGTAACGATCGATCTCGCAATGTTGTCCGTATATTGATCATGCAATCGTTTCGATTTCGATGAAGAGCGTCAATCTGAACTTGGTTGAGCGGAGGTAACCTTTACCCAGCGCACCGTTTTGACCCAGTGACGGAATTGTACATCGATCGTCGGTGGTCGGTGGGAACCGCCGTTGGGTCAGCGAACGCTGACAAAGGTTGGCGGTCGTGCGGACTGTGCCGGTTGTTTGGCCCGGTGGCAAGCTAGTGCGACATTTTCGGGCAAGCTGACTTTGGGGAAGCGGCCGAGTTTGACGAAACCTTCTTGTGTCGAGGCAGTGGTGGCACCAAGCCGCTGCCCGACGAGTCGCGTCCGAGTTGTGTATCCCTCCCGCACAGTCGGCAACGCACGTGCCATGATCCGTCGGTCGACGGATCGCTGGCGGCGGCCTGAGTCTCGAGTTCACCCCCCTCCGAGCTGACTCAGGCCGCCGCCGACATTTTGAGCACACTGACGGTCCCTTTGCATGCACACCGCCGACGGGCGGATGGAAACTAACTATGGCTCAGCACTCCATTAACATCGCGTCCGATTCGTTAGCATTCGATCGTCTGCAGTTCGCCGAGCGAGCGGTTGCTCGGGCGCTGCAGCCTGATCTCGATACTGCCTCGGCACCGGCGCCGAATTTGTCTTCATTGCTGCTGGTCGTCTCTGCCCAGAGCAGTAATTTAGATGATGGACGCTGGCAGTTCGCCATCGAGACCGCGGGCGGCGAGCCTATTTTGGAGGCAGAGGACTACGAGCGGGGCGATCTCAACCGCTTAACCCTATTAGCGGCAGTTCGCGGTCTGGAGGCCATTGACGGACCTTCGGGTGTCACGTTACTGAGTCACAATCGCTACCTGATCCGCTCCCTGACAGATTCATTGCCGCGTTGGCGGCGGAGTGATTTCGTGTGGGATCATTTTGGGCGGCGGGTGGAGGTGCAGCATGCTGATTTGTGGCGACGGATCGACTCTGCCCTCTGTATCCATGAAGTTCAAGCTTGTTTGCTTACGGCGAGAATGGTCAGCCGTCCGGACGCGGTCGCCCCGCAGAACAGTCTAACCGTCGCGTCGCCGGGGTCGCTTGCCGGTGGCCGAGTACCCCATCGAATCGATTCGCCTCATGAAGCGCCACCGGCACCGCACAGCGGCAATCGTCTGCGTGACTGGCTCTTGCAGTCAGCGGTCGATACCAGTCACCGGGCGCATCGAATCGCCATGATCGGTCAATCGGGACCCTAGCCTCATTTTTTTATTCGATATCAATTCCAAACCAATTCCGGTCACCCATCACTTTCGGTTCGCACGCTCGTTATGAATACGCAACTCACTCTCTCGAGTATCCAATCGCTCCTAGACGGTAGCATCGGCGATCCCAGCAGTTTGCTTGGTAGGCACTCGGTCGACTATCGTGGTACTCCCGCGACCGCGATTCGCATGTTTCAGCCCGAAGCCCATTCGATCTTCTTGATTGACTCGGCTTCTGGAATGAAGCGTCCCATGCGGCGTTTGCACCCCGAGGGCGTGTTCGAGGCCATCTTAGATGAAACTCCTGAGAGCAACTACAAAGTCGAAATGATTGACAGACAAGGCAATACGACCGAAACAGCCGACCCGTACGCAACAGCGAGTTTGTTGAGCGATTTCGATCGGTACCTCATCGGCCAAGGGCGGCACCATCGGATCTATGAACGTCTGGGAGCCCAATTGCGCACCGTTAACGGCGTGCCCGGTGTGAACTTCGCGGTGTGGGCACCGAACGCCCGAGCCGTGCAGGTGGTCGGAGACTTTAATGGCTGGGATGGGCGTCAGCATGCCGCGCGCCAGCTGCCCCATCTCGGGATTTGGGAAATCTTTGTGCCCGCCGCCCGCGTGGGCCAGCGATATAAGTTTCGTATCCACAATCAGCACGGTCACTGGATGGATAAATGCGATCCCATGGCATTTGCCTCGGAACTACCGCCGCTGACCGCAAATATCATTACAGATATCAACTCGTATCAGTGGAGCGACAGTGATTGGATGAACCGTCGCAGTCACTTCGAACCGCTGCACGCGCCCATGAACGTCTACGAAGTTCATTTGGGTAGCTGGCAGAAAGGTGCTGGTCGTACGAATGGATGGTTGGACTACCGTGATCTGGCGCGACGATTGGCGGATTACTGCATCCGGATGAACTTCACTCACGTCGAGTTGATGCCGATCAGCGAGCATCCCTACTCAGGCTCATGGGGCTATCAAAGCGTGGGTTACTATGCTCCGACAAGTCGTCATGGAAAACCCGAAGACTTCATGTTTTTCGTAGATCATTTGCATCAACATGGCATTGGCGTCATCGTCGATTGGGTGCCGGCGCACTTTCCCAAAGACGATCATGGGCTGCGTCGGTTTGATGGCTCGCCTCTGTATGAGCACGCCGACCCGCGTCAAGGCGAGCATCCCGACTGGGGGACGATGATCTTTAACTTCGGTCGCAACGAGGTCAAGAACTTCCTCATTGCGAACGCGGTTTTCTGGCTCGATAAGTATCACATCGATGGGCTCCGTGTCGATGCGGTGGCGTCGATGTTGTACCTCGACTATAGCCGTAATGACGGCGAGTGGGTGCCCAATCGCTACGGCGGACGCGAGAACCTCGAGTCAATCGATTTTCTGCGTGAGTTCAATGATGCTGTGCACGAAAACTTCCCAGGCGTGGTAACCGCGGCAGAGGAATCGACTGCTTGGCCAGGCGTTTCCAAGCCGACCAGCGATGGCGGGTTAGGGTTCACGTACAAGTGGAACATGGGATGGATGAACGACACGCTCCGGTACATGCGCAACGAGCCGATCCATCGCCAGTATCACCAGAACGAGCTCACCTTTAGCTTGATCTATGCGTTCACAGAAAACTTCATGTTGCCGCTCTCACACGATGAAGTGGTGCATGGCAAGGGTTCGTTGATCAGCCAAATGCCCGGTGATATCTGGCAGAAATTCGCCAACTTGCGTTTGCTCTATTCGTACATGTGGACGCATCCTGGCAAGAAACTCTTGTTCATGGGCGGCGAATTGGCGCAGTGGAACGAGTGGAACGAAGACGATGGACCGCAGTGGCTGTTATTGGATTTCGCGACCCACCGAGGCATCCAGCAGCTCATCTCGGATCTGAATCTTCTCGTGAACGAGAACCCTGCTCTGCACCATTTCGATTTTGGTCCAGAAGGATTCGAGTGGGTCGATTGCCAGAACGCGAAGGACAGTACGCTGGTCTATCTGCGCAAAGGCGACGCCGGTCATGCCCCGCTGCTGGTTTGCTGTAATTTCACACCAGTCGTCCGAGAAGGTTATCCTGTTGGGGTGCCTGAGTCGGGGTTCTGGAAAGAGGTTTTCAATAGTGATAGCGAAGCATACGGTGGCAGTAACGTGGGCAACTATCCCGGTTGCCAGACCCGCGGGATCGGACATCACGAACGCCCCGATAGCATTGCCGTCACATTACCGCCACTGGGCACGACGATCTTCCGACTTGAACAGTGAGCCTCATGCTCGATAACGCTGAATACGTCGAACAGGCCTACCTCTTCGACCTCGTGCGTGAACGCATCGCGGTCGGGACACCAATGCAGGAACTGCTCGCTCAACTCAGGCACGAGTTGCTCGCCACGACGCGGTTACCGATGGCGATCGAGTACATGCTGACGGAACTGCGGCACTCGGGCTTGATGGGCGACGCGATGTCACGGCTAGGGCATTATTTTTCCTCGTTTCAAACATTCCTGATTCGAGAATCAGAACGAGAAACCGGGCGTTTTTCGATCCATCTGGCGTTACAGGTGTTACAGGCCGACGCGAAATTGCGTGCTGACTACACCGCGCGGCTCGAGTCCATTGACACGGCTGGCAATTTAGGGGAGTCGTTCCAGGTTGTACCTCGTGGTGGAGTACTGACAGCGGATGGTATGGCGCAGCGCGCTCGCAGCGGCTTTTTCTTTTTCCAGTTTGAAGTTCTGTCACGCAATCGCCTCGGCTATGACGCCGGACTCACCGCGATGAGCAGTGACCCTATTTACAATGCGGACTGGGCGAAATGGTTGCTGAACCTTCGCGCCAATGTGGGGCTGGTCGACTTGGCTGACCTGCTGTTCTTGGCCAGCGATGAGTATCGACGCCGGCTCAGCGCCGAAGGGTTAGACCTTGAGGGCAAAGGCCCGTTTCTGTTCGGTGAGAAGGAGGGGCGGATCGCGTTGGCGAACCGCCGCAAGGATCCCGTCTACCTGTTTGGTGCGATGCAGCGGCATTTGGGGTATCCGCCGGTTCCACGTCCCGTGCATGTCGAAACGGATCGCGACACGATCCCCGCAATGCTCCGGCGCATCGAACGGCTGGAATCACGGATCAAGCTCATGGAACAGGAACAGCGTCAAGAATTCGACTTGAGCAAGTTCTACAAGAAACCTGACATGGATTGAGCCGCGGTGAGTCAGCATCGTTTTCTGTCTTGCCATCGTCGCCAGACGGTAAAAGGAACGCGGGCGACTTTCAATTCCACGCTCGGGCGAGCTTCGCGACCAGGGCGAGTCAACTACCATCGACATCGAGCAAGCTATCGAGGTTCTATTCGTAAAGTAAGTATTCCTGCCGTGAGGCTCGAAACGCTGAGACACCGTCGAGTGATTTCATCCACGTCGTCATGCCATCGTTGCCACTGGTGATGCTGTGGAAAACGGCGTCGTTGCCGAGCAGGCGATTGAGATTTTTAGTCTGCCAATCATGCGGGAAAAGGTCTTGGAGACTCGTCGCGATTTCGATCCCCACGCGAACCGATTCAAGTTGCTGGAGGTTCGTTACGACGATGTTCACACCCTCACAAGCCTGACCGCTGTATCGGCTGGAGTCGGGTGTGAACTCGATGGGTACAAATCTTACACCTGGGAGCTCGCGACCATTGAGCTGGCGTGCGAGTTCGCGTCCATCGATCCAGGGGGCTCCCACGACTTCAAAGGGTGTGTCCGTTCCTCGACCCACCGAGAGATTGGTCATCTCCAGCAGCCCGATACCGGGATACAGGAAGGCTGCGACGAGACTGCGCATGTTGGGTGAGGGATTGATCCATGTCAGGTTCGTTCGATCCCAGCTGTCGTTCCGCCGCCAACCCTGGCAGCGGATCACTTCTAGATCGAGCTCGAGGTTCTGTTCCGCCTTGATCAGCTGAGCGATCTCGCCGATCGTCATACCGTGCCGAACAGGCAGACGAAGGTACCCAACGAACGACTCTTTGCCTGGATCGAGCATGGGCCCGGTGACCACCAGGCCGCCCAGTGGATTGGGGCGATCGAGAACAACAAACCGCTTGTTGGCCTCACTAGCCGCCTGCATCGCTTCACCCATGGTCGAAATGTAGGTATAGAACCGGGTCCCAATGTCCTGGATATCGAAGACGAGCGTATCGATCTCCGCGAGCATCGCGGGTGTCGGACGGCGAGTGGACCCGTAGAGACTAAACACCTGCAGGCCAGTCTCCGCGTCGCGGGTATCTGCGATCTTCGATTGGTCGAGCTTTCCAGCAATTCCATGTTCGGGACTGAATAATGCTGTCAGCGAGACGCCGGGAGCCGATTGCAGGATTGCCGTGGTGCTCTCGCCATCGGTACTGCAACCTGTGTGATTGGTGATCAGACCGACACGTTGATCAGCCAGTGCTCGGAAACCTTCTGAGCGGAGCACATCGATCCCCAGACGTACTTCGTGTGTCACCGGTCGAGGTTCGTCGACAATCGAGCTTGCCACGACGTTCAAAATATGACCGGCGAGATGGTTCACGCTTCCGTTTCCGTCGGGATGAACACGGTTGCTGAGAAAGATAAAAAACAGGTCGAGTTCTGGATCGATCCAGAGAACGGTACCAGTGAATCCGCCGTGCCCGTAGGCACTCATCGAGAGCAGGTCACCGCGGTTGCTGGAGTAGGGTGTTTGTTTGTCCCAACCGAGTCCGCGTGTACCCGACGAGACGCGGTATGCAGCGGTCATCTTTCGAACGGTGGCAGGTGCCAGGACGCGGATTTTCTTGTCTTCGAAATGAAGTGTTCCCTGTCCTAACATCATTTGCGAATAGCTAGCGAGATCCTTGGCAGTCGAAAAAAGTCCCGCATGTCCTGCAACGCCGTTGAGCGCGTACGCTCGCGGGTCGTGAACCTCCCCTCGCATCCAATCTCCGTCACGCTGCTGCGTTGGTGCGGTACGGAGTTTAATATCGTCCGAGGGGTTGTAGCCGGTTTCGTCCATTAATAACGGGGCAAACGTTGTCGCGCGCGAAAACTCGTGGATGTTTTTGCCGGTAACTTCCTCAACTAATTTCGCTAGGACGATGAAGTTGACGTCTGAATAGCGAAAACGCTTGCCAACTGGACCGGTTAACTTGAGTTGACAAATGCGCTCCCACGCCGTGTCAGGACCATCCAGGTAGTCAGCGAGCGCATTGTCGGGAATCAATCCACTCTGGTGCAGTAACAGATCCTGGATCGTGATCTCGTCTTTGCCGTGCGGGGCGAACTCCGGAAGGAAACGGGTAACTCGATCGTTGAGCAAAAAGTGCCCGTCTTCGACAAGTTTCATGATAGCTGTCGCCGTCGATACCGGTTTGGTCAATGATGCCAGATCAAAGACAGTGTCGACAGTCATCTTTTCAGGATCATCGCCGACGAATCGATGCCCAAACGCCTCGAGATACGCGATCTTTCCATGGCGGCCAACACATACGACGCCGCCGGGCAGGTTGCCGCGCTCAATCCCGGCAATCATCAGCGGTTGAATCTCTGCTAAACGATCCGCTCGCATACCTACCGATTCCGGTTTGGCGATGGGCAGGTGTTCGGCAATCACGCGATTGATGGGCGACATCAAACCAAAAACGAGAACCAAAGTTGCTACTTTCTTCATCTGCATCATGTTGCCTCTGTAACTGGAATCAAACGCTCGACGGTGCCGATTGTATCGCGTAGTGTCATCACGCGCGCGTATCGATCGCGCAGCGTCGCCAATGAGGCCTCGTGGAGTTCGGGGGTAACGGTCGCGCAACAGTCTTCGACCAAAGTCACCAGATAACCCAGGTCGCACGCATCACGCACGGTAGTTTCGACGCACTCGTTCGTGTAGACCCCCACAATGTACAGAGCCTCGATCCCCATATTGTTGAGGACGTAATGCAAGTTGGTTGATGAAAACACCCCGCTGGCCGTCTTGTTGATCACAATTTCGTCCCGCTGCGGTTTGGGAGCTACTTGTTCTAGAAAGTCGGCATCACGCGATCCGGGGGCGGCCAGCAGGTTCAGACGCTTATGCCCTTTGCTGCGGTCACGTCCATCCTGCGTCAAAGCCTGGATGCGCGTGTGGATGACTTCTAAGTCATGTGAGCGAAAGACGTCTTGCAGTTCGCGCACGCCCGGAAGAACTGTTTTCTCAAGTCGATCGAAATAGTAGGCTTGCCCCTCTGCCGATACGCCGCCTTGATCGGGGGTCGCGAATACTCCATGTCCTGGTGCCGCATCGAGGTACTGCAGGTCGATGCACAACAGAGCGGCGTTGCGGGAGATCAGCAGTTCGCGATGTTGGGCGATGTCAATCACAGAATCGTGATAAACATTGCGTAATGGATCGATCGAGTTGCTTGTGGGGGGATTGGATTGGATCATGGGTGACGCCTGCTTGAATGAGTAGTCTGATCGAGGGGCAATCTTTGCCGCGCGCCGCTGATGAACAGCCGCTTGAATCAACCAAGAACTGCAACCGGTCAGTCGGGCGTCCAATTGCCAAAGACGCCGCACGCCATCGGCACGATTACCGAACGCGAACGTATTGCCCTCACGCGGATTCAACCGTCAGCGGCAGACGCCGACCTGTTCGACATCAGGTTAGCAGTTGTGTTGGCATCCGGCCACAATGCTTCTGTGAGCGAAATATCAGCGAATCGACATCAATTATTAACACAGTTGTGACCCCAAACTTAACAAATCCGCCAAGTCCATGAAGTCTCGATGAAGACCTCTGTTTTCACGCTCGAAAGCACTAGGCGGGTTTGCGGGCAGTTGCTCGAATCAGCACATCGGACGATGCATCGTCGAATCGTTCGACACGATGTTTGGAACGCTTTCCAGCCACGTGCAAATCAGTCTCTTACATTTTGCAGAGGAGAATCGATGACGACAAATATTAGAGGGGCATGTTTGCCAGCGACACGATTGTTGAGTCGCCGACGTGCATTCACATTGGTGGAATTACTCGTGGTGATCGCGATCATTGGGGTCTTGGTCGGATTACTGTTGCCTGCCGTACAGGCTGCCCGTGAAGCGGCTCGCAGGATGCAATGTTCCAATAAACTGAAGCAGATGGGGCTGGCATCACTGAATTTCGAAAGTGCCTACAATAAACTGCCAGAGGGCCCCATCGACGGTGACCGGGAAGCAGTCGAGTATCCGAGCGAAGCTCCTACGACAGCGGGCAATCCAAAAGACGACGTGTGTTGTCGAGCGTCTACCCGCAGAGGATGGAGTGCTCAATACAAAATTCTGCCTTTCATGGAAGGCAACAATATCTATGAACTCGGCCGCGATGACCCTCCATTCTGGGCCACGCAATCGGGAAATGGCAATGAAAATGTGGTTGCCCAGCAGCTCGTGCCAGGATTCTATTGCCCATCCCGGCGGTCACCCAAGGGCTACGGTAGTGCCTTTTACGGGCGCACGGACTACGCAGGTAGTGCTGGATTCTACCACGGTCGACCGGATTCCGTGATCGATTTCATCCCCGAGGCTCCGCTCGGTGCTCCCGCCGAAGGAACACGCACCGCTCCGAATGGTGGACTGGCACGTCAACGTGGCGGAGCCATCGTTTGGCCAGGCCTCGGAGATAAGCGAACCCTCGCCGATATCACCGATGGCACCTCCATGTCGCTCCTGTTCTCCGAGAAGGCGTTGCATCCCTCTCAGCATGGTTTGGACGGTGGTGACAATGAACGGTGGAATAATGCTGGCTGGGACGAATGTGTGGTCCGTTGGCACTTCCCACCCCGCGCTGACCAAGAAACCTATGCCCCCGAGGAGGGCGGATCAACAAACTGGAATCGCTACTTCGGCGCCGCTCACATGGGCGGACTCAACGCCGGATTCTGCGATGGATCCGTTCGATTCTATTCATTCTCAGTCGATGCGACTGTGTGGAAACAATTGTGTCTGATTAATGATGGCGAAGTCATCGACGAAGGAAAACTATAATGCGAAGTTTGCAAGTGAAGTACAAGATGTGTTTGTTGTTGGTGGTGATGGGATGCAGTATGCAGTGCGGCTGTGGTGGGCCACCGCCCCCACCACCCATTGACGCTGCGATGGAAGCGGAAAGTCAAAAACATGATGAAGAAGTGAGAGAGCAGGAATCGGGCATGTAGCCCTGCCTGACACCAGTACCTTATATGTTTTCACGACGCCACCTCTGAGGAGGTGGCGTTATTTGCATCCACGCGGTGGATAGACAGTCAACTTGATAATAGAGATAGCAATGCGCATAAGACAAAAAAAATGGTCAGCTCTCGTGGCACTCTCAATGGTACCGAGCCTGGGGCTACTCGGATGCGACTCGTCACCTGCGATCGATCGATCGCGAATGCATATCCATCAACCCGCTCGAATAGAGGGTTCGCCCGACGTTCCCGAGTACTCCGTCTGGCGGCCGTTTTTTAAAACCGATGCTGGGAATGTATCTTCAGGAACCACCGTCGGGACGGCGTTCTTAGCCCAGCCCTACGCCGAAGGGAAGACTTATCTCGTGACGGCAGCCCACCTGTACGGAACCGCAACCGGGTTGAGTCGTGATATTCGACCTAGCGAATGGGCGTCAGCGATTCAGTCGACGCATGTCGGCGATGCCTTTGGAGCGACTGACGCTATCAAAGCAGTCGGTGCTCCGCTCACACCGGTCGACGCAGATTCTGAACAACAGAGGTGGGTCGATCTCGATATCATCGCACTCAACACGGGACCGAATCTGAACGGGAATGCGTTCAAGTTCTCCAATGAGTCCGTCCACACTGGGCAACGCCTGTGGCTGGTGACGGCGCTCTTTGCCGGCGCATCAGCGAGTCAAAAGTGCCATGCTGTCACCGTGAACACGGTTGACCCATCCGGTTCGATCTCTTATACGTTCGAAAACGCGAAAATCTCCTTTCGAGCGACTGAAGGGGCTCCTCTGCTGTTCGACTCCGGAGCGATCGCGGGCATCCACCTGCGCGGCCGCGAAGCGCAACCCAATGAAGGTTCCCCGGCAGGCAACCCCACGGGATCGGGATTGAATAGCGAAGCCCTGAGATCGGCACTGATGGAGCTGTCTGCGACTCAGGGAGGATGAGGCTGTGTAGTGGCGGTTGGCGACTCAACTGCGTGCGATCGTCCGCTACGCAGTCTTCGGGGGTGCAAAGCTAGAAGACTGACTCAACAAACATGTCGTCAGGTAGTGGTTTTCTCTCGTAATGATCGTGTCGTTCACGCGGCGGCATTTCTACTGCTGCGTTTTCGGTCTCCTGATATGGGATCTGCTTCAGCAGGTGTCCGATGCAGTTGAGCCGAGCCCGTTTCTTGTTATCCGCTTCAACAATCCACCACCGCGAGAATGGCAGGTTGGACTTCTGCAGCATCACCTCTTTCGCTTCAGTATATTGCTCCCAGCGACGCCGCGACTCAAGGTCCATTGGGCTGAGTTTCCATTGCTTGAGAGGGTCGCTGATTCGGCACTGAAACCGAAATTGTTGCTCCTCGTCGGAAATGGAAAACCAGTATTTGACCAGATGGATTCCCGAGTCGACGAGCATTTGTTCAAAGCTTGGTACGTCGCGAAAGAAGGCTTCGTATTCATCCTGGGTGCAGAAGCCCATCACACGCTCGACCCCCGCCCGATTGTACCAACTGCGATCGAAGAGCACGATTTCCCCGGCGGCGGGAAGATGAGGAACGTAACGTTGGAAATACCACTGGGTTTTTTCTCGCTCCGACGGCGCCGTCAGAGCAACCACGCGGCAAACTCGCGGATTGAGCCGCTGTGTGATCCGCTTGATCGCGCCACCCTTTCCAGCGGCATCTCGACCCTCGAAGACGACAGCAACCTTGGCACCCGTTTCGACGACCCAGGCCTGCAATTTGATCAACTCTTGCTGTAATTGCAGGAGATGCCGAAAATAGTTTCGCCGGGTCAATTCGCGGTCCTCCTGCGAATTTGGATCGCGATCCGAGATCGCTTCCTCTAGTTCTGCCTCAAACTCCTCATCGATGGAGTCAAGGATTTCTTCACGGATTCTCAACAGATCTGATTCGTTCATGGCGGTGATTCGTGGTCGTTCCAAATTGACGCTCGCTACTGAAATCGATGGCAGGCGACTGATTCATATCATTCCATCGGGGGCGATTCAAAACAGTCAGTCACTGGCAGCAAGCATAGATAGAACCGGTCGGTCGCATACATGCATTGCGATGCAGTTTAAAAAACTTCACGCCAACTTCATCTGTCGATTTGGATTGGGCTGGATGCCCGTATGGTCGCGAAGCTCATCTGGAATTTTGTGACTGAAGGCAGAACTCAGCAATGGTCCCTACAGAGCTGGGCCGGAGAACGTTCCAGCATTGATGCAAAGCGATTCATTCACAGTGCAGTGGTGCCGCCCCCTCCGCATCGGTCGGCTCCATTTGTGGTTCGGTCCGCGAGCAAATCGAACCCTATTTGAGCAGCAGGGCCTGTCGGGCGAGGTCGCTAGTTTCGCCTGTGAGCGGGGCACCCAGGCAGTTTCAAGGTCGAAACCAAATTTCCCAAGATTCACAAAGTCATGCATTGACTGCCAATGTCATACGGCGTATGCTGGTTTGTATGTGAGGCAGAGAGAGATCATGACAAAATCCAAAGAAAAGTCGAAAGCCAACAAGAAACTCACCGAGAGGATCAACTTGCGCGTTTCGGAGAAAGAGCTGGCGTTGCTGGAGTCGGCGTGTAGCGCGGACGAGCGGTCGCTGAGCAATTGGGCCAGGCGTGTGCTCGTGCAAGAAGCTCGTCGGCAACTTTCGGAGGATTCTTGATATGGGTATCGATTGCTGAACCTGAGTAGTATCGTCGGAGGGGTGTTCTCGCCGGCGCAAACGAGGTCGTTCGCATCCGCGTACGGCAAACCATTGAAGGAGACGAGACATGGCTGGTAAAAAAGGCAAGAAAAGCAAAAGTAAAAAAGGCAAGAAAGCCAAGGACCTGAAGGGCAAGAAGTCCAAGGGTAAGAAGAGCAAGGGCAAAAAAGGCAAGAAGGGCAAGAAGAAATAGTTCTTCCTCCGCGTAGCCAGATTGATTTTGGCTTGAAAGGGCTGTCGAAACAGTTTGTTTGGACAGCCTTTTTTTTATGCGCATTCATCGAACGCAAAATGGCGTGCTAATTCGGGCGGGCGATGAGGGGGCTCAGGGTGCCCCGGGGTCGCTACTCTTGCTCACCGCACCCGCGAAAGATGAGCGCGTGCGCAGCGCTGGGCTGGAGTGCGTCGAGCCAGAGGCTGACATCGCGATCCCTATAGCCGAGCATTGTCGTGGCGAAGTCGGCGTCGGTGATGCATTGACCATAGTGAATGAGCGACGCACTGCCCTCATCGGTGTATTCGCAGGCATGAGGATCGTGCATCTCGATGCTGCCGCGGATAGTGTCGCGAACGTAATCGAGCCACTGTTGTGATCGCAATTCTGGACTGCCGATCAGCCGCCAGAACGCGTCGAGTACCCGCTCCGGCTCTGCGCTCGTTTGCGTGACGAGGCCAGCATAACCGCCATCAGGATAGGTCGTGCTGATGAAATCAGGTGAATATGCCAGTCGTTCATCTTCGCGAACCAGGCGATTCAGTGGTGATCCCAGGTCACCAGCGGAAAACACGTGTTCGAGAAAATCCCACTGCAGCCGCGCAGTGATGCCCTCGCACAGCGGTCCAATGGGGAACAGCAAGTAGACGACGGAATCCGCGTGCGAGGTATGGATGGTTGTCGTCTGTCCCGCCTGCCAGGTCGGCAATGGACCATAGTTGGCCGGGCACCTGCGTTCGGAAAGGGGATGGTCAGGCATTTGTTCCATACACCCACCGACAACCTCGAGCAATTGTTGGCGTTCGATGTCGCCCGCCAGAAACAGCACTGAGCGGTTGCGTGAGTATCCCGATGCATGGGCGTGACGCAGTTGATTGGCATCAATGGCTCGCAATTGTTTGGCGGTACCGAGTTGATCGTGACCGAGCGGATGCCCAGGCCATAGCAGACCTGGCAATCGGCACAGCGAGTGATGATATGGATCAGAATGCCATTCGCCGATCTCCTGCAGGATGACTTCGCGTTCAGCTTCGATATCGTCAATCCGCAACAGTGGTTGGCCCACCATATCAGCGAGTACCTCCAGCGCGTCCGCCCACACGCGTTTAGGAACGTTGGCGCTGAACGAGGTATGCGTGGATCCCGTTTCTGCATCACTGTCCCCACCGTGGCGTACCAATCGAGCTTCCGTGTCTCGATACCCGCCCGGAAACTTGTGAGTTCCCCGAGAGGGAATGTGCTCAAACCAGTGATAGACGCCGTGACCTCCGGCTTGGTCATCGTCGGCACTGCCGACGAACACGAGCCAGTTCATCGAAACGGTGTTGACCGGCAGACGCTGGAAATAGATTGGGACCCCATTCGGTCCCGTGATCAATTCAAAGTCAATCATGATTGCAGAAAGCACTCGTGTGGACAAAAGGTGAGCGGCTGAGTGTGGGCGTTCCAGTTCCGTGCAGCCAAGCTGGGTCGAAGGTGCCTGTGAAAAAACTGTCCGAATTCATCGAACCTATTGGCTGAGTTAACAGAAACGACATCATCGAGTGCTAAAGTCACTTTCAGTGAAGAAGCCAATTGCTTGTTACTTTGAATACAGGACCAAGGGCGTGACTGACATGGAGATTCGGCCAGTACGTACCCTTCTGGTCAGCGACGTGCATCTGGGGTGTAAGCACTCCAGAGCGAAGGAGTTTTTGGAGTTCCTGCAAGGCTTCGCACCCGACAAACTATACATTGTCGGCGACTTTATCGACACCTGGAAAATCAACTCCGGCTGGCACTGGTCGACGGCTTGCGACGATACGATATCGCATCTGCTCATGCTCGCAGAGCGAGGAGCACAGGTGTTTTACGTTCCCGGCAATCATGATGCATTTCTGCGGAACCCCATGTTTCGCATGGCCCTGCCACCTGAGTTCAGGCAACTTCAGATTGCGAATGAATTTGTGTTCGAAACACTCAGGGGCTGGCGATTCCTGGTTACCCATGGCGATCTATTCGATTGTTTTGAAACGCAAGCACAATGGGTCTCGAAAGGGAGCTCTGTGTTCTACGACGCCTGCTTAAGCGTCAATTGGTGGGCCCATCGCTGGATGATGAATCAGAGCCGGAATCCGTACGGAGCTTGCGCACTGCTTAAGAATCGAGTCAAGCGTGGCATCCGATTTATTAGCCAGTACGAATCAAAAATCATGCATCACGCTCGTCAGCAGTCATGTGAGGGCGTCGTTTGTGGACATATCCATACACCGGGAATCCGCTACTCCGACTCGATGCTGTACTGCAACACCGGAGATTGGGTGGAAAATTGTACGGGCCTCATTGAGGACCATGACGGTGAAATTCGCTTGGTCTCTCGCTATGCCGAGGAGCAGGTGCTCTCGCTCCCCCGGCTTGAAGGACGTGCCAATGGACGGCGTTTGAACGCGTCGCAGCGACTTCCTCAGCACGTCGGCGAAAAAGACTTTGCAGCTTAAGTTGACACTTCTTTGGTTTCCCTAGTTTGAACTGATAATCGATGATTACTCAATGGATCGGACGAAGATGCTTCTCAGCCGTGCATCAACGAAACCTGGTTTACAACACCTGTTGGGAAGACCCCCGGCTGGATCGTCAGGCCCTCAATCTCGGTGAGAGCGACAATGTGCTGGTGATCACCTCAGCGGGCTGCAATGCATTGGACTATGCCCTCGATGGGCCCCAGAATGTGTTTGCCGTTGATATGAATCCATTGCAGAATGCTTTGCTCGAATTGAAGATGGCGGCCATCAGCGCGTTGTCATTCAGTGAGTTTTTCACCGTGTTTGGTGAAGGCGGGAACCCCGATTGGCGATCGATGTACTTCGATGCAGTGCGAGGTCGACTCGATGAAAAATACCAAGATATTTGGGACAAACGCTTGGATTTCTTTGAAAAGAGTCACCGTCGAGGCAGCTTTTACTTTCGCGGTACCTCTGGCTTGTTTGCTTGGATTATCAATGCTTACATGGATCGCATGCCAGGACTACGCGATGCCGTGCTCGATATGTTGGAGGCACCGTCGGTCGAGCACCAACAGGAGATATTCGTGACCAGAGGCGTCAGTGAACTGCTCTGGAGTAAACCGCTGCGTTGGGCGTTGCGGCGCGAGTCGACGATGGCGATGCTCGGTGTTCCACGCAGTCAGCGAGACCAGATCCAGCGAGGGTACCCAGGAGGAATTACTGGCTTTATTCAAGATCGGATCGAGAGCGTGTTCAGGAATGTATCGCTCCGCGACAATTATTTCTGGCGAGTTTATTTGACAGGCCAGTACTCAAGCACCTGTTGCCCAGAATACCTCAAGCCAGCAAATTTTATGCTGCTCAAAAATGGATTGGCGGAGCGGATCTCGACCCACACGACCACGGTGGAGGGATTTTTAAATCGCTCAGAATGTGAGGTCTCGCGGTTTGTGTTACTCGATCATATGGATTGGCTCTACGATCGCTATCCAGAAAAGTTGGCCGCCGAATGGCAGAGTATATTTGATCGCGCGGCGGAAAACTCTCGCATTCTGTGGCGAAGTGCAGCTCTCGAAGTGGACTTCGTCGATCCACTGCGAATCAAGGTAGATGGATTGCAAGTCGCCCTGGGGGAAGTTCTTCATTATCAATCTGAGCTAGCCGAGCAGCTGCACCAGCGCGACCGCGTCAATACCTATGGCAGTTTCTATATCACCGACCTGCACAAGCATGCAGCCAGTACTGGTGCTAAGGGAGTCGCCGCGTGAGCATCACTTCACCCAGAATTAAACTAAGTGAGGACTTAAAGGTGCTTTGGCATTTGCTGTTACGCCCGGTACGTGGGCACACCCATGCCGAGCGATTAGAAAGCTTTTATCGTGGTCAGGCAGACAGCTATGACTCCTTCCGCTCGCGATTACTTCACGGGCGCGAACGGCTGATCGGCAGCCTTGAGTTTCCCGATGATGGTGTGTGGGTAGACATGGGTGCGGGAACGGGCGAAAACGTTGTTTTTGCAGGCGATTCGGTGTCTCGCCTGAGAGCGATTCACCTCGTTGATCTCGCACCGTCGCTCCTCGAGGTCGCCCAACGGAGAATGCAAGAGCGCGCTATCACGCAAGCCAGAGTGCATCTGTGCGACGCTACCCAATTCGAGCTGCCGCCCGCGAGTGTTGATGTGATTACGTTTTCATACTCGCTGACGATGATCCCAGACTGGTTCGAGGCGATCTTGGTCGCCCAACGTCTGTTGAAGCCTGGTGGAACGATCGCAGTGGTTGATTTTACGGTTTCGAGAAAGTTCGCATCAGCGCCGCAGCGTCAGCACCATTGGTGCCAACGCACTTTCTGGACACACTGGTTTGCCTTCGACAATGTGTTTTTGACCCCTGACCATCTCGCGATGCTGACTCGCTTGTTCCAAACAGAACGATTGGAGCAATCATCAGGAAGGGTGCCCTACCTGCCGTTGCTGAGAGCTCCGTTTTATCTCTTTGCGGGGCGAAAATCACGGCAGCGTTGCGACCCAAGCAGCAGTGAAAATCACGTTTTTTCCCGGGATTCCACGTATGAATTCGCCTCCCAGTCTAGTGGGGATTGTCAGTTGCGACCGGGACGGGGAACAGTGTGAATATTTCGTTAAGGAAGGTTCCCACGGGCAGTAGCTCAAACTACAAGTAAGAACCTGAATTTCAAATCATCCAGTGGCACGTAACCAAAGAGGCCCTTTGTGCTCAAGTCGGTATCGATTCTTAATACGCTACTCGGATTGGCAATGGTTGCTGGTTGCGGCCCGTCACGCTCGTCGGATAGCTCCGGTGCAACGGGAGATACCTCTCATGTGAAACTACAGGGTTCTGGGGCGAGTTTCCCTGCGCCCCTCTACGGTCACTGGTTCAAACAGTTTAGCTCAGAGACGCCGGGCGTCAGGGTTGACTATCAAGCAAAGGGCAGTGGCGGTGGTATTAAGGACTTCATTGAGCATACCGTCGATTTTGCGGCCAGTGACGCTGCGATGAATGACGACGAGATATCTCAGGTCGATGCGGGCGTAGTGCTACTGCCATTGACTGCCGGTAGCGTGGTGCTGGCCTACAATTTACCGAGCCTTGAGCAGCCACTGAAGTTGTCTCGTGAAGCATACAGCAAAATTTTTCTCGGCGAGATCGCCCGCTGGAACGATCCTGTGATCGCGGAGATGAATGAGGGCGCCGATCTGCCTGACTTGCCGGTCACAGTGGTTGTTCGAGCCGACAGTAGCGGGACGACCTATGTTTTTACAAATCACCTATCAGCCATCAGTAAGGGATTTGCGAGCGGGCCTGGAACTGGAAAGAGCGTGAGTTGGCCCGAGAGTGACAAGTTCATTGCTGCACCTAAAAACGATGGTGTGACGGCGACGATCATGCAGACACCCGGCGCCATTGGTTATGTCGAGTTCGGATTTGCGGCCCAGGCTAAGCTGCCAATGGCAGGGCTTGAGAACCAATCGGGTAAGGTGATTGCGCCGACCCTTGAGAATGCCGCAGCAGCGCTCGCTACCGTTGCGATGCCAGAGGACATGCGGGCGTGGTTGCCCGATCCGGTCGGCGAACAGGCATACCCGATCGTCAGTTACACATGGCTGCTCTGCTATCAAAAGTATGATGATGAGAACAAGGCTCAGGCACTCAAAGATTTGGTTCGTTGGTGCCTGACGACAGGGCAGAGTTCCGCTCCCGAGATGGGATACGTGGCACTCCCGCCAAACGTCATCGAATCCGTGCAAGCGAAACTCGATTCCATTCATTCGAATAAAGTGAACTGATGTCTAAGTCCGCCGAGTGGGAGTCGCGAGCGTCGGTGTCGACGGCTCCCACCAAGTTTGATGTCGCGAATGATCGCGTGTTCCGCCAGTTTACTCGTATCTTTGCATGGCTCACCGTTGCACTGGTCTTTTTCATTGTCTACGAAGTCGCTGGAAAAGCGTTGCCCGCGATCCGCGAGCATGGGCTGTCGTTTCTGACGTCGACTACCTGGAATTTGCAGAAGGGCCAATTCGGTGTGTTACCAGAGATATGGGGAACTCTCTATAGTTCGATCTTGGCACTGCTGATTGGTGGATTTTTTGGTGTTTCGATTGCAATCTTCTTAACGCAAAACTTTTTGCCTTCCAAGGTCGAGTGGGTATTTAAGAACATCGTCGAGTTATTGGCAGCAATCCCCAGCGTGGTTTATGGCCTATGGGGAATCTTTGTCGTCATCCCGATGATCCGGCCTGTGGCGAACTGGCTCCATAGTCACCTGGGCTGGTGCCCACTGTTTGGCACTTCGCTCTCAGGTCCGGGCATGCTACCGGCGGCGTTGGTGTTGTCCATCATGATTTTACCCACGGTAACAGCGATCTCGCGTGGATCCTTGAGCAACGTGCCCAGCAAGCTGAAGGAGGCCGCCTACGGACTGGGGGCAACTCGGTGGGAAGCGATCTTCGGAGTCATCTTGCCCACGGCGTCGAAGGGGATTTTCGGTGCTCTCGTTCTGGGATTCGGCCGCGCTCTAGGAGAGACGATGGCCTTGGCGATGTTGGTTGGCAACTCCAACCAGATGAGCGTTTCGCTGTTCTCTCCCGGGAACACGCTTGCCGCCCTCTTGGCAAACCATTTTCCTGAGGCGACTGCATTGGAAGAGCCGGTGCTGATGTATGCCGCCCTCGTTCTGCTGGCGATCACGTTGGCCGTCAACATCTGTGGTGCTGTCGTGCTCAATCGAGCATCTGCTCGCCTAACGGGAGTGGCTCACTGATGACACCCGATGAAATCACGACCGAGTTCGCTGAGATTGATTTTCCGAAACTCGATCGGTCGCTACGTCATCCACGCACCATGATCAGTGCGGCGCTGAGTATAGGGGCGTTTCTGGCGACGGTCGTGGCATGCGTCCCATTGTTGAGTGTGCTCGTCATGCTGGTGTATCGAGGTGGCAAGAAATTGTCGCTGGAACTGTTTACGGAGTTGCCGCCGACCGGGTTTGAATCCGGCGGCGGATTCGGCAATGCGATCGTCGGAACCATCGTGATCGTGGCAATCGCAGCGGTCATCTCCATCCCCAGCGGTGTCTTGACTGCCATCTTTCTAGCTGAGTTTGGTGCGGGGTCTAAAACAGCGTCGGTCGCTCGGTTTTGCGCCAAAACGTTGACTGGTCTGCCATCGATTTTGGCCGGTGTGTTCGCGTATGCCGCCGTTGTCGTAGCGACAGGAACGTATTCTGCTCCGGCAGGCGGGGTCGCGTTGTCGCTGTTGATGCTGCCGACGATTATTTTGACCGCCGAAGAGGCGATGCGAATGGTACCCACGAAGATGAAAGAAGCCGCCATCGGCATGGGGTGCACGCCAACCCAGGTGGCTTGGAAAATTGTATTGCCAACTGCGCTGCCCGGCATTTTAACGGGTGTGATGTTGGCGATCGCGCGAGCCGCTGGTGAGACCGCACCGCTGTTATTCACAGCACTTTTCAGTAACTACTGGATCTTTGAAGATGGGCAATCGCAAGTGATGGAGCCGACCGCATCCCTCGCCGTGTTTATCTACAACTTTTCCGGAATGCCGTTTGAGAACCAGATTGAGATGGCATGGGCGGCATCACTGATCTTGGTGCTGATGGTTCTGACGACCAATATCACCGGACAAATTATTTCACATAAGACAAAACTAACCTAACGTAGAAATTTGGAGAATCCAACATGATTGCGACACCGAGCGATGAAGTGGAAGACTTGTTGGCCAATGGAGATGGCGACCTGCTATTGGATTGTAGGATCCGAAATCTTTACTATGGATCGTTTCGGGCGGTGCGTGATAGCCACATCCCAATCCATCGAGGGTCCGTAACAGCCTTTATCGGTCCATCCGGCTGCGGTAAGAGCAGTGCGCTCCGTTGCCTGAATCGTATGAACGATCTGGTGCGCGGTTTTCGCTTCGACGGGCACGTTCACTTTCGAGGCAAGGACATTTACCACGCGCATATTGATCCGGTTGCCGTACGACGGTACATCGGCATGGTTTTTCAACAGCCCAATCCGTTTGCCATGAGCATTTTCAATAACGTCGCCTTTGGTTTGCGCTTAAATCGCTATCGAGGCGATATTGGCGAGAAGGTCGAAGAGGCTCTTCGTGGGGCGGCTCTTTGGGAAGAGGTCAAGGACAAGCTGAAAAATAGCGGCCTCTCCCTCTCCGGCGGACAGCAGCAACGACTCTGTATCGCTCGGGCGATCGCGACCGAACCCGAAGTCCTGCTGATGGATGAGCCCTGCTCGGCCCTCGATCCAATTGCCACTCGGCGGATCGAGGAGCTCATCAGTGAGCTTACTGAGAAGTACACGATTGCAATCGTCACCCACAATCTGCAACAGGCCAAACGTGTGGCAAACAATACTGCCTTCATGTACGTCGATACCAGTGAAGGCGGCCGGACAGGTTATCTCGTAGAGTTCGGAGAGACACAAGAACTCTTCGATTCACCGCAGGAGGATGCCACCAAGCGTTACATCCAAGGCGAATTCAGTTAGTGTTCAGCACACGATGATTGGTAGGTGTTTGTAAGTTTTCACCCCGTTACCGCGAGAAGTTTCCCCGGACGGAGCCATCTGGCTACGTATGTCGACCGACGGCTCAGCTCGTCAGGAGATCGCCCCAAACGGCAGTTCGTTAGCAGGATTGGCTACTGTCAGCCAGGTGCATCCCATTGCGCCGTGGTGTTTCATCAAGGGGCAGGAACGCAATCTGCCGTTGAAGTGATGGTTTCGTGGTAGTATCCGTTTGGATCTCTTCGGCATTCTGCCACCATCGCTCATTGCCAAGTTCGAACAAGATCTCGCGTCCTGCAGTGGGGTCAATGTCCGAATTCGAGGCAAGGTTCCATGCATGAAACAGCAGCGATGCAAAGTTCTTGTTATTGAAATCGGGTTTGTTCGCCGGTGGAGTGAGCAGATAGAGACCTTGCCGGGAACGAGTCATCGCGACGTACAGTAAGCAGAGGGCCTCTGTAATGCGGGAGGTGATATTGGCACCGAAGTTTTTTTGCCACCGTTCCGGCAGGTAGTGCCATTGTTTTTCACTGACGCTGCGGCTCATGCCGACCGGCGGAGCGCCCAGATCGGGCAGGTCGGCAATGCATTGGGGCGATTGGCCGATTAGATCCTTGTGCAGTTCAGGCAGGAACACAGCATCGAATTCCAGACCTTTGGATTGATGGACCGTCATCACGCGCACCGCCGCTGCTCGCGGGCGCGGGACCCGTTTCGAGTTGACCAGATCAACAAAATCTCGCAGACGCGATCGAGCGGTATGGCGATACAACGTAGCCAGTTCAACGAGTTGGTTCAGTCGTCCACACTCGCGGTCGTCACAGGCAGTTCGCAATGCCTCGGTGAGAAACAGCACTGTGGCGGGTAACCCGAGGTTCTCGAGCATACAACGCAGTTGATTCGCTGCCGCATCAGGAGCGTCATCGTTTGCGAGCGGCAAGCAGTTCGCTAGCGGTGAGTGCGAGATGTGGAACCGCCAGCGGCCGTCGCCGGGATGCTCCACCATCATCAGTGCCGAAAGCACCCACCGCACAGCGACGGAATCTGAAAGGGGATTGCCGCCTTCTGCGCTGACGTCGACCCCGCGTGATTCCAGGTGATCGATGAGCATCGCCACGGTCGCATTGGTCCGTGTCAGAACACCAATGGTTAACTGTGGTGCCTGCCGATGCAGGTCTTCAATTTGATTAGCGGCTTCGACGAGTAGTGCATCGGTGATTTCCTTGGCGGTTGGTTTGACCGGTTTAGCCTTTGGCACATCCGCGTTTTCCTTAGGCGCAATCAGCGGTCCGGTCATGAACCGTACGAAACCGGGTAATGATCTGGCTGCGGTATGTTTGGGGAACTTTGTTGCGAAGGTTTGTAGCGCGGTCGCCTCATAACAGCCTTTCTCTGCAGGATCATTGTTCGCCGGTGTCTCAGCGAGGGGATGCCGAGTCAAGTTCTGGAAGGCATCGGTAACGGCATCGAGTACGATCGCAGAACTGCGAAAGCTTTTGTCCTGTGAACTCGATACGATCCCATCAATATTGGAATCAACCGCATCAAAGATTTCAGCGACGCCACCGCGCCAGCCGTAAATCGCCTGTTTCGTATCGCCCACACAGAAAAATGAATGGCTGCGACGCGAATCGATCGGACTCTGGCTTCCGGTGGTAACGCCATCTGGACTCGCATCAGACTTCACCGTGGACTGAGCGAGTACTTTGAGCACCTGCCACTGCACCGGAGCGGTGTCTTGGAACTCATCGAGGAGAAGATGGTTGATGTTGGCATCGAGCCGCCGCTGGATCGTTTCTGCATCGAGACTACGAAAAATGCCAGCCAGTCGAACAGCGATATCATCGAAGGCAAATGCACGTTGGGATTGCTTGACTTCGGAAATCGCTTCTTCGTAGTGCACCGCAACTCCACCTGTGGCTTGGTTCTGGCTCCTTAACAACGAAAGGGCTTCGCATTGGACAGACTGATACAAAACGTCAAAGCCGGAATCGATCTCTGCGGGAAATTTACTTCGCCCGTACTTAACTTCCTCATCGAGTCGACGCGATTTGTGAATGTTTTTAAGCAGAGTTTGTTCAATGAGCGGTGCTAGGTCACGCGCGTCGAGATGATCCGCCATCTTCTCGAGCAGTTCTCGCAAAGACTTCTGCGGTGGAGATGCCATGCGAAAAGATCCCGCCGTCGCGGTGATCAATTTTGATTCCGGGCGTGTCGGTACCTGGATCAAGTCCCATACATCCACGCCGGCCTGCCGGGCCATCGCGTACGTCGTTTCCACAACGGTAATCAGCTCGCGGGCGATATTTCGTTTGACGTCGCCGCGGCCAAGCATCGAAATCAGAGTTTCGATCTCGGCGGGTTTGAGGGTGTCGATCATGTTGCCAACGGCGACCTGCCGCAGCCAGACCTCTTCGACATCGTCGGTCAATCGCCACCCCGGAGGAAGCTCCAGTTCAAATGGTAGCGCACGAGCGAGTTGCGAAAACAGACTGTCGAGTGTGCAGATTCGCAGCCGGTGAATATTCCGGAGCAACCGATGAAATAGGTCACCACAAACGTGCCTGGGAAGTCCCGGCAATCCGACCTGGTCGCGTAACGCCGTTAGCGCCTCTGGTTTTGTGGGATCGGCGGCTTGGCCGAGCGTCACTAGTACCCGCGTCAAAATTTCCCCTGCGGCTTTGCGGGTAAATGTGGTCGCCAGCACGGTCTCGGGAGGTGCGCCGGTCAGCAGTATTTTCAGTAATCGGGCGGTCAACTGGTAGGTCTTGCCAGTACCCGCTGAGGCGCGCACAAGCGTGGGTTCAAATGCGCCTCGTAATAACTCGGGAGTGAGCAGGTCCTGGCCGAGCAGCAGTTCGTCAAACGCATCGTCTGGACGCGTTTCGCCGTGCTCTATACTCACGAGTTCCGCATTGGCGACGTCCGTTCTGGAATTGTTCATGGTGACTCCTCGCTCGCTTGATTGTCGTCGTCGGCCGGCATCGTATTGAGTGCCTCGTTGAACATCATTTCATAGTCGTCAAATTCCACACCGGCCGGATTCGGCTCAAACTGACACGATCGGATCTGCCTCACGCAGTGATGGATCAGCTCGTCGGCTTGGTCAAACTGCGCCTGGGTGAAGCTGGCGAGATTAATTTTGGTCTCGGTATCCTTCTCGGCGACGTTGAAATATCCCAGTTCAACATCAGCAGGATCAGCCTCGATGCCCAGGTCAGGGATGAACCGACGATAGAGCGGCAACTGTAAGTCCACCCACTGCGTCGAGCCATCGGGCAACTTCTTAAGATGCTTTTTTTCTGGCAGGTGCCCGTGAGTTTTATAGTCGAGGATGGCCCATCGATCGAGTTCCGGATGATAGTCGATACGGTCAAATCGCCCTCGCAGTCCAGTGAACTTGCCATCGATTAAGATTCCAGTTGGACGCTTGGGACGCTTTGTCTTGCGGTCAAAGTCGAGCTCGTCAACGGATGCTTCGACTTTGTGAATCCGCCATCCCTGCGCGATCCTTTCGGCTTGACGCAACGCCACTGTCTGCAAGCGACGTTCGGCTTGCCGAACCTGCAACTGAACCGTCGATGCGGTATTGTCGCCATATCGCTCGGCCGCATAACGATGCAATTGGGCAACGAGCTCGGCGGCGATTTTGTCTGGATCGGCTTCGTCCTTGGCACTGCTCTCGCCGAAATTCTCGAGTGCACCGTGCACAAGATCGCCGAATTGGTTCGCAGCAAGTTCGAGTGATCCATCATCCAACGGCCTCAGTTTCAGGACGTATCGCAAATAGAATCGATAGGGACAGGCGAGGTAGGCCGAGAACGCCGTCACACTCAAGGTCTCGATCGTGCGACCGGGTTGCGGTGGCGGTGGGCGGAAGTAACCCATCGTGTCATGTCCGCTTCGCTCGGACGCAGCAGCGCTGTTTGGTGGAACGATTTGGACGGACTCCCGAGGCTCGGTCAATATCCGGCAAACGCGGCGGGCGGCATCATCGGCAGAGGACGCAGCCAGCAGACGGCTCGGTGGTGTTGGGGATCCGTCCGCGGAATGCGTCCCGACGAGAAACCGAACGTCTTTGCGAATGCTAAGCATTTGATGCATGGCATGCACGTCTCGGGCATAACGTCGATCGTTGATTCGTTGGCTAAGGGTTGACTGTAGCGAAGACGGTACATAGGGATCCGATGATGCAGCCTCGGGGACGAAGGGATGGTTCAGTCCACAAACCACCATTGCCGGGGCGTCATCGAGGGCCAAGTCGAGCCAGCCCAGAATCTCGATCTTATCGGGGGCGGGCGTGTCGGCAAGTGAAATTTCGCCAACGCGTCCGGCAATCAGCTCGAGGGCCGCGAGGGAATCAATGGCGGGATCGAGTGCCTCACTCACGTTCTCGAAATCCCCCAGTCGCGCAAGGGTGCTCGTGAGGGCCGGTGACGTCAGGTCGCCCGTCGCGTGGCCTGTCACGTCGCTCTCAGTCTCGGCGGCGTAAGCACGAGTGAGTACCTCGGCGACCGCCTTGCTCCACTGCCGAATCGTGCGGGCGGGACGATTCAAGGGGGTCAGCCAGTCCTCAACAGCACCGAGGATGGCTTCTGCCGTGACCGTTTCGGTACGCGTGGCGGGGAGGGGAAGGTCAACGCTGCGCGGGAACGCCTCGGACATCAATTGGTCCAACGTCGTCAGCCAACCGGCAGGGTCATGAGGTCGTTGTCGCTCGCTCGTAGTGGCACTGAAATGGCGATCGATCAAAGTGTACACCGCGGCATGCCGAACGAGTGCGGCGAGGGATCGCCACGTTCGACGTTGGCGGTAGGTTGCGAGCAGGTCCAGCAATCTTCCGACCGAGGTTTCAGCGACGGTCCAACCGACGTGCCGGTAGGTGGGCACGCGTAGCAACCGGCATTGATTCTCGATTGGTTCCGTCTGCGAGCGGTCAGTCACTCCAATGGTAATGGCGTCGACGCTGTGTCGGCTGCCGAAATCAGCCAGCGACTCAACCACCGCCTGCGATTGGTCGTCGACGGGACCGGTGGCGATCAGCTGCTCATCGCGAATCGGCAACTTGTGGTCCTTCCAACGCTCGGGCAGGAGGCAACCGATCTCATCAAAATGATCAGCCAATGACGGTGGCGCGGCAATCAGTGCCGTCACTGGCGTGTCGACCTGGCTTAACATCGCCTTGACCATTTCAGAGAGGTCCGTTGCGCCAACTAGCACGATGGGGCGCAAGGCGCGGCATTCGCGTTGAGCGATTTTTTCAATCGCGGCACCATTGGGGTCACATCGCTGTGCAGCCTCCAGCTCATGGCGGTACCTTTTCATGGCATCGACTAGGAACTCCCAGCGGCGCCGATCGGCGCCGGATTCGGCCTTCTCTAGCACGCTCTCGAAGGTGCTGTTCTCTGCTGCGATTGTAGTCCATAACCGTCGTGTGGTGGCCGCTAAGTCCAACCAGGGCGTTGTCGCATCCGGCTCTGGCGGTGTCGGTACGAGTGTCTTCAAGGCTGCGGGATCGGATGCGGATAACACGCGAGCCCAGGCAAGAATTTGTTCGAAGTCGGTGGCCCACTCGGCCGGTCGCCGATACAACAGGCTGGGAAGCCGTCCGACGAGATTGAAGCGAGGAGGACGATACTCGCGGCCACTGGCATGGGCGGCGAACTGCAACTTCTCTCGCAACCGAGATAACGCCCGGCTCGACGGTAATACGACGTCGAGAGAACTCAGGTCCAGTGGTGCGGGAGCCACTGATTCTGGCTGTTCGAGCAGCCACTTTGCTGCGAGTTGGATGAGCGGTCGATCCCAGCCGCAGAACACCCGCTCGCAGATTGCGCCGTGAGCAACCGGTCGCCCTGATCTGCGTGTCGTCGCTGCCGTTTTATCTACCAATTCCTGATTCTCCTCAGCCAACTGCAATCATCCCTATGGCGACAGTGCCAGAGGGCCACGGTATTTGATGGCCACGGTGCCAGGTGGCATCCTGCCCAATCGCCACAGTGTACGAAGACAAGCCTTCTGGAGAACCCACCGCGCTCAACGGCGGCAGACGTTTTCGCGTTTTCACTCAGCGATGGGCGATGCAATCTCGTCAGCACGATTTCGGTATCTCATTTGCGGCGAAGGTCTGAGAAGTGAGCTGTTTCCAAGAGGTGAGCTGTGACGCCGAGGTTCGCGTGACGAACCGAGATGAGGCAGCTACGAAGCGCCAAGCGACAGTCGCTTGCAGTATTTTTCGCCAATTGAGATCGAACGGGCGAAAACGCCAGTTTGCGGCGATCTGGCCGTCGGAGGGCTGATCACACAGTGGCATCCTCGCGCGGTAAACTTGCCCATATCAACATGCTTGATTCCTATTCACCAACGGTGTAAATCCTGATGAAATCGCCCGATTCCCAATCAACCGACGCAAAATCGACAGCGACTCCAGCAGAGGGTAGCCAGCAGGATCGGGCGAATTCTGCCGTGGGACAGCCTGGCGGCGCACCGTCGGTCGTCAATCGGCCGGAAGTATCGCCAGTTGCCGCGGAACCCCGCAACGAGCGCTACGATTGGCTCGGTGCTCATTTAGAAACGCGCGACGGTGTGGCTGGAGCCCGGTTTGCCGTGTGGGCACCCAACGCGACCGAGGTCAGCGTGTTAACTGATGGAAATGGCTGGCAGGCAGGTCGCGATTGGCTGCAAGGAAGTGACTCGGGCGTATGGAGCGGGTTCATTGCAGGCGCGACCGAGGGAACTCGGTACAAATACGCAATCAAGACAAAATCAGGAGCCGTGCTCGATAAAGCGGATCCATTTGCGTTCGCCGCCGAGCATCCACCCGCGACGGCCTCGATTATCCACAATCTTGACCAATACCAGTGGAATGACGGCGATTGGATGAACCGCCGCGGGCAGGTCAACTGGCTGCAGCAACCCGTTTCGGTCTACGAGGTGCAACTCTCCTCATGGAAACGTCCGTGGGATGGCCGCCGCTACCACAGCTACCGCGAACTCGCCACGATGCTGGTCGATTACGTCAAAGAGCTAGGCTACACACACATCGAACTGATGCCGATTACGGAATTCCCATTTGACGGCTCGTGGGGATATCAGGTGACCAGCTATTTCGCCCCCACAAGTCGATTCGGCGGTCCCGATGAGTTCCGGTACTTTGTCGATCACTGCCACCGCAACGGCATCGGCGTGATTGTGGACTGGGTTCCGGCGCACTTCCCATACGACGCTCATGGCTTGGCCCACTTCGACGGTACGGGCTTGTACGAACACAGCGATCCGCGTCAAGGTTTCCATCCGGACTGGAACACGCACATTTTCAACTATGGACGCCAGGAAGTCCGCGAGTTCTTGCATTCCAGCGCCCGGTTTTGGTGCAAGGAATATCACATTGATGGACTGCGCGTCGACGCTGTCGCGTCAATGTTGTATCTGGACTATTCGCGAGAAGCCGGTGAGTGGGTGCCTAACCAGTTTGGCGGCAATGAGAATCTCGAAGCAATTGAATTTTTGAAGCATTTTAACACTCACTTGCACGCGGATTTTCCAGGCGTTTTGACGATTGCGGAAGAATCGACTTCGTTCGGTGGCGTCTCCCGGCCCGTCTACACTGGCGGACTTGGGTTCGGGATGAAGTGGGACATGGGTTGGATGCACGACACTCTGGAGTACATCAAGCGAGACCCAATCTACCGCAAGTACCACCAAGGTGAATTGTCGTTTCGTTCGGTGTATCAGTTCAGCGAAAACTTCATGTTGCCGCTGTCGCATGATGAAGTGGTCCACGGCAAAGGATCGCTGCTGTCGCGGATGCCCGGCGATCAATGGCAGCGGTTTGCGAATTTGCGTTTGCTCTATGGATACCAGTACGCTTCACCAGGCAAGAAGCTACTGTTCATGGGTTGCGAATTCGGACAATCGTCCGAGTGGAACGCGGAGAGCCAGTTGGACTGGTCGCTGCTGCAGTTTGACGTTCATGATGGTATCAAACGATTCATTGGTGATTTGAATCGGATCTACAAAGACTACCCGGCGCTGTACGAACTGGATTGCGATCCGGCTGGCTTCTCGTGGATCGCGGCAGATGATGCCGACAAGAGCATCTTCACATTCTGCCGATTTGCCAGTGACGGCGGTGCAGTCGTGGTGGTGCTCAACTTCACCCCGGCGCCTCATGTGGGATATCGGATCGGCGTCCCCCAAGCGGGCACCTACACGGAGATTCTTAACAGCGACTCGGAACTTTACGGGGGCAGTAATGTCGGGAATCTCGGAAAGATCACGAGTAACGACGTGGCCGCCCACGGGCGTGAGCAGAGTTTGAAGCTCAATATTCCACCGCTCGCTATCGTAATGTTAGCGGTGACCTGAGGCAGGATCGTGCGAGCGGTCCATGTCAGTCAAATTCGACTGGCCCCATCATGCGTTCAAACAGATGCACGTTGCCTGTTGTGTAAGCGGCTCGAGAAGCTGCTCGCCGCTGCTCCTGCTCGAACAAACTGGCGCAGTTGGGACTTGCAGTTCATAATTTCGAGTTTTCGATGGAGCACCTGCCCTCTGGATCCATCAACCCAACCGGACCGGTTTTGAACGAACCCGTCGGACAGGATGTCGGCTATCTGGTGCAGTTGTGCCCTTACATCGAACAGCAAGGTATCGCCAATCATTTTGATATCTCGTTGGGAACCTATGACGCCGCCAACGCACCAGCCCGGAAGCAGACCATCGCCACGTTCATTTGTCCGTCATCACCTTACGCCCCCAACACGGAGGGCACCTCTGGCCTGACGAATTATGCGGGCTGCTATCACCATACCGAGGCCCCGATCGACACGAACAACACGGGATTGATGTTTCTGAACAGCCATGTGCGATATGGAGAAATCACTGACGGCAGCTCTCACACGATCTTGATCGGTGAGATGCTGCCACAGCTCGATAGCTTGGGGTGGGCTTCGGGAACGCGAGCATCGCTGCGCAACACCGGCTGGTTTGCGGGCAAATCGATGACGCCCGGTGCCACGGATATCGCACCCTATCCACGACCGAGACTCGCTGGCAGCGGTCCGGTCTTGACCGCATCAAGCGAAGATCGGATGGCAGACATTGAATTTGTCGGTGGCTTTGACAGCTACCATGCAGGGGGCGCCCAGTTTTGTTTCGCCGACGGCTCGATTCGATTTTTGAGTCTATCCGTCGATCCCGCCCTCTACCAGAAACTCGGCAATCGGGCAGATGGAGCGATGATGGGGACGGAATATTAGTTCGATTTTAGCCTGGCTCCCCATTCCCCCAAGCCTGCCCTGGCGGTGGAATCGGAAAATTCCGTAGATTCCACTCAACCCTCACCATCGGCATAACCGATGGACAGAGAACAGCCCCCCGCGATTGCATGGGGCCGAGCAATCCTGCAAACAGACAAGAAGGACTTTGTCCAATGCGACTGGCCTGGCTAACACAACTCAAGTCTCTCCACATCGTTCGTGCTGGCGTGCTCATCGCTGGTAGTTCAGTATGCTTTCAACCGCTCTCGGCAGAGATTCCCTGGCGTGACCAGTTAACGGCGGCTCACGCCGAGGCCAAGGCTCAAAACAAGCCGTTACTCCTCCATTTCTACACCGATAACTGTGTCTGGTGCGATAAACTCGAAGCCGGTGCGTTTCAGTCTCCGGAAGTCGAGGCGGCTGTCGCAAACGGCTTTGTGCCGGTCAAGATTCATGCGAGCGAGTCACGTGACCTGGCGAAAATGTTCAAGGTGACCAAGTTCCCGATGGACGTCGTGGTCACACCGGAGGGTGAGACTCTGGCTCATACGGTCAGTCCCCAGGAGCCAGCCAAGTACATCGCAATGTTGACGCAGGCGAGCAGCAAAATGCCCGCACCGGCCGCCTTTTCGCCGGAGATGTACCCGAACAATTCGAATACACCGGCTGCTGGGATGCAAATTGCAGGCGCTGAGCATCTTGACGTGGAGTTGCCCAACCTGCCCAAGAGCGACATTGATAGCCGGCCGGTTGACGAGGTCGCCGCGACGCCGGCTATGCAGTCCACCTCTGAATCGTCCGTGGGGAAACCTGCCGCAGAGATGCCAGGTGGCGGCATCGCTAGTCTCGCATCAGCGCGAATGAAAACCGAAACACCAGCGACTGCAGACCCCCAGACCGCGTTGGATGCGGAATTGGATGCATCACCGAAACTTGCGATGGAGGGTTTCTGTGCCGTCACGGTGATTGATGAAGATCAGTGGATCGAAGGCAATCCCAAGTTCGGTGTCGTGCATCTAGGCAAGTTATATCTATTCAGCTCGACAGAGAAGATGGATGTTTTTCTCGCCGACCCGATGCGTTACACGCCGGTTCTCAATGAAATCGACGTTGTCCGATTCTTCGAAGAACGCAGGATTGTCCCCGGCCAGCGACGATTTGGCATGCGAGATCCGATCCATCAGCGAATGTTTTTCTTCGCCGATGAAGCGTCCATGAATCACTTCCACGACGAGTTCGAACGCTACACAGACGCGGCGATCGAGGTCATGAATCAAGCCGTCGCTGACGCCAATCCGGACACACTGTGATGGTGATCACCAACAGCCTTCTGCCTGGAATCTTCGCTGCGATCCCGCGGTGAAGAGAGTGGATCGAACGTTGTTGAGTGCGAGTAGAGTATCAAGGCGAGCGTTGGAATACGCAGGTTTCTAGGCCTTAGCGGCTTCCAGGGACGTCGAGCGTGGGCTCAGGTGCACGATTAGGATTCCTGTCAACAGGCAACCACCAGCGATCACCAACCACAGTGGCGGCAGGTGACGGTTGCCCTCGATCTCCGCTCCGAGGAACGTAAGTTTGTCGTGGTAGCGTCCCACGAGTTCGAGCGAACCGTTGTGAAGAAAATGCATCAGCATGCCGGGCAGCACGCTACCGCTGCGATAGGCGACCCATCCCAGTGCGATACCTAGGAGCGTGGTCGGCAGAAAACGTTCGATCAATAGTGTACTGCCCACAAACACATGAAACAGGCCGAACAGCACTGCTGTGGTCATGATTGTGGGCCAGGGCCGCAAGACACTGCGGAAGGCAGAGAAAAGATATCCGCGGAAACAGAGTTCTTCGATGACTGCGGGAGCGAGCGCCAACGTCGAGAGTAATAGCACCGGCGAGATTGTTTTCCATTTCTCAAGCACTCCGCGGGTGCGTTCAAGTTGCTCTTCGTTTAATAGAGCCAGCTTCCACTGATCGGCCAGCACAAGCGCCTCATAGGCGAACGCCCAGGCGCCGAGCGACATTACGGCCGCCCCGATGTAGAACCCGATGTTGGATTGGTTCAAACGATACGTCGACGCGAGACGGTGTTTACCAAGGAGGGTTGCAGCGAGGGGAATCAATCCGAACGTGGCGATTAGAGAGACGGCGTT